>DJXS01000101.1:12870-13008 GCA_002448395.1 Lachnospiraceae bacterium UBA6998 | reverse complement strand
GCCACATGATCGCAACGCCTTCACGAACATCGTCTGCGCCATAGCAGTTGACCTTTGCACGATCGCCAGTGGAATAAGCGGTCTTGTTGACAATGGTCAGAGCGTGATCTTCCTTGACATCTGCGGACAGATAGTCAT
>DJXS01000101.1:12098-12760 GCA_002448395.1 Lachnospiraceae bacterium UBA6998 | reverse complement strand
GTGAAACCGTTAATGCGGCTGATGATCATAGCTGCATCTTTGCCAAGTCCGTTCAGGATGACGCGGAGCGGTTTCGTACGAACCTTGTTTGCGTTAAGAGCGATCTTGATCGCACCTTCTGCAGCTGCGAAAGACTCGTGTCCTGCAAGGAATGCGAAGCACTCGGTCTCTTCGTCGAGCAGCATTGCGCCCAGATTGCCGTGGCCGATACCGACCTGACGCTGATCTGCAACAGATCCGGGAATGCAGAATGCCTGCAGTCCTACGCCGATCCACTTAGCAGCGTCAGCAGCCTTCTTAGCGCCTTCCTTCATAGCGATCGCTGCGCCGAGCTCATAAGCCCATTTTACGTTCTCAAAGCAAATCGGCTGTGTGCTCTCTACGATGCTGTAAGCATCAACACCCTTGCCGTTTGTAAAAGCCTTTACATCCTCAAAGCTCTTGAAGCCGTACTTGTCAAGAACGGGCTGCAGCTGAGGCATACGTCCTTCATAGTTTTCAAACAAAGCCATAACTGCACCTCCTTCTTATTCTTTGCGCGGATCGATCCACTTGACCGCTCCGTCCTCTGCTTTAAAGCGTCCATATGTGCCCAGATTCTTCTCGTAAGCTTCGTTCGGGGACATGCCGCCCTTGATCGCATCCATCATCTTGCCAAGGCT
>DJXS01000101.1:6023-12009 GCA_002448395.1 Lachnospiraceae bacterium UBA6998 | reverse complement strand
AGGCTGAGGAACTGATAGCCGCATACCTGATCATCTTTGTCGATGGCCATCTTTACAACATAGCCTTCTGTCATCTCAAGATAACGGGTTCCCTTTGCCTTTGTGCCGTACATTGTACCTACCATGGATCTGAGACCCTTGCCGAGGTCTTCCATGCCGGCGCCGATACGCAGACCGTCATCGGAGAATGCAGACTGTGTGCGGCCATATGCGATCTGCAGGAACAGCTCACGCATAGCAGTGTTGATAGCATCACATACCAGGTCGGTATTGAGTGCTTCCAGGATGGTCTTTCCAGGAAGGATCTCACTCGCCATAGCTGCCGAGTGGGTCATGCCTGAACATCCAATTGTCTCTACCAGGGCTTCCTCGATCACGCCTTCCTTGACATTAAGGCTGAGTTTGCAAGCTCCCTGCTGAGGAGCACACCAGCCGATGCCGTGTGTGTAACCGGAAATGTCCTTAACCTCTTTCGCCTGGACCCATTTTCCCTCTTCAGGAATCGGAGCAGGACCATGATTCGGGCCTTTCGCGACGCAAATCATGTCTTCTACTTCTTTTGTGTATTGCATATGACACTTATCCTCCTTTTATAAGTTTGGACTTTAGTACGTGTAATCATTCTACCATACACATCTGTATATTTCCAATGTTTATGAAGCATTAACAAAAAAAGTTATAAAAATGTTATATTTGTTATTTGGATTTACTAATCACAGTCGAAGATCGCCTTCTTCGCGATCCTGTCCGCATACTCGCTCTTCCATCTCAGATGAGGCTCAGATGCCGCATAGGCGGGAAGCGCCTCTTTGTCCATGTCGAAAACGATCATAAGGTCGTAGCGGTTAGCGATATCCGAGTTGGAAACGTGCAGATCCAGCGTATGGATCCCGGGAATCGCCAGTGTCTCCTCGAAGATCGCCCGAACAGGTTCCACCAGCGCTTTCACGTCTGTCCCTTCGGTAAACTTTACAATGATATAGTGCTTCATTTATTAGTCCTCCTTTCACACTTCTTCTGTTCCTTTATATTCCAGACACATCATCGTAAGATCGTCAAACTGTTCCGCTTCATCCGCGAACTCGTTCACAGCCTTCCGAACTGAGCTGAGCACATCTCTCGGCGTCCCCCGGACAGTCGGCTTAAGGGCCTTCATCAGCCTTGCCATTCCAAAGAACTCGCCTTCTTTATTGCAGGCTTCGGGGACACCGTCCGTGTAGACGAACAGTTTGTCTCCGGGTGTCATCAGGATCTCTCTTTCTCTGTAGCGGATGTTTTCGAGCCCTCCCAGGACAAACCCGTGTTTCTCCTTCACGCGTTCCCATCGTCCCTCTTTTGACCTGCAGACGACAGGATCCTCGTGCCCGGCGTTTGCCGTCGCGATCCGTCCCGTGGCGATCTCAAGGATTCCGATCCAGACCGTTACGAACATCTCCATCTTGTTTTCCGAGCACATCGCCCGGTTCGACTCTTCAAGTATCTCCGCAGCGCTCTTTCCCAGCATGGCGCAGTTCTTGATGATCGTTCTGGAGATCATCATGAACAGGGCTGCCGGAACGCCTTTTCCGCTGACGTCAGCGATGACCATAGCAAGATGTCCCGAATCGATGAAAAAGAAGTCATAGAAGTCGCCGCCAACCTCCTTAGCGGGATCCATGGAAGCATAGATATCCACTGCAGGGCACTCCGGAAAAGCCGGGAAAGTGTTGGGCAGCATGGATTCCTGGATCCGTGTGGCCATTCGCAGTTCGGAGCTGATCCGCTCTTTTTCTGCTGAAACTTTTCGAACCTGCTCCACGTACTCCGCCGTTTTGTGAGTCAGGTCCGAGAACGCATTCGCGAGAACTTCGATCTCATCCCCGGTGCGATAGGTATCCTCCATCTCGAATTCCATATCGCTTCCTTGAATCTCGGAAATGCGTTTCGTAATACTGTTAAGGGGCTTTACGATCCGCCGTCCCTGTCTTGCCACCAGGATCAGCATCAGAATGAGCTCAATAGCCAGGACGATCGCGATGACCGGCATATAGCGGCTGTTTGCTGATCTGTAAGATGCGACGGCTCCTTCCTGGATCTCGCTGTATTTTGACAGCATCTCCTGAATGTTCTCATTGGCCTTCTCCTGGCTGACCACGGAGATATCGGTCCATCCGACCGATTCTATGGGAGCCCCGGCCATATAATATGTGCCGTCATCGAGCGTGACCGTTCTCGCGCTTCCGTTCCCCTGCATGGCATCCGCCATAAATGCCGCCAGTTCCGCATTCTCAGAGTGACGAAGGTCCAGGGCCTGCGCTGCCGTGTCTGTCTTCTCCTCTCCCGCATGCAGATCGCCGGTCGGACGGAATTCCCCATCTTCCTTCGGGGAAAAGATCACGTGACCGTCCCGGTTTGTGATCACATGGAACTCGCCGTCTCCGCTGACAGATTCAACCGCCTCCTGAATCTCCGTGAGGAAAAAATCAGACCCGGCGACCGCCAGCAGTTCCCCGTTCTTCCCATAGACAGGCATAGCGCAGACAATGCACAGCTGCCCGGTCTCTTTGTCGTCTCCCACATCCGTGAAGATGAGTCTGCCCGCCTCCACAGCTTCCTTAAACCAGTACCGCTGACTCGGGTCAAAACTCTGAAGAGTCCCGTCTTCCTGATACCACCCTCCGGCGTTGCGGCTGGCGACCAGATGGATGCCTTCCGGCAAGGCGATATACACATTCTCCGACTCAAAGGTGTCGCAGAGCTCCATCATTATGTCAGTCAGGTTTGCCAAAAGACCGACTCGGGCCGCTGTCTCCGGATCCGAAGGGTCCAAACCTTCGGCGAGCATGACCATTGTGGAAAGCGAACCGTCTTTGTCCTTATCCGGGAAAGCCCATTCCGCCGGCTGATAATCCTGCGGATTATCAAGAAGCACTGCCGCATAGTTTCCCAGAAGCGTCACCCGCCGCTGCAGATCCACAAAGCTGTTATTGGTGACCCTGGCTTCCAGCTCAGTGGTCCTGTCCAGTTCCTCGGTCACCATCCGGCCGATCATATCTTCACCGACCCCCGATATGGAATCGATCTGCTGCTGGTTTGTTTCCATCGTCAGCTTGGACAGTACCCTGCTCCGGTATATATTTGCTCCTATAAAGGCCACTGAGACCAGCACCATGCCGGCTATCAGCAGTACGATCATCCTGTCCGCGATACTGCCGGTGATACGCTTTTTGTGCTCTTCCATATGCGCCCCCTGATACGAAATACTTATATAAAATTTTATCAAATACCGATACAGTAATTCAATCTTGAATGCTGTTTTTGGCAGAGATGTCGAAGCACAGGTTTACTGTGACGTAGCTTCCATGAAGAAAGAAGCTCAGGCAGATGCAGCTGCAATTAGCAGCGCCATGGATGAGCTCAATGACAAGATCGACGCCAAAGTCGATGCTGATATGAAGAAATATGATGAGAAAGCTGAGAAGCTTCAGGCTAAGGTTGACGACGGCCTCGCTACAGCAGACGGCAATCTCAATGCATCTATTGAGAACAACCGCCTCGCCAAGGAGCGCTACAACGGCAAACTCAACGCCACCCGTCTCAAAGTTCAGATGCACCAGAAAGAGGTCAAGAACAGGATCGAAGCCAAGAAGACCGATCTCGACAAGGCCGCTCAGGAAGAGCTGATCATGGACCTTCTCGACTACGCTGACGACTGCCAGATGGTCGCTTACTCATATGCTATGGAAGCCGAGCTGGCTATCATGGACGCTTGCGATGAGATCGCTGACTACGAAGCCAAGTATGGCAAGTATGAGGAAGCTTAATTGCCAAAATATATAGGATAATAACTGCCGCATCGGAAATGGTAGCATTTCCGGTGCGGCGTTTTTTTATATGTGCAATAACGGTGGCTAAATTTTGCCCCATGGGTGATAATGGTATTGTAACTTCCGTTTACCACATATAAGCGAGGTATCGTTATGTTCCAACCTTTTTCCGTAAATATACCGACAATCCCCGAGAGGGAGTTTGATCTGCGCGCATACGGCGCCATCGGAGACGGACACACTTCCAATACGGAGGCATTCAGAAAAGCTATAGAGGCAGCTGCGGCGGAAGGCGGCAAAGTCATAGTCCCGAACGGAATCTGGCTCACCGGTCCTATCAGACTTCTTTCCAACGTAGAACTTCATCTGGCGGACAACGCAGTAATCCTATTCGACAAGAATCCGGAGGAATATCCTCTGATCGTTACTGACTTCGAAGGAATCACCAGGATCCGCACGAAATCTCCGATCTCAGCGGAAAACGCGGAGAACATAGCCATTACCGGAAACGGCATCATCAACGGAAACGGCCACCTGTGGCGCCCCGTCAAGGAATTCAAGATGACCGTTCGGCAGTGGAAAGAGCTGCTCGCTAAATCCCCTTATGTCATCGAATCCAAAGAGGGTGGGATCTGGTTCCCCGCCCGGAATATGTTCGATACCGCGATCACGGGAGAGATCTACCCGGGCGATTATGACACCTTCGAAGAAGCGCTGGCAGCCGCTTCTCCTCACTACGACTTCTACAGACCGGTAATGGTGAGCCTGCGCCACTGCCGCAATATTCTAATCGAAGGCGTCACCCTTCAGGACTCAGCGGCCTGGAATGTACATCCTTATTTCTGCGAGCACCTGACCGTTCGCGGCGTCAGGATCACAAACCCCGCCTACGCTCAGAACGGCGACGGCATTGACGTGGAATCCTGCAGATATGTCCACATCCATCACAGTGACTTCCAGACCGGAGACGACGGAATCTGCCTCAAGGCCGGCAAGGACCGCGAGGCGAGAAAGCTTCTGAAACCCTGTGAAGATGTATACATCCACGACTGCAAAGTCGGCATGAGCCACGGCGGGTTTGTCATCGGAAGCGAGATGTCCCGGGGCGTCCGCAATGTCCTCGTGAAAGACTGTACTTTTATCGATTCCGATGTCGGCATCCGCTTCAAGAGTGCCATGGGCCGCGGCGGTGTTGTGGAGGGCATCTATTTGGAGGACATCCTCATGATCGGTATCAAGAAGGAAAGCCTCACCATGACCATGAATTATGTTCTCAACACTGTCAGCGGAGACCATCCGGTTGTACAGAGCACGGATCCGGAAGACATTCCGACTTTCCGCAATATTGAACTAAGGAACTGCATTTGTCGGGACGAGGACGCTTACTACGTCATACAGCCGATGAGCGGCTATCCTGACACGATTCAGGACATTCGCATTATTGATTGTGAGCTGGGGATCAGGAAGTAATCAACTGATCAGTTTCAAGAGTTAATGGGCGGCAGAAACCCACATGGTTTCTGCTGCTTTTTTGCGCCTTTCGAATGAAATAACTCGCATTTATTCACCTATTGACTTGGTGGGTAAATAGGCTTATAATCCAAATACCTACCAATAGATAGATATTTTGACCATATATATTAAGGAGCGATCATGGCACAGGATTTATTAAAAGTTGAACATCTGGCGGCTTCCGTAGAGGACGCCGAAATTCTTAAGGACGTAAGTCTCAGGATCGGGCGCGGCGAGACCCACGTGATCATGGGTCCCAACGGCGCAGGCAAGTCGACGTTGGCAGGCGTCCTGATGGGGAATCCCGCTTATACAGTTACCGGCGGAAGCGCGCTCTGGGAAGGTGAAGATCTTCTGGAGCTCTCTGTGAGCGAGCGGGCCAAGAAGGGCCTCTTCCTCTCTTTCCAGAACCCGGTTGAAGTTCCCGGCATCTCTCTGGAGAATTTCGTCCGGAGCGCTCTCGCCCAGAAGAGCGGCAAACCTATTCGTGTATGGAGCTTTCGGAAGGAAGTGAAGGCAGCACTTGAGACGCTGGACATGGATCCGTCCTACGCGGAGCGCGACCTCAACGTCGGTTTTTCCGGAGGAGAGAAGAAGAAAGCTGAGATTCTGCAGCTTCTGCTGCTCAAGCCCTCTCTGGCTATTCTGGATGAGACCGACTCCGGCCT
>DJXS01000101.1:4352-5928 GCA_002448395.1 Lachnospiraceae bacterium UBA6998 | reverse complement strand
GATGTGGACGCGGTGCGCACCGTTTCCAAGGGAATTGAAGCATTCCAGGCGGACAAATCCGCCTCTCTCCTGATCATAACCCACAACGCGGCGATCCTCTCCGCCCTCAAAGTGGACGCAGTCCACATCCTTGCGGGCGGAAAGATCGTGGCGGAAGGAGGACCGGAACTGGTCGACAAGATCACGAAGGAAGGCTTCGCCGCCTATGAAGGGGAGGCATGATGAAAGAGAACAAGACTTATGTCGAAGAAGGGGACCGCTCCTTTTACGACTTTCGATATGAAGACAAGGACAGCTACAAGGTTGCCAGCGGCCTGACGCCGGATATCATCCGGCAGATCTCCCGTGAGAAGAAGGACCCGGAATGGATGCTGGAGTTCCGCCTGCGCTCACTGGATATTTTTGCCAAAACACCGATGCCCAACTGGGGGCCCTCCATCGAAGGCCTCAACATGGACAACATCGTCACCTATGTGCGCCCCAACACCGAGCGCATGCACACGGACTGGAAAGACGTGCCGGAAGATATCAAGAACACTTTCGAGCGTCTGGGAATCCCCCAGTCCGAGCGCGAGTCCCTGGCAGGCGTAGGCGCCCAGTATGACTCCGAGCTGGTATACCACAACGTCCGCAAGGAAGTCGCCGAACAGGGCGTCATTTACACGGATCTCGAGAGCGCGCTGCGCGGGGAATACGCGGACATGATCCGCTCCCACTTCATGAAGCTGGTGCCGCCCGAGGACCACAAATTCGCGGCTCTGCACGGCGCGGTGTGGTCCGGCGGATCCTTCGTCTATGTGCCTCCGGGGGCAGATGTCGAGATCCCGCTGCAGTCCTACTTCCGCCTCAACGCGCCCGGAGCAGGCCAGTTTGAGCACACGCTGATTATCGTCGACAAGGGCGCGAAGCTCCACTTTATCGAGGGCTGCTCAGCTCCCAAATACAATGTGGCCAATCTCCATGCGGGCTGTGTGGAACTGTTCGTCGGCGAAGACGCGACGCTCCGCTACTCCACCATCGAGAACTGGTCCAAGAACATGTACAACCTCAACACCAAGCGCGCCAAAGTAGAGAAAGGCGGCAAGATCGAATGGGTCTCGGGCTCTTTCGGATCCCATGTCTCCTACCTCTATCCCATGAGCGTGCTGTCCGGAAAAGGGGCGCGCTGCGAATTTACAGGCGTGACTTTTGCCGGAGCAGGTCAAAACCTTGACACCGGCTGCAAAGTCGTCCACAACGCGCCGGACACAAGCAGTTATGTAAATACCCGTTCAATCTCCAAGAGCGGCGGGATCAGCACTTTCAGAAGCGCCGTAGTTGTGAACAGCAAGGCGCACGGGAGCAAATCCTCCGTGTCCTGCGAGTCGCTGATGCTGGACTCCGAGTCCCGCTCAGATACGATCCCGGCTATGGACATCCGCACCAACAAAGCCGATGTCGGCCATGAGGCCAAGATCGGGCGCATCTCGGATGAGGCCGTTTTCTACCTGATGAGCAGAGGACTCTCTGAAGAGGAAGCCAAGGCGCTGATCGTCAGCGGTTTTGCTGAGAATGTCTCCAAGGAGCTGCCTCTGGA
>DJXS01000101.1:0-4242 GCA_002448395.1 Lachnospiraceae bacterium UBA6998 | reverse complement strand
GCATTGAAATGAAGGGAGCGATCGGCTGATGGAAATCACAGTAAATAAGCCGCTGGCAGAGACCTTCGGCTGGCTGCAGGCAGGTGCCAAGCGCATTGACCTGCAGGACAAAATACAGAATATAAGTTACGTCCTGGGTCCCGGTGAGAGCCGCGTTCTCTTCCTGGAAGATCCGGGCGCTTCAGAATATGAGATTACCCTTGGAGAGGGCGCCCGTCTGGACCTGGTCCAGCTCCGGGAGGCATCCGGGAAAGATCTGTCCTACAACAATGTCCGGGTGACTTGTGGGGATAAGGCATATTTTGGCTGGTACAGAGTTGTACTGGGAGGCGCGGAGAGCTACGACAACTGCTCTGTGACACTGGCAGGCAAAGAAAGCTCCTTCGCGGCCAATGTCTGCTACCGCCTTGACGGCACGGAGAAATACGACCTGAACTGCGAGGCCATCCACACCGGAAAGCGCACGGAAAGCGCGATCTCGGCATCCGGAGTTCTCGCGGACAGGGCTTCCAAACTCATGCGCGGAACCATCGATTTCCGCACGGGCTGCTCCGGCTCTGTAGGAAACGAGACCGAAGATGTCCTGCTCCTGAGCGAAGAGGTGCGCAATCAGAGTGTCCCGGTGATCCTCTGCAGCGAGGAAGATGTGGTCGGCAATCACGGCGCCTCCATCGGCAGACCAGATGAGGACATGCTCTTCTACATGGAGACGAGAGGCGTCGACGAGGAGACCGCCTGTGAAATGCTGGCGCGGGCTAAGATCGATTCCGTGATCCGCAAGATCCCGGATGAATCGATTCGAGAGAAAATTTGGGCGAGAGTACAGAGAGGAGAATGACCATGGCAGACTTGAATATCCGAGAGGATTTCCCTATTTTCAGAGACAACCCCTCTCTGGTCTATCTGGACAACGCCGCGACGACCCAGAAGCCTTCCTGCGTGATCGAGGCAGTCCGTCACTTCTATGAATGCGATAATGCTAATCCTCTGCGCGGGCTCTATGACCTCGCCCAGCGGGCGACGGCGGTTTATGAGGAGTCACGGGAGGCTGTGGCAGGATTTATCGGAGCGGCGAGCCCGGAGGAGATCGTTTTCACAAGGAATGCCTCGGAGAGCCTGAACCTGGTGGCTTACAGCTACGGCACCTTCCTGAGGGAGGGCGATGAGATCCTGATCAGTGTCATGGAGCACCACAGCAATCTCATTCCCTGGCAGCAGCTGGCGGCCAGAAGCGGCGCTGTCCTTAAGTTTATCGAATGCGGTATCGACGGAAAGATCACGGAAGAAGCCTTCCGCCAAGCCCTCTCTCCCCGGACGAAGATCGTATCCATGACCCAGATTTCCAATGTTCTGGGCATTCGCAATGATATCAAAACTTTTGCCCGTCTGGCCCATGAAGCGGGTGCGGTCTTTGTCTGTGACGGAGCCCAGAGCGTCCCCCATATTCCGGTGGATGTCCAGGATCTGAATGTCGATTTTCTTGCTTTTTCCGGCCACAAGATGCTGGCGCCCATGGGCATCGGCGTTCTGTACGGCAAGAAGGTTCTGCTCGAAAAGATGCCGCCTTTCCTTACCGGAGGCGAGATGATCGAATATGTGACCCGTGAGGGCGCAACCTGGGCGGAACTGCCTCATAAATTTGAGGCGGGGACAGTCAACGCGGCAGGAGCTGTCGGCCTTAAGGCAGCTATCGAATACTATCAGATAGTTGGATTTGATGCCATCCAGAAGCGGGAGGAAGAATTGAGCGAGCTGGCTTTTGACGCCCTCTCCAAGATTCCCCATCTGCATATCATGGGAGGGTCCACAGCAAAAGAGCACAACGGCATCTTCTCTTTCTCCCTCGACGGCGTGCATCCCCACGATATTGCGGAGATCCTGAATGCTGACGGCGTATGCATCCGAGCAGGCCACCACTGCGCGCAGGTCCTGATGCAGCACATGAAAGTGCCGTCCACAGTGCGGGCGAGCATCGCTTTCTACAACCGCGATGAGGACATCCTGCGTCTGGCGCAGAGCCTTAGTACAGTGAGAAGGAGGATGGGCTATGTCGAATAGTTTCTACCGGGAGATCATAAATGAACATAACCTGCGGCCGCTCCACAAGCACATTCTTCCCCGCGCGGGTCTCTCCCACCGCGGGATCAATCCCAGCTGCGGAGATGACATCACTTTGCAACTGACTATCGAAGACGGTGTGATCGCAGAAGGCGCCTATGTCGGAGACGGCTGCGCCATTTCCCAGGCTTCAGCCGATATGATGCTGGACCTGATCATAGGCCGCACGCCGGAAGAAGCCCTTCATCTCGCCGATATTTTCCTGCGAATGATCAAAGGAAATGTCACGGACGAAGAGGTGGAAGAACTGGAGGAAGCGGGAAGCCTGCAGGATATCTCGCATATGCCTGCCCGGGTCAAATGTGCCGTGCTGGCGTGGCATACTCTTGAGAAAATATTAGAAGCGGAAGTCCTGTAACGGTCTTCCGCTTTTCTTATCATGTTGATTAGTAAAATGCTTTGTAATTAATATCATACCGCACATAGTTGTGTTATGATATTGTATCTGTAAATTCAAATTCAGAAAAAGGAAGTCTGAACTCATGAAAGCTTTGATTGCAATGAGCGGCGGCGTTGACAGCAGCGTGGCGGCTCAGATCATGGCGTCGCGCGGCTACGAATGCGTAGGCTGCACGATGCGTCTGTATGAAAATGACGTTATAGGTAAGGATCTTCTGGACACCTGCTGCTCCCTCGAGAACACGCAGGACGCCCGCAGCGTTACCGAGAAGATCGGCATCCCTTACCATATCGTCCACTATGAGAACCTGTTTACGAAGGAAGTCATCGAACCTTTTATCGATGAGTACCTGCACGGCCGCACGCCCAATCCATGCATCGAGTGCAACCGCTGCCTCAAGTTTGAGCACCTCTTCTCCAAGATGAATGAACTTGGCTGCGACGTACTGGCGACCGGACACTACGCACGGACAAAATATGATCCTGAGCGGGGCCGCTACCTCCTTCTGAAGGCGCTTGACCCGGCCAAGGATCAGAGTTATGTGCTCTATGTTTTGACCCAGGAGCAGCTGGCCCACGTGCAGTTTCCGCTCGGCGACCAGGACAAGACCAAGACCAGAGAGATCGCTGCGGAGAGCGGCTTTAACAATGCCCAGAAGCACGACAGCCAGGATATCTGCTTTGTTCCGGACGGCGACTATGCCGGCTTCATCGAGCGCTACAGCGGCGTTAAGTGCCCGCCCGGCGATTTTGTGGACGCACAGGGCAATGTCCTGGGGCGCCACAAGGGGATCATCCACTACACGCTCGGCCAGCGCCGCGGACTCGGCATTCCGGCCGCGCACCGCTGCTACGTCACGAAAATCGATCCGGAGACCAACACCGTCACGCTCGGCACCAATGACGACCTGATGAAGCGGACCCTGTATGCGGGCAAGGTCAACCTGATCACCGTGGACCGCATCGACAGTCCTCTTCGCTGCAGCGCCAAAATACGCTATCGCCACAAAGAGCAGCCCTGCACCGTCACACAGCCGGAAGACGACCTTCTCAAGGTCGAATTTGATGAGCCTCAGCGCGCCATCACGCCCGGGCAGTCCGTCGTCCTCTACGACGGGGATGTCGTGATCGGGGGCGGAGTGATCATGTAAAAAAAGGTGCTGCCTTTGCTGATTGATCAGCAGGGGCAGCACCTTCTTTTTATTAATTGTTTTTTATCATCGGTCCCACTCACAAATATATGCATAGAGATTCTTGTAAGCATCCCCATCCGGCGTATATGTCTTGGTTCCGAACTTAGCGTCGTTCCAATGTCCGTCATTCATATTGACATCGAACTCAACGTGGTACTCCCAGCCCTCCGCGTTATTGGGCTCTGCTACGCCTTCGCTGTTGTAGCCCCAGTCTCTGTAATCAGAAGTGCCTCCGTTAAGGTATACCCAGTCGTCATTTGTGTTGCTGTAAATGAGTCCGAAAAACGCCTGATCGTATCCCATGGCAGTCATGTATTTATAAATGGTCTCATTTTCCTCTTCATCGTTGATGACTGCCATATATCCGCCGCGGTCCCTGCAGTTGGATGCCGCAGTTTCCCAGTTGGACTTGACATCATTGTAAATATAATAATGATGGCCGTTGTAGCTGAGAGCATTTTCCGGAATCATGACAAGTGGTTCTTCCTTGGCTGCAGGCTCTGGCTCGCTTGCAGGCTGCTCTGCTGCTTCT
>DJXS01000041.1:6342-6483 GCA_002448395.1 Lachnospiraceae bacterium UBA6998 | reverse complement strand
GCATAGGTTTCCGGATGCTGTTCATACCATTGTATGGTTTCCTCATACGTCCTGCAGGCGATCACCTGTTTGCATAATGCATAACTTTGTTCCCAGCCGAAACCGCCGGCTGATGAAATGATCGTAATGGATCCATTATCC
>DJXS01000041.1:0-6238 GCA_002448395.1 Lachnospiraceae bacterium UBA6998 | reverse complement strand
CAGCGCCAGGCCGCTCCCGCCGCCTGTAAATACATAGACCTGCTTTTTCATTCTGTAATAATCTTCCCTTAGCCTGCGTTCCAGCCGCCGTCCACATACATCACATCGCCGCTGATATAGGAGGAATCATCCGAAGCAAAGAACAGCGCCGCTGCCGCCACATCCTCCGCTTTCCCCACTTCAGGCGCTGCCGCAAGCACTTTCTGCACACGGGCATATCCTCCCATGTTGGGCATTCCCATGGAAGAACTGATCTCGGTGGCGATTCCGCCGGGCGCGATCACGTTGACACGGATCTTCTGCGGCATGTACATGAACGCTGTGTTTTTGCTCATGGAAACAAGCGCCGCTTTGGAGGAGCAGTACACGGGTCCGGCCACGACCTTGACGCAGCCAAGGGAGGCCACATTGATGATGCTCCCGCCGCTCTCCTGCGCCAGGAAAACGTTAACAGCCTTGCGCATGGCATACGCAGGTCCGAAAACATTCAGCGCATAGACTTTCTGCAGGCGGTCATCAGACATCTCTCCGATCGGAGCCATATCATCCATCATGCCGGCGTTGTTGATCAGGACATCCAGCTTGCCGAATTTCTCGACAGCACAGTCGATCATCGCTTCATTGACTTCCTCTTTCGTGACGTCTCCCTGGTACACGATCACTTCGCCGGGGGCGTCAGCCAAGGAAGCGGCCAGCTCCTCCAGACGCTCTTTCCGGCGGGCGACGGCGACGACCTTCGCGCCTTCTCTTACAAAGAGCTCCACAATAGCCTTCCCCATGCCGGAAGAAGCCCCGGTGACGACAACAGATTTGCTTTCGAGTCTCATACTCATCCCAGTCCTTTCACTTGAAAACCCTATGTGCGTCAGGCCGGCAGCTTGTTCACTGTCGGCCTGCCCAATCTAAACAATTTTCCGTTTACTCTGCCTTCGGAGGGAACTCCTTGATCGCAGGCTGCCTGTACAGGCAGTTGTGGGTCATGCCCTTGTCCGCGAGGACGCAGTCTCCGTTGATGCCGTCCGCCAGGTTCGTGCACATCATGTACACAGCCAGTGCCACAGCATCGGTATCCGGATTGACATCCACCTGGTTGACTGTCATCTCAGCACCGAACTCCGCCTTTTTCTCATCCGGCAGTGAGCGGGCAACCTGGTTGTAAATTCCGCCAGGTGTAGACATCGGTCCGGGAGCGACGGTATTGACAACGATCCCAAAGCGCTTGAGCTCTTTGGCGAGCTCGGTCGTCAGGGCAACGATACCGCCCTTGGAAGCTGCATAATGGGAATAGCCGCCGAAAACGGGGAAGGGCATCGTGTAGCAGTCAGAAGAGACGAAGACCATCTTGCCCTGGATGCCGTTCTTAACCATGTAATCGCTGACATGCTTGGCCACGCGGAAGGACCCGTTCAGGTTCACGTTGATGACACGCACGAACTCCTCTTCCGGCATGTCGTAAATATGCGCGTAGCTCCACACACCGGCGGAATTGACCAGAATATCGAGGGAGCCGAAGGTTTCTGCCGTGAACTCCACGACTGCCTTCACACTCTCTTCGCTCGTCACATCACATTTACAGAACTTCACTCTGTCTTCGCCAAAGCCGGCCTGGGCAAACAGCGGCATGGCTCTCCCCGCTTCCTCCTCGGAGAAGCTCGCCACAACCACCTTCGCGCCGCCCTGCAGAAGGCGAAGGGATGTGCAGAAGCCGAGGCCTGAGGTACCGCCCGTCACGAGAGCCACTTTGCCGGTGACATGGATGAGGTCTTCCAGCGGTCTCGCTTTTGCCACATATCCCTGCATCATCATCTGAGAAATTACCTTGGGATCAAAGTTGTTCATAAACTCTTCCTTTCTGATCGCACAAAACTGATACAACTATAAATCAGGAAAGAAACGTCGTGCCGCAGATCACTGCGTCGTGTCCGTGGAGCGATACGTGGTCGCCGGCCTTGAGCACGCCCTTTTTGCAGATGATCAGGCCGTTGTTGATCTCGTTGACATAGCTGTAGACGATCTTCATGACGCGGCCGATCTCCTCTCCGTCCACGAAGACCTTCTCGCCCTCATTCCCCATGTGGCGTCCCTTGATGTGGATGTTGTCCTCCGCCACTGTGAAGCCGACGACCTCGCGCGCCGGACCTTCGTCGCGGATCTTCATCAGGGCTTCCTTGCCGATGAAATCCTTGTCAAAATTGATGCCGTTCGCCAGGCCCACTTCGTAGGGATTGGTGTGGCGCAGGTCACGCATATAGTAGAAGCCGGCCTCACAGGGCAGCGTCCAGGCCATGACCTGGAATTCAGTCACTTCACGGCCGCCGAAATTCGGCGCCAGTGCTCGCAGCTTCTCTTCCTGCGCAGGGGCTTCCGCCTTCGGGAAATAGAGCTCGTAGCCCAGCTTTTCGCCGGTGAAGCCCGCGCGATTGACATACACCGGAATTCCGTCGATCTCATTGGCCTTCATCTCGAAGAACTTCTGATTGTCCACCGGATTTTTCACCAGTGCATTGACCATCTCTATGGAGCGGGGACCCTGCACCGCGTACATCTCCCACTCCTTCGTGATGTCCTTGAACTCCACCTGGTAGGAGCCTTTGTGTGCCTCGAACCAGGGGAACATCATCATCTTGAACAGTGTGGAGATCCAGAACTTCTCATCCTCCATGCGGAAGACCACGACATCGTCGATGATCTGGGCATTCTCGTCCAGCATCGTGGTGTAGCGCTCGCGGCCGTTTTTCAGGTTGCTGATGTTCTTGGGGAAGATGTAGTCGAGGAAAGCCGCGGCATCCTTGCCGGTCACTTCCACCAGCTGGTGGGTCCAGAGGTACCAGCCCACCGCATCGCGGACGGCCATATGCTCGCTGCGCTTCATATCGTCAAATTTATAGACATTCTTGTACATCACAGGATAAGGTACAGGATAGGTTTCTTTCATCTTATTTCACTCCTTTCTGCGATCGGATCTTTCTTCCTTGCCGCTCTGCCTGGGGATCAGCAGAATTTGTCAACCTTCTTCGCGATCTTGATGCGGACCTTGCCGGCAGGGGAATCTTCCTCCCACAGGGACCACTGTGCGTTCACCATTGATTTCACGGTCCCGTACCAGAACCAGATATAAGCGTCCTTGAAGCGGGGAAGGCTGCCCATGACAGTCAGATTGGTGGGATCAAAGGTATAAATGCATTCCCTGGCGTTGAAGGCCTCGATCTCATAAGACACATGGCAGGCCTGCAGATACATCTCGAGGTAGCCGCCCATCAGCCTTCCGTCATCCGGTCCGATGCTGTGCGGAACGCCCATCCACTGGCGAAGGCCTTCCTTGGAGAAATTGTCGACAAAGGTTGCCTTGCCGGCTGCCTCACAGACACAGTGGATCGCGTAATCCACCTGCTCCGCCGTCAGCTTTCCTTCGCGGATGAGATCATCAAGGGTCGGGAAAATATAGGAGCCGGCGTTAGACATAGTCACCATTGGATATGCCGCGTGCCAGTCCTCTTCGCAGTTCGTACCGTTGGAGAAGGTAAAATCGCACTCCTCGCGGAACATCATGGATTCGTCGATCGTGTCCTCTTCCTTCGTGAACTTGATCTGATCCTCGGAGCCGACGGGACCGAAGCACTCCCACTGCTCGTGCTCGGGCATAGGATATTTTTCCCTGCACTCCGCTACGATGCGGCAGTGGCGGTCGCCGGCGCCCTTAGCTTCGACCATGTGGTATTCCAGACGCGGTCCATTGGGACGAATTCTTGCGGCGCAGTCCGCGCAGGCCTGCAGAGACTGGGTCGTGGCGCGGCAGAGCTCGGTTCCCACAAGATCCCAGTAACATACGTCGAGTTCCTTCTCCGCCCGATAGGTGCCGAAGTCATTCACGCGGCCGCACATCAGCAGCTCGTCGTCGCCGCGGTCTCCGATCAGGCCGCCGACGAAGTTGCCGCGCATGAAGGGATGCATGTGCAGGTCCTCCGCATTGTTCTCCGTATAGCCGGGCATCATGCTATACACATAAGCCAGACGGTTGTAGGCGTTGGTGCACATGGCCTTGCTGCGCTCCACATAGTCCGGTACGAGGATCCGGAAAGCCTGCATCACTGCTGCAGCCACGACATTGCTGTAACGCTGGGCATAGTGCGCGCCTTCCCTGTAGGAGACGATTTTGTCCCAGGGGGATTTGATCGGCTCGATGCCTGTGTCGATCTTCTTGGGGATACGGGGGTCGATTTTTCCGCTCATAACATTTTCTCCTTCCGAATAGTGTGAACAGGTGTATAAATATATTTTTCCAAAAAACTGATGCTGCTGTTGATCCTATGGTAACAAGCCCTGAGAGAGTTGATAAGACGGCAGAGATTCCGAACCTCGCGTGAGAAAGGTGTAAACTTTGTACCCGCTTAGAGCGTCTGCGCTGACCTGTCTTTACGTCAAATAATAGACAATTGGTGGAGATTCCGTCCGTTTTCGCCCCAAAACGTGTGCAAAATGCATTATCATTTCTAAAAATTGCAAAACCCCCCCCATTTATCCCTTCATAAGGTATAATGTAATACAACATAGTGCACACCTCTTGTCTGTCTTCACAGGTATTACATGGGGGATTTTTGAGATGAAACTCAACTTGGATGTGATCGCTGACTATCTGCCGGAACACTATCAGGTTCGCCGATACGGCTCCAAAGAGCGCCGGCTCCTCTGCGGAAGGCCGCGCCTATATGATTTAGAAACAGCTTCGGAAGACGGACGAGTCTATATCACAGCCTCCGATTTCCTGCAGGAACCAATGCAGGAAGGGATGAACATGATCTGTGTGGGAGGAAAATTCCCCAAGCACCTGCTCAGGGACGGCGCACAAGCACTGCATATCGAGAACAATACTGACGTCATGCAGGTCCTTTGGGATGTTCAGGCGGTCTATGACCGGTTTGACGCATGGAACGATAAGCTGCGGGATATTCTGGAGGCGTCCGGGGAACCCGATATGGAACAGTTTTTCCTGACAGGCATTAACATCCTTAAAAACCGCATCGGCCTTTCCGACTATGGCCTGCATCCGATGTTCAATTGCAATATGGAAGATGGGAAGCCTCATTTCCATGATATGCGGGATGGCCATAGTGCGTTCGATATGACGAACCTGGAAGGGATCCGGGATGTCGGCCTCGTGGAGCGGGAGATCCAGGTTCCTTACCTCTCTGCTATTCCCAATGTCTCCACGAAAAATTACTGCCAGAATATTTATTCCTTCGGACACTATATGGGATGTGCCTACTTCACAAATGATGTGCATCCTTTCCGGGAGAGTGACTATCCGCTGATGGACCATTTTTTCAATTATCTGTGCAAAATGGCCCTCCGCTATTTCAGCACCACTTCCACCGGCGATTCCCTTGAAACTGCAATTATCCGCGACATTCTGAACAGCCGCATTCCTCAGGGTGCGCGGCTCCGCCAGATCCGTCTGGCTCCGGGGGAAAGCTGGCTCTGCCTGAGAGCACGCGAACGGCAGGGAGCCCGTTATCTTCCCCACAACTATATGTGCGAGCAGCTTCGGATGCTTCTCCCGGGAAGGGTTCATGTTCTGCAGTACGGGGACGGAATTGTAGGGATCCTGCACCGGGCTGCGGATCCATCGGATAATCCGGAAGCGGATTTTGAAGAGCTGCTGCAGCGAATGGGATATATCTGCGGACTGAGCAATCCCTTCAGAGAACTCAGCCTGTTCCCGCATTTCTATGAGCAGGCGTCCTTTGCCCTCGAGAGTTTCATGGAAAGCGATTCCTCTGAAACCATCAGCCGCTTCGGAGAAAACATTCTCCGCTACATGCTCTCCGCCTGCACCGGCACCATGCCGAAGGGCGTCCTGTATCCCGCCGGACTCCTTCGCCTTGTGGAGCATGATCTGCAGAAGGGATCCGACTATGTGCGGACCCTTCGCGTTTATCTCAATAGTGAATGCAACGCCTCCCGCACGGCGGACCAGCTCTATGTCCACCGCAACAGCTTTCTCAAGAGGCTGGAGCGGATCACCCGGATTCTGGAGATGGATCTGGAAGATGCAGATACGAGGCTCCTGCTGCGGATCTGCCTGAAGCTTTTGGAGAGTACGGGCACTTAATTGACAAGCTTATTCGTCAATGCTACAATGCACTTGTGTGGCATGAAGCCATGCGAAGAATGCCGAAGCATTCCCGACTGTCGAGAGACACCATTTTACTTTTCTATCATTAATATCAATTGCAGAGTA
>DJXS01000130.1:10475-10936 GCA_002448395.1 Lachnospiraceae bacterium UBA6998 | reverse complement strand
ACTCAGGGACGCGGCAATTACTCCATGTTCTTTGACAAGTACGAGCCCGTACCGAAGAATGTGGCTGAGAAGATCCTCAACGAAAAGTAATTGCATTATTAATACAATTTGATATAATCGTAGCAGTGACTGTTATTACGACCCTTAAATAGAGAACAGTCATTGCAGCTGAAAAGCGAATCAAATAAGTTGTATCTCATATTATTTAAGGAGGAATTGAGAAATGGGAAAAGCTCATTTTGACAGAACAAAACCGCACTGCAACATCGGCACAATCGGCCACGTTGACCACGGCAAGACAACTCTTACAGCAGCTATCACTTCCGTTCTGGCAGTAAGACAGGGCGGTACCGCTGTCGCTTTCGATCAGATCGACAAGGCTCCCGAAGAGAGAGAGAGAGGAATCACCATCTCCACAGCTCACATCGAGTATGAGACTGCTAAGAGACACTATGCACACG
>DJXS01000130.1:9956-10289 GCA_002448395.1 Lachnospiraceae bacterium UBA6998 | reverse complement strand
CTCAGACTCGTGAGCACGTTCTGCTCGCTCGTCAGGTCGGTGTTCCTTACATCGTAGTATTCCTTAACAAGTGCGATATGGTTGATGACGAAGAGCTCATCGAGCTGGTTGAGATGGAAGTTCGCGACCTTCTGACTGAGTATGAGTTCCCGGGCGATGATCTGCCGGTTATCAAGGGTTCCGCTCTTAAGGCTCTCGAAGATCCTAACAGCGAGTGGGCTGACAACATCATGGAGCTGATGGATGCAGTTGATGAGTACATTCCGGATCCTCAGCGTGAGAATGACAAGCCTTTCCTTATGCCCGTAGAGGACGTATTCACAATCTCCGGTC
>DJXS01000130.1:9482-9872 GCA_002448395.1 Lachnospiraceae bacterium UBA6998 | reverse complement strand
GTGGTACTGTTGCTACAGGCCGTGTTGAGCGTGGTACTCTGAAGGTTATGGAGCCCGTCGAGATCGTTGGTATCAAGGAAGAGACTATGAAGTCTGTTGCTACCGGTATCGAGATGTTCCGTAAGACCCTTGACTATGCTGAGGCTGGTGACAACGTAGGCGTTCTTCTTCGTGGTATCGACAGAACCGCTATCGAGCGTGGTCAGGTTATCGCAAAGCCCGGCACAGTTACTTGCCACAAGAAATTCACCGCTCAGGTTTACGTTCTGACCAAGGATGAGGGTGGCCGTCACACACCTTTCTTCAACAACTATCGTCCTCAGTTCTATTTCAGAACAACTGACGTTACCGGCGTTATCACTCTTCCCGAAGGCACTGAGATGTGCATGC
>DJXS01000130.1:0-9362 GCA_002448395.1 Lachnospiraceae bacterium UBA6998 | reverse complement strand
ATCGCTATGGAGCAGGGTCTTACATTCGCTATCCGTGAAGGTGGCCGTACTGTTGGTTCCGGCCGTGTTGCTACCGTTATCGACTAATCAAAACAGTCAAATCGGACAATGCAGTCTGAAGATCAAGTGAAATTAACCCGGCGCTCGCAAGAGTGCCGGGTTTTTTATATGGTAAACCTTCGAAGGAGATTGTGTAGGTTTACGAATATTTAATGATTTGGAATCATTATTTTGGCTATTTTTTCTTCAAAATCAATCCATGGTCTGATATAATCAGTAGGCGGCATAAATGCGGAGCAATCTGCGCCTTGTGCCGGGGTTGTTATAATGAAGGAGGAACAGGGATTGACACGTGACGAGAAATATGACATCGGTTACTACGGAGCTGACACCATGACCGATGAAGACGTGGGCCGGATCCTGCAGATCACAGAGCAGGCGGAACAATTTGAGACACTGATGATGTATTTTGACTGCGCGATGTCCCAGATGAGGACCAAACTTGAGATCCTCAACAAGGAGATGGCGCTTAAGAATAAGAGAAATCCGTTTGAATATATAAAGTACAGACTCAAATCTCCCAGCAGCATTTATGGAAAATTAAAGGTGAAAGGGGTGCCTTTCACAGTTGAGAACATTGAGAATACGATCAACGACGTAGCCGGGATCAGAGTGATCTGTTCCTTTATCGATGATATCTACAGTATCAGGGACTCATTCGATGTACAGGATGATGTTGAGATCCTGCAGGAAAAGGATTATATTTCAGTACCGAAGGAAAACGGATACAGGAGTCTTCACCTGATCCTCAGGGTTCCGATCTTCCTTGCCAATGAGAAGAAGTACATGAATGTTGAAGTGCAGTTCCGCACCATTGCGATGGACTTCTGGGCAAGCGTCGAACACAAAATGAAATATAAGAGAGAGATCAGTAATGCGGAGATCATCGTGGAGGAGCTGCGGTACAGCGCGGATCTGATCAATCAGCTTGACAGGCGCATGCTGCAGATCCGGGAGAGGATCGAGCGCAGTGAGGATATTGCTGAAGAGTCCGAACCTGCTTCCGCAGGCGTCAGAATTATGAGAAAGAATTGAACAAACCCCTTCTTTGGAGAATTTCCGCCAAAGAAGGGGTTTCGTTTCGTATAGAGATCAGAAAGGTCAGACGGAAGTCCATCTGCCGGCTGCGCCGCAGGGGAGGATCAATCCGTTTCCTGTTACAGGAAGTCCGATCTCAGAGGCTTCAACAGTTCCCTTGTGCTTTTTGTCTATCGCGGTGTGCAGAAGATAGGAGAGCACTGCGGGCTGAAGTCCGGTGGTATAGGAGTTGACCAGCACAAAGAGCGGGTCGTCGGAGAGGAGTTTGCAGGCATTCATAAGGAAAGGATAAATGCTCTCCTCGATCTTCCAGATCTCGCCCTTGGGGCCTCGCCCGTATGAAGGGGGATCCATGATGATCGCGTCATAGGTGTTGCCTCTGCGGATCTCGCGCTCCACAAATTTGCCGCAGTCGTCCACCAGCCAGCGGATCGGCGCATCCCCGAGGCCTGAGATCGCCGCGTTCTCTTTCGCCCAGGTTACCATACCTTTCGCTGCGTCTACATGTGTGACACTGGCTCCGGCTTTGGCTGCCGCGACTGTCGCGCCTCCTGTATAAGCGAAGAGATTCAATACTTTGACCTTGCGCCCTGAGGATACGGCGTCCTTAATGATCCCGCTGAACCAATCCCAGTTGACTGCCTGTTCCGGAAACAGACCTGTGTGTTTGAAGTTAAACGGTTTGAGACGGAAGGAGAGATCTCTGTAGTGGATCGTCCACTCTTCGGGCAGATCCCGAAATTCCCACTCACCGCCGCCTTTATGACTGCGGTGGTAATGACCGTTGGGATTTTTCCATTCTCTTCCGCGGGGAGTCTTCCAGATCACCTGCGGGTCCGGACGGATCAGCTTGTAGCCGCCCCAGAGCTCGAGTTTCTCTCCGTCAGAAGTATCCAGTACCTGATAGTCTTTCCAGGAATCCGCAATCCACATAATATATTCTGCTCCTCAATTGTATCGCTTATTCAGCCCGATCTATAGTAAAATGGTTCTCAACAAAGATACACTGAAAACGGGGAAAACGCAAGCAGAGCAGATAAAGGTGTACTATGCCCAAGAAAAATACAAGAAATACCAAAGGAAAGATCATCTCGGCGGCGTGGAAACTCTTCTATGAAAACGGGTATGACGCGACGACCATTGAGGACATCATTTACGCCTCGGGGACTTCGAGGGGTTCCTTCTATCACTATTTTGAAGGAAAGGATGCCCTGCTGGGCACCCTTGCGTACGTTTTCGATGAAAAATACGAGGAGCTCAGGAAGACTTTGGACACGGAGTGGGACGCGGCAGATAAGCTGGTTTTCTTAAACCATGAATTGTTCGTGATGATCGAGGACAGTATCTCAAGGGACCTGCTGTCGGGTCTTCTGTCCACACAGCTGCAGGCCCAGGGAGAGAAGCATCTGCTGGATCGCAACAGAACATACTTCCGTATACTGCGGGAGATCATTACGGAAGGTCAAAAGAGAGGCGAGATCCGCAGCGACTGCACAGCAAGCGAGGTCATCAAGGCCTATGCGATGTGGGAGAGAGCGCTTATGTACGACTGGTGCCTTTGCGGGGGAGATTATTCCCTGGTCGCATACGCGGATAAAATGACGCCGATGTTTCTGGAAAGCTTCCGCCTGAAGAGACCATGAACCGGGTATTGGAGAAATTTCTTACAATGATCTTTTAATATGTACAGTCAGAATTTCCTTTAAATAAAGCGTTTATGGATAATCCATACGTACAGTGTATAGAATACGTTCTATACACCGTTCTGTATTTTATTCTGTTATATAATGTGCTATAATCCGTAATTGATTGGTCCGGACCTCAAAAAGAGCCGGGTCAAAATAGAAAAAGCGCCGGGATGGCGCAGGGGAAATGGAGAACTGTTATGACATCAGCACAAATCTTGATCATTGTAACTATTATCTTGTACATGGCGGGAATGCTCGGCATCGGTATTCTGTTTAACAGAAAAGGTGCGACAAACACATCGGACGGCTTCTACATCGGCGGCCGCTCCCTCGGACCCGTGGTCACGGCGATGAGCGCCGAGGCATCGGACATGAGCAGCTACCTTCTGATGGGCCTTCCCGGACTAGCCTACATCGCCGGACTTGCGGAAGTTACCTGGACGGCAGTGGGACTGTCGATCGGCACTTACTTAAACTTCCTTCTTGTGGCGAGACTTCTTCGCAGATACTCCGAGAGGGTCGGCGCTTTCACGATCCCGGATTTCTTTTCCAGAAGATATAAAGATGAGAAGCACATACTGTCCTGCATTGCGGCGCTTACTATTCTTATATTCTTTATCCCTTATACAGCATCCGGTTTCAAGGCAGTCGGAACTATGTTCAACAGCCTTTTCGGCTTTAACTATCACGTAGCGATGATCGTAGGCGCGGTGATCATTATCACTTACACGACCATGGGCGGTTTCCTGGCAGTTTCCACAACCGACCTTGTCCAGAGTATTTTCATGACGATCGCGCTGGTCATCATCGTCTTCTTCGGAATCAACCAGGCGGGCGGAATGGGCGCAGTCATGAGCAACGCCCGTGCGCTTCCCGGCTATCTCAATATCACTCAGGGATATGACGCAGCTACCGGAACAGCGGGATCATTCGGATTCTTCAGTATTGTTTCTACATTGGCCTGGGGCCTTGGATATTTTGGCATGCCGCACATCCTTCTCAGATTCATGGGAATCAGAAATGAGGATGAACTGGTTCTGTCCCGCAGGATCGCCTTTGTCTGGGTCGTGCTCTCCATGGGCATCGCGGTCTTCATCGGCGTGATCGGTTACAGCGTTTCTGTAGCCGGCAAAATTCCGATGCTCACAACCAGCTCCGATTCTGAGACGGTTATCATTCAGCTTGCCAATCTGATGAGCCAGAACGGATTCATCTTCGCGCTGTTTGCAGGCGTTATCCTTTCGGGAATTCTGGCAGCTACAATGTCCACCGCTGACTCCCAGCTCCTGGCGGCTGCTTCCAGCGTATCCCAGGACCTTGTACAGGAATTCATGGGCATTAAGCTCACCACCCGTCAGCAGATGAGAGCAGCGAGATTCACAGTTATCGGAATCGCATGTATCGCAGTGATCCTTGCCTGGAATCCCAACAGCTCCGTATTCCGCGTAGTATCTTTCGCGTGGGCAGGCTTCGGCGCGGCATTCGGACCGCAGATGCTTCTGGCACTGTTCTGGAGACGTTCCAACAGACAGGGCGCGATCGCAGGCATGGCTGCCGGCGCGATCATGATATTTGTCTGGAAGTTCCTGATCGCCCCTATCGGCGGATGGTTCGCGATCTATGAGCTTCTTCCCGCATTCCTGATCAGCCTTGCAGTCAACGTCATCGTCAGCAACATGACTCCCGCACCGGGGAAGGCAATCGTAGATGTGTATGATGAGGTGCACAGGAAGTAATGGCGGGGAAAGCTTCGCGCGGAAGTATACACCCTCTCATTCACTCCGGTTTCACGGACGGGGAAGATAATATTAAGTAATAAAAGAAGAGATGGCACGATGGCGCCATCTCTTCTTTTATTATTGCGGTACTTCCCCGCCCGTGAAAAGTCATTGCTGAGAGGGTATATACTTCCGCGCTTGGGTTGTCGCTGCCCGAGAGGAGTCGATTGAGGCACGGGATATGCAACTGCACGTACATGGGACATGTATCCGCGCGCACACGGGACATACCGGAACTGTCAGGGGCGGGAAACTTCTCAAGTACATGCACCTATACGCGTTTTCGGTACAGGAGCCTGTTTTTCTTATGAATTCGTCCCTGCAGGAAGATTCTGATCAATATGTTCCCGGCTTCTGGCCGTCCTTTATTGTGAATTTCGGCACAGAAGCGTCGACAACACAAATTTACGTCCACGATAGTTGCTTGATAACACATCTTTGCATCCATGAAATTATCTTAATATAAGATTTCCTCTGACTTGCACTTGAAATTCTGCCTTCCCCGTCCTTGAAACCGGAGTGAAAGACAGGGTATATCGTTCCTCGCGCAGCTTATCCACACGGCCGCTGTTGATAATTCTGCGAAAATCCTGTAAAATAGTAATGTTCGACACGACAATTCCCAAACTGCAGAATCGTGAAATTTACCAAAAATGTTTGTAGATAAATACAAAAATAATTCTTGCAATTTAGAATTACCTCGTGTATGATAAGAAAGCTGTGACATGATAGCTGTGAAGCGTGAGGTTGCCGCTGTGAATACGGCGGGTTTTCCGTGGAGCGAATGTCTGGGGCGCCCTGATTGGCACGGGGCCGACCCGAAAACTGACGACAAGTCACTGTACCGATTGACAGTCTGCCCAGTAGCAGAAACGACGTGCGAGAACCTGTTCTCGAGGGAATCCTTGAGTAGTAACACACAGGACACGCACGGGAGTGTGTACAGTCACCGCTTGTCGTACTTCATTAAAAAGTGCGAATAAGGAGGCGACTTTTTTTATGGCAAATCAGATTATGAGAATTACCCTGAAGGCATATGATCACAAGCTCGTGGACGCATCCGCGAAGAAGATCATCGAGACAGTCAAGAAGACCGGCTCTCAGGTCAGCGGCCCCGTTCCGCTGCCTACAAAGAAGGAGGTTGTTACCATCCTTCGCGCTGTTCATAAGTATAAGGACAGCCGTGAGCAGTTCGAGCAGAGAACTCACAAGAGACTGATCGACATCATCACACCTACTCAGAAGACGGTTGACGCTCTCCAGAGACTGGAGATGCCCGCAGGCGTAGCGATCGACATCAAGATGAAGGCTAGGTAAGCAGTACTTATTAATAAGTAAGGCGAACAAGACAAGACAACAGATGCATACTCCATAATGCATTTGTAAATAAAAACCTCTACTAGTATGACATCCCTTTTCGGGAGGTGAACGCGGAAGGCGGGAACCGGTGAAGGAAAAGGAGAGGCATGCGGCGCGGTTAGCAGTCAGACAGCAGGCTGCGGACCGAGAGCAGGATCAGGAAGATCCGCAGAAGGGCGAGATGCCAAGAGCCCGAAGGCAAGCGCTGATGTCCGCTGTAGACAACAAACAGCCGGCAATACCGGCGGAAAAGAGGTAAAAATGAAGAAAGCAATTATGGCTACCAAGATCGGCATGACCCAGATCTTCAGGGAAGACGGAACACTCGTCCCTGTTACAGTTCTTGAGGCAGGCCCCTGTGTCGTAACACAGGTCAAGACCGTCGAGAACGATGGTTATGAGGCAGTTCAGGTTGGCTTTGGTGAGGCAAAAGAGAGAATCACCACAGTCGACAAGAAGGGCAAGAAGGAAATTGCTCATCGCCACGGCGTTGGCAAGGCTATGAAGGGCCACTTCGATAAGGCCGGCACACTGGTCAAAAAGCACGTTCAGGAATTTAAATTTGAGAACGCTGCTGAGTACAAGCTCGGCGACGAGATCAAGGCTGACATCTTCGCGGAAGGCGACAAGATCGACGCTACTGCAGTTACAAAGGGTAAAGGCTTCCAGGGTGCTATCAAGAGACTTGGACAGCACAGAGGACCTATGGGCCACGGCTCCAAGTTCCACCGCCACCAGGGTTCCAACGGATCTTCTTCTGATCCGAGCAGAGTTTTCAAGGGCAAGGGAATGCCCGGCCACATGGGCAGCGTCCAGGTGACAATCCAGAACCTTGAAGTAGTGAGAGTGGATGCAGACAAGAATCTGATTCTGGTCAAGGGCGCGATTCCGGGACCTAAGAAGGGCCTTGTGACTCTCAAAGAGACCACCAGAGCCTGAGCAGTGCCTGGATGAGAAAGGAGGACCATTCAGATGGCAAACGTATCTGTTTATAATATGCAAGGACAGGAAGTCGGCAATATCGACTTAAATGATGCGGTCTTCGGTGTTGAAGTGAACGAGAACCTGCTTCACATGGCAGTAGTTCAGCAGCTGGCTAACAACCGCCAGGGCACTCAGAAGGCTAAGACCCGCTCCGAGGTTTCCGGCGGCGGAAGAAAGCCCTGGAGACAGAAGGGCACAGGCCACGCAAGACAGGGTTCCACGAGAGCTCCTCAGTGGACACACGGCGGCGTAGTATTCGCTCCCGTACCGCGTGACTACTCCTTCAAGATGAACAAGAAGGAGAAACAGGCAGCAGTCAGAAGCGCTCTGACTGACCGCGTACAGCAGAACAAGGTCATCGTTCTCGACCAGCTTTCCATGAGCGAGTACAAGACCAAAGAGTTCGTCAAGGTCATGGAGAACCTTAAGGCAGCCGGCAAGACTCTCGTAGTTATGGCTGACAAGGATGAGCACGTGATCAAGTCCGCAGGCAACGTTCCTGCAGTAAAGACCACACTTACATCCCAGATCAACGTATATGATCTGATGAACGCACAGACCGTGATCCTTACCAAGGACGCAGTCGCCAAATTGGAGGAGGTGTACGCATAATGGCAACACTGGAATATTATGATATTATTCTGAAGCCCATCCAGACCGAGAAAGCGCTGCAGGACATCGCAGAGAAGAGATATGCTTTCTACGTTCATCCGGAAGCAAATAAGTTTCAGATCAAGACTGCAGTAGAGAGAATGTTCGAGGGCACAAAGGTTGCACGCGTCAACACCATGAACTGCAGACCTAAGAAAAAGAGAAGAGGCATGGTATACGGCCAGACTGCTAAGCGCAAAAAGGCTTATGTCACTCTTACAGCTGACAGCAAAGAAATCAACCTCTTCACAGGACTTTGATAATTGATAGCGGTGCGAAATTTTGCTAGTCAAAATGAAAAGCATGAAAAGGAGAACTAATCATGGGAATTAAAAAGTATACCGCATATACCCCCTCCCGCAGGAACATGACAGGTTCCGATTTTGCGGAGATCACAAAGAAGACTCCTGAGAAGTCACTTGTGTTTTCCCTGAAGAAGAACGCGGGTCGCAATAACCAGGGTAAGATCACCGTGAGACATCACGGCGGCGGAAGCAGAAGAAAATACAGAATCATCGACTTCAAGAGACGTAAGGACGGCGTTCCTGCAGTGGTCATCGGCATCGAGTACGATCCCAACAGAACAGCAAACATCGCCCTGATCTGCTATGAAGATGGTGAGAAGGCATATATCCTTGCACCTCAGGGACTGACAGATGGCATGAAGGTCATGAACGGACCTGACGCTGAAGTAAGAATCGGCAACTGCCTCCCTCTTGAGAAGATCCCGGTTGGTACAATGGTTCACAATATCGAACTTCACCCCGGCAAGGGCGGCCAGATGGTCCGCAGCGCCGGCGCAGCTGCACAGCTGATGGCTAAGGAAGGCAAGTATGCAACTCTTCGTCTTCCCTCCGGTGAAATGAGAATGGTTCCTCTGAACTGCAGAGCTACCGTCGGAACTATCGGCAACATCGATCACAACCTGATCAACTACGGCAAAGCTGGCCGTGTCCGCAACATGGGCATTCGTCCTCACGTTCGAGGCAGCGTCATGAACCCTAACGATCACCCTCACGGTGGTGGTGAAGGTAAGGCACCTGTAGGTCGTCCCGGACCGAGCACTCCTTGGGGCAAGCCTGCACTTGGTTACAAGACGCGCGGAAAGAAAGCTTCTGACAAGCTCATCGTTAGACGCAGAGGCGGCAAGAAGTAAGGAGGATTACCATGGCAAGATCATTAAAGAAAGGGCCGTTTGCAGACAAGAGCCTTCTGAAGAAGGTAGACGCTTTGAACGCATCGGGCAGCAAAGAGGTCGTAAAGACCTGGTCCCGCCGTTCCACTATTTTCCCGTCTTTCGTAGGACACACGATTGCAGTGCATGACGGCCGCAAGCATGTTCCGGTATATGTTACCGAGGATATGGTCGGTCACAAACTCGGTGAGTTCGTTATGACAAGAACTTACAGAGGTCACCAGGGCAACAACAAAGACGAGAGAAGATCTTCCGCCAACTGATTGGTGCAGGAAGAGTTCACATTGAAAGGAGCGAGGAACTATGGCAAACGGACATAGAACTCAAATCAAGAGAGAGAGAAATGCCCAGAAGGACACAAGACCTTCTGCAAAGCTTTCTTACGCCAGGATCCCTACCCAGAAGGCCTGCTTCGTGATGGACGCCATCAGAGGCAAGGACGTCACAACAGCTCAGGGTATTCTGACATATAACAACCGATACGCTTCGGAAGTTATCCTGAAACTGCTTAACAGTGCAGTAGCAAACGCTGAGAACAACCTCGGCATGAACGCTGCGAATCTCTATATCGCAGAGTGCTACGCGTTTGATGGTCCTACAATGAAGAGA
>DJXS01000043.1 GCA_002448395.1 Lachnospiraceae bacterium UBA6998 | reverse complement strand
GCGGAGGACATGGGATTCGAACCCCAAGTGAGGCCTTTGTTTATGGGCCAAATCGGATGTCTGGTTGCATTTTGGTTGCATGGCATAAAAATAAGCCCCGGAAGGATCGACTCCCTCCGGGGCTCTACTATTGAAAAACGTATCCTAGGCTTGACGTTCTTCTCCCTTATAACTCACTCTCGATCAGAGCCTGCAGTGTGAGTGGTCCGACCTCTCCGTCCTGCTCGAGGCCGTGGGCGGCCTGGAAGCGCTTGACCGCGGCTTCCGTGAGCCGGCCGTAGGATCCGTCGATCGTAAGGCCCCCGAGCATGATCTGGATGGCCTTGACGTCTGCGCCCCTGCTCCCTCTCTTAAGAATCGGCTGCGTCCGGATCACCGCGTTCCAGGTCAGCGGGCCGACCTCGCCATCCTGCAGCAGTCCCTGCCGCTTCTGCAGTTGCAGGACACTGTTAAGCGTAAGCGGGCCGAAGGATCCGTCGATCGCAAGGCCCCCGAGCAGTGCCTGCAGGACCTTTACGGCCTTGCCCTTGCTGCCAAGCTTGAGCAGAGGCATGATCTCATAAGCGCCCCTGTCCGTAAGAGGCACCTCCGCGCCGCTCTTTGTGCCATTGGTGACGACCGTGCAGACATGGTGCTGGTCATTGAGCGGGATGTCGCCGGCAAGCAGGTACTCGCTGGACGTCAGGTACTTGGGATCCGTAAGGATCATGAAGCCCCTGTTGCCGCCTTCCTTGCGCATGTTGCCCGTATAGGTCGCGCCGAAGTTCTGTAGGCCCGCGATGCCCAGGATATGCCCGGTCGCGATGATGTTCGCGATCACGCCCGCGCTGCAGTCAGACTCCACGGCCTCCTCGATCTTGGCAGGATCCCATCCGGCTTTTTCCAGGGCTTTACGGTAGGTCTCCCGCTGCGCCTGGTCATAGCCGATGTTATCATTGTTCGCCGCCTTCACGGCGAGCGTCGCGAGGCATTTGCGGACCTCCGCGTTAGGGTGACGCAGAACGCAGCTCCAGGGGTAGTTATACCAGTCGCGGATCCTCCACTCCTTCCCGGTCTGATCGCCGGCCTTGCCGCCCTTGTAGTTCCCGTTCTCGTCGCTCCCGCTGTTAGAAATCTTAACAGGATTCGTGACCTGATCGACCTCTACGGCCCACTTGGTCGTGATTGGCTTCACGGCATCCTTGACCGTCTTTTCCTTCTCAGGCTTCGCGAGTTCCTGCCAGTCTATCTTGCTGAGGTATGCAAGATTGATGTCAATGTATCCGGAATAGCCCTTGATCGACCCATGGCTGGAATACTGCCTGATCGTATCATGCTCCCATGCTCCCCAGCCGTTCCCATCTGTCCAGGGATCCTTGCGGTAGTCTGTTGCCGCGTTGGATCCATACTGCGCGCACCACAGCTGATACTTTGCCGCGACCTTCGACCAGTCATGTTTCCAGCATACGGATTTGGACATGTAGACGACTGGGCGAACACCTGACAGCCTGTAGAATTCATCACAGAATGTGAGGCACCATTCAACATCTTTGCCGGATCCGAATGTAGGGTTCTGCGTGCCTTCCCAGTCGAGGCCGGGGATGCACTCTCCGATACGTGTTCCGAGTTTATTAAAGAAGTATTGAGCATCTTTCTTGGCGTCGCCGCCCTCTCCATAGTGGTAGGCGCCTAAAAGCTTTCCTGCGGCCTTTGCGGCGCTGTACTGCTTATCTGCGTAGGGATTGACGTACCACGTGCCCTGCGTGAATTTGACGATCACGAAATGTGTCGTAGTCATTTCTGCGGGGTTGAGTCTGCTCTGATAACTCGCCACGTCGACGCCATTAATGCCCCTCTTATCGCTGTCAGATCCGGGCTTGATCTCTGTAGCATAGCAGCCGTCATCGAACTGATATGCCTTGCCATCGATGAACCTGGTGCAATTACGTAGCGCCCTTCCGGACGGTTCCAGATAGCATCTCTTTTGCTTATAATCGATCCATCCTGTTTGCATGACGCCAGTCTTAGGATCGAGATAGAACCACGAGCTGTCCCAGAAGATCCAGCCTTTCTTCATATCTCCGTTTTTCTCGTCGAAGAAATACCACTTGCCGTCGATCTTCTGCCATCCTGTGACCATGTATCCTCGAGAATCAAAGCAGAATGTGCTGACGCCCTGGGACCACGGCAGATCTATCGTGCAGTCTGCCGGCCAGGAACCGTCCTTGTATCTGTACCACCAGCCAGTGGCGTTCTTCTGCCAACCTTCTCTCTGATACGGGATATTAAATGTAAGGGTCTTACTGCCCTGCTTAAAAGTGATCTTGCCGGCCGCCGCATGGATATAAATAGCCTGATTCTGCATCCATACGGTGATCTTCTGCTGCACGACCCGTCTCGCTCCGAATTCGGTCCACTCCGCAGTGCCCGGTCCGTCAGCCTCAACACAAGACTCATAAGCAAATTGGGCTCCGGCATCCTTGGCTGCTATTGCATTGCTCAGAGAAAAGTAATTGCCGTGATGTGAGATCAGAAACCATATAAGGATCTTTATTTTGCCAAATTTCTTCTGAAAATATGCAATAGCGTCTTTGGGATTCTCCGGGCCATCGCCAAAGATAATGCCCTGAAGCTCTGGGGAATACAGCACAAGTGACCCGTTGTTGACGTAATCCCACGCATTTGTATCATCGGCCGCGGCACGCGCCGGCTGATTGCGGTAAATGTGCCAGGATATATCTCCAAACTCGAGAACGTCTCCGTGGTCTACGAAAAGCACATGCGTGCCCCTTACCTGCAGCCAGCGGATCAGCTTAAGCAAGTTGTCGGAATCCTCTCTGGACGCAGCGTTGCCACCCCGGATCGAATCGATGTGATAGCATCGGAATTCCTTGATCGGGATACCTGCCTCGACGATATCGTAGAAGCCACCAATATGATCACCATGGGCATGTGTTGCGACCGCAAGGTCGATCTGTTCAGCATTATTTTCTTTAAGCCAGGCAATAAGACCATTTGTGGCCTCTCCGCCTTGGAAGGCATCAGCCACCATTATTTTGACCACGCCTTTATCGTCTGTGTACCTTATTCCGAGGCCCCCGCCTTTGCGAATGTCTGTCTTGCCAGAAGGAAGCGTAATTTTGGGAAAAAATGCATCAATTGCCATTGATTTTTACCTCCATATAAAAAGAGAGGCCCTCAGGCCTCGTCTTTCTTGTCTTCTTTGATCAGTCCATCTGCAATCTTTTTGAGTCTGTGCGTGATCCACGTCGGCATAGGGACGCCAGCGAGATCCAGGTTTTCAATTACTGAGACGGTCTCCATAATCACGATGTAAATGACTATTCCCTTGACAATCTCGATAGGAATTTGTAATGCAATGTATATGATGTAGGCCAGAAACACCACCAGCATCTCGCCTCCTTTGCGGTAAAGCCCTTTTCGCATTTTTGTACTGTCCCAGCACGAGTTGATCGTTGCCTGCAACCAGCCTGTAATGATGTCAGCCGCGGCGAAAATGGCCGGAAGCAGGAACATCCAATACAAGTGGCTGAATTGGATATCGGACAGATCTATGATTGTATTTGTTGCATTTGTGATTATAGTCATGTATCCCAATTGTGTTTCCCTCCATAGAAAAGAGCGCCCCGGATGGCGCCCTGGTTGATAATCCAAAAATCAGGGGCGGCACCCGCTAGTGTCCACCCCTTCCAAACCCTGAGGTTTCAATCATTTTTGCGCCGGCGCAAATGTCACGGCATGACGACGTGGTTGTAAACCTCGATCGGCTCCACGCCGTCGATGTCTACCGGCTCGCCCACCGAGATGTTCGCTTTCACATACTCTCCGTTCTGGAGGATGTAGTAGTCTTTCCCAGTCTCGAAGGTGACATCGTCTGTCAGCACGTAGGCGGGTGTCTGGACGTAGTATCCCTCCGGGATCGCCTCCCCTGCTGTCACCTCTGCCAGCGTGTAGGAGCCGTCACGCTTGACGTAATAATTTGTGCCTGCCGCAAAGGATCCGGTCGCCAGTCGATAGTGCCACGTCGCAAACTCGTCCGCGTCGTAGACATAAAAAGTGACGCGGTAATCCAGGTTTCTGATCGCAAGATCGGTATCCTTAAACAGGAAAAACTCCTCTGTTTCTCCCCAGTTGATCACCACAAGAACACCGAGCGCCGACGTCGCGAATCTGATAGCAACATCAATATAGTCCGCTCCCACCGTCGCGATATAGCCGGCCGAGCCCTCGACCTTTGTCTCAGACGTGACTGTCACACCAGCCGGCGCCTTGATCCGCGCGAAGCTGTACCAACCCGGAGCGTCAAGGCCATAAGCGGAAAACTCCGTGACATCTTCGTAATAACGCGACAGACCCGCGACCTGGATCACGTTGTTGGTGGCCATTTTTACATCTGTCAGAGACGATACGCGGCTGGCCAGCTCCTCACCTTTGAGCGATGCAAGCCACTCGGCTTCCGTCCCCTTGTACCCGTTTTTGACGGCGATCTCGTAGGCCGAGAAGCCCCTGACGAGCTGGCCGCCAAGGGTTCCGATCACGCCGGCTGTCATGTTATTGTTGCATCCACAACTCATCAGCAAACCTCCTCTAATACATTGACAACTCCACGGACAACTGTATCCACATAACCATTCGCCGCGGTAAGTTCCACATCATAGACATAAGGCTTTTTCCGCACTGCGAGGTCCTTGGTCTCGCACGACTCCAGCCGCAGGATCAGGCCGTCGTTTGGCAGCACCTTTTTGATGAGCACGTTTTCAGAATCATAATTTTCCTTGAGGGCAAATCGGATCACATCGCCCTCAGACGGGATGTAAGCATCTCCGCCCCTGGTCTTAATGGTGATGGGAATCTCCACTGTATCACCACGGACCAGTGTGATAGTGTTATTTACAACTGTTACCATCGTCTTTCCTTTCTCTGCTATACCACCGTATCCACGTAGAACAGAAGTGCAGTCATTTCGTAATTGTTATAAGCACCTACCACATTGTTGAGCACAATCGAATTCGCTCTCAATCGACTTATCCAGGTTCCGACATTAGTTCCATCCATGGAGTAAGGCATATGGAAATTTCCCATAGTTATGTCCACTCCGACAAGCTGAGCATTCGCTGGAATGTCACCTGCGAAGCTGACTGTTGTTTCAGTCATGCGATTGTACCCATTCGGGAGAGTGACTGTTCGCCTTACAGCCTTGATTTTCACGCCGCCCATATTCGCGCTGACTTTGCTTATTTCCGTGTCCCGGTTGGTCAGTTCGTCAGAGATCTTCTCGGACGACCACGCCTTGTTATTCGCTGTGGCTTCATCGTCGATGATTTCTCCGATAGACTGCTCGGCATTGCCAACGCGCGTTCTCAAAGCGGTTATCTGGTTTTGGAGGTTCCCGGCCGCGTCCTCAGACAGCTGATCCTTCATCTCATTAAACCAGGCAGTGAAGGCAGCCTGCTGTTCTGCTGAGTACTCCTCCTGCCAGGCTGTAAGCTGGCTCATGAACTCAGATGTGTCCAGATGGTCGATCAGCTGGGTGATGAATCCACATACAGAACTGTCGCCCCTCGTGTCTGTGATGGCACTCTGGGTAACAGACGTCGCTCCCGCTTCAACCCTGACCGTAGCAAGGCATAATTCGTAATAATCGCCGCTCGCCGGCTGCAGGAGCTCAGGCGCTGCAGGGATCGACGCCGGTGTGCCCGTCTTGGTGATGATCTCGCAGAGACGGTTCAGGTAGTTACAGCGAAGCACCACGCGGTCAATACGCGGAAGATTTGCATTTGCCGTTGCCAGGGTAACCGTAGATTCTTCTGCATCATATGCAAAAGCGCCGTTTATCATAGCGAAGCCCGGACGGATCCTGACCGTGAGGCCCGTATCTGCATTTACCTTGAAGCAGTCACCGGGGGTTGCCAGTACGCCGCTGCTTACCAGGTTGGCAAACAGCAGCCGGAAGAGATCTGAGGTCTCAGCACGGTCGAATACCGGCATTCCGTTTTCGTCGACTCCCGTAACCTCCGAATCAAAATATCCATATCTAATAGCCATGTATTATGTCTCCCTTTTGATCACCTGACGGATGTCAGATGCTTTATCGATACCGAATGTCAGCGCCAGTGTCCGACGGCTCCCTTCGATCGTTTCAGTGACCTCTGTGATCCGCTTGGACATCTCGATGTTGACGTCGGTGTATCTGTAAGTACACAGATCTCCGAGGTCATAATCGACGCCGTAAACCAGGTTCGCAGATGGATCCACGTTTGAGTTGACGGTTTCGACCATGCCGAACTGAGCCAGTTTGTCGAGGCCCCGCTGGATGAGCAGCTCCCTGTATTCCGCATCGGAATAAGTGTGCGTTGTGGTCCCGATAACGTATGTCTTCTGCAGATCCCTCGCATCGACCCACACCTCGCGGCGCTCTTCATTCGGATCAGTACGGATATCTACTTCAACGATGTCCCTGTCGGATCCTTCGCCAGCTCCGGCAACGTAAGCCACATTCTTGTAGGCTGTTTCGTCCTGGTTGTAGACCGCATCCCGGATGTTACGGAAGCTGTCCGAAAATGTTGCCCAGCTGTTGACATCCTGTGTGTCGGTCCTGTCCAGGCCCTGCCAGACTTCGAACTCCAGCGTGTTGTCTTCATACGAATAGACCAGCCTGTGGGACATCCCCTGCGTCTGCTCTGTCGTATAGAGCTGTTCGCTGACGTTTGCGCCAGTGGCCTGCAGGCGTATGTTTGTCCCGATCCCGTGCCTGGCACCAAGCGACAGGTTGGGGATCCTTCGGTCAGCTCCGGAACTGATGCAGTACTTGTCGACAATATCGCGTGATATGTCTTCGAGGAGCCCTGATTTGTTATAGGTACTGTTGATCACCCGGTTTTCCAGCAGCGTCTCGGAAAAGTAGCCTTTCGCATAGGCTGTCTTTTTCCCGGTATCGCTCTCAGTGAAGTTCCTTTCCCGGATGACTCCCAGTTCATTGCGATCTGTCCTGTATATGTATGCCCCGCTGCCTTTGCGCACCAGGTCATAATACTGCGCAGGAAAATAGAGCTCGAAACTGCCGCATTTGTAATACCTGCGGACCCATATCAGAGTGTTTACGATTCCGATCACGCCGATCGGCTCCATTGCCTCATTAAGTACGATGATCCGCATGATTTACACCCCCAGATATTTCGGCCTGTAATACAGGTACACGTCCATGTTGGTGTAGTTGCTGTCAGCGTCATAAACAAGGTAGTTTTCACCGACGACAAGCTGGAAGGGGACAGAGTGCCTGTCGATCTTCTGATAGGTATTAACACCATTCAGCTCTATGATCTGATGGTGTTCGTCTGTATCAATGACCAGCTCATCTCCCTGATCCATAGCGACCCTGACGCGGACGAATTCGCCGGTCATGGTGTTCGTGATCTTCGGATTTGTGACAGGTCCGCGGGCTGCCTTGAAGCGTATCTGTACGCCTGTAGGCACATAGCCGTCATTCAGGAGCAGGACATCACTCTTAAAGACCTTATAACTCGCTACATGGCCCTGAAGAGCACAGCCCCTGAGATAGTGGCTGTTTCCTGCGTCTACAGCATCATATGCTGCCACCTGGTTATGTCCGGAGACGCGCCAGGGGAATGCAAACAGCGGCGTCACCCTTGCCATGTTCTGGCCGAAGTTATCAACGTTGAGCATGTAAGGGTCCGGGCACTTTAGATCTACAAGGATCTTCAGGTTCTCATCCATGTTGACCTGCTTTTTGAATGTCCAGCCCTCCAGCTCATATTCAATATTCCGGGAGACGCCCATCAGGACGATCAGCGCCTTCCCCGTATACTTCGGATTGAAAAATTTGATGATCTCAGCGCGGTTTTTCGCATTATCCGCATTGCTTCGGAAGCGGGCTTCGATGTGGATCGGCCGCGCTTTGATCTTCTTGCCGTCTACCGTTTCGCCGTCAACCAGCGCGTTCTGTGAGGTGCTGATCTCGATCTCTGAAGATTCCAGGCCTGTGACAGCAGTTATGTCCAGGGGCTCTCCCGGTCCCATGGCCAGCTTCCGGCCGTTGCACTCCAGTACGATTCTCAATGTATTGTAAGTCATTACTTAACACCTCCCACCAGATTGCGGACCGCTTCACGCTGCGCTTTCGAGACTTCGCTGGGCGTTGCTGTCGGTACATTGTATGTATTCGTCTGGTCGACGTGGTTGTCGTTGTAAATGGTCGTTCCTCCGATTGCGGCTCCTGCACCTACAGAAGAGGAAACAGAACGGCCATTGAACGTGCCGTCGACTTCTGCCTTCAACGCGGAGACCATGCTCTGCATGTCTTTCCGCATGCTGCTGATGGCAGCGGGCATGCCTTTGCGCACGCCAACTGCGGTACCGGAAGGGATCGTTGAACCTACCTCACGCTCGAATACCCTTGACGGGGAGTGTGAATCCAGCTCGCTCTGGGCCGCTTCCTTTGCCTTGGAGGCTATGCTCCGGGCCGCGTCCTTGACCCATTCAATACCTTTCCTGATTCCGTTGGCCAGACCGTCTGCTATGTCCTTACCTATCTGGATCATTTTCCCGGGGAGTGATGTCACGGTTTCAATCACACCATTGACAAGTCCCTGCGCCGCAGATATGGCGTTGTTTCTAAGGTCATTTCTCCAGTCAAGAACCTTCCTGGCAGCGCTCGACAGCCATTCCCACAGCTTCCCGGGAAGGGACATCAGCCAGGTCACGACTTCATTCACGAAGTTCGATGCCGCTGTCGAGGCATTGGAGGCCATGTTTCCTGCCCAAACAAGGACCTTGCTGATCGTGTTGTTCAGCCACTCGCCGATGTTGCCCGGCAGTGCGGCGAACCACTCCTGCATGGCCTGTATGGCCGCCGGGATCGTTTCAGTGAAGAATTCCGCTATCCCTGTACATACCGCAGAAACAGTAGATACGATCGTGTTCCAGGCATTGATCACCGCTGCCCGGAAGCCTTCGTTTGTGTTCCACAGGTAGATCAGCGCGCCCGCTATGGCGCCGATCACGGCCACGATCAGGACCAACGGACCGCCCGCCAGCGTCGTGATCAGGGATACAAGGCCTGCGAAAGACTGGACCATGCCAAGAGCCGTCACGACACCTTGGATCGCTCCAACGACGCCCATCAGCGCCTGTACGAAACTGAGGATCTTCAGAGCCACCATGGCTCCGGCAACTGCGGTGAGCACGGTGATGATTTGGTCCATATGGTCTACGATCGCTGTTATGATCGAGACTATAGGCTCCAGTGCCGGGTGCGCTTCAGTCAGCTGGTCAACAAAACCGCTGATCGCTTCAGACGCCGCATCCATGGCACCCTGCAGGCCGTCTTCCTGAAGGCCTTTAAGGATGCTGTCGAGAGCGTCGGCAATGCTTGTAGCCGCATCGCCAATAGGCCCGGAAGCGAGCTCGAACAGGGAAGCGCCGATATTGGTCAGCGTCTGGTGGATCCTGCCGCTCTGGAACTGCAGCGTCTCGCTCATCTTACCGTAGGCCTCGCCTACGACGTCAGCGTCGGTACCCATCTGGTCAAGGTTGCTGTGGAAGACCTCGCCTTCTCCGGAGAAAATGGAGAGCGCTGCCTTGCCGGCTTCGATCGAGCTGAACATGTCGACCATAGACAGGTCGCAGTAATCTGCATGTTCGCTGATCATTCCGAGGATCTCGTCCAAAGTAGCGCCGCTGTCCATCATTTCTGTGAAGGACATGCCTGCGTACTTCGTGCCGGCAGCCGCTTCTGCCAGGCTTATCGATGCCTTTGTGCCTTCCTTGCCCAGCTCTGCGATCAGGCTGTTCAGCTGTGTGGTCGCCTGAGCTGTCGGAGTACCCTGTGCAGTCATGGTAGCCAGGGAAGCGCCGACCTGCTCGAAGCTGACGCCGAAGGCCGCTGCCGTAGGAGTAACCTGCGCCAGTGATGCGCCCAGTTCGCCGACGGTCGTGATACCGAGGTTCTGGGTCTGCATCAGGACTTTCTGGACTTTGCCGATAGCGTCCTCGCCTTCCATGCCGTATGCGTTCATGGTCTTGGCAGTGGCCGACAGTGCAGTGTCTACATCTGTGAAGCCCGCCACAGCCAGTTTGGAAGACTGCTCGAGCATCGTTCCCAGCTCCTCAGCCGGAACGGATGCGGATAACGCAGAATAGGCCGCCTCAGCGAGTTCAGTAGCCGACGCCCCGCTCGCCGCGGAAAGACGCTGGATATCGTCGCCCAGTGCCGCAAGGTCTGCGTCAGAGCCCTTGAACAGGGTCGACGTTTTCGCCATCGCATTCTCAAACTCTGCGCCGGCAGACGCCGCGCTCTTTCCCAGATTGGTAAGAGCGTCAAACGCCTTTGTCATCATCTGGCCGGAGAATACCCCCAGCGCAGTCTCAGCGGAGCGCGAGAGCCTCTGAAAACCCTCGTTCGCCCCGCTTTCATCTACTTTTGTGTCTATTAATACGTGTCCGTCAGCCTGAGACATATATCACCTCTCAGCTCAGAACAGTGGTTATATCCCCTCCGTTCATGAGCACGTCTGTCAGGCTCTTCTCCAGTTCCCTCTCGGCTTTGGACCGCGGGATCGCAAACAGCTCCTTCATCTCCTGGTAATGCTGTTTCTGCTTTCTTGGCATATCAGGATCGATCTCCATCGTCCTGTAGCCGATGATCCTCGACAGCTCTGTGTCGCCGGGGATAGCGCGGAGAAGCGCCATAAATTGCCACCAGTGCAATGTCTGAGCTGTCAGGTCGATGTGATACGCGGACATAAAGGCTGCATATATGTAATCGGCATCATATTCAAATGAGAACGCATCAGCTGATGATCCGCCGTCCTGGCTCCCGTCATCCTGCGGCTCGCGTCCGCATCGGTAGAACCATAAGATCTGCTGATAGGCCTCGATCCATTCATCCCATGATTCGAACGGATAACTGCCAAAGACCAGCACGGCCGTTGTGTCCAGCTTCTCGCGATCGGTCATCTCAGGATCCTCGATCAGCTCCGTGATCAGGATCCACGTCCGGAAGTCTGAAGCGATCGGGTAGAACTTCCCGGAGATCCTCAGCATCTTCGGGAGCGGGTTTGTCAGGATGCTCATTTTTTCTGGTGCCTCCGCTGCTGCCGGTTCTGGAATCCCTGCTGCATCTGCAGGTAGCGGTTCCTCGTGTTGTTCATGCGGGCGTCTACTTTGCTCCGCTCTGCCACGATCACCTCAAATGCGTCGAAGTGATCTCCGACATTGTTCCTGCCGCCGAAGATCTTCTCCGCGGTACCAGCTCCGAATACAGCATCAAAGAATTCGTTGATGTAAGCGCAGATCTCCTTCATTGCATCAGATGACCTTGCCCACTTCCTCTCTTTCGCCGCATTGGCTCTCTTCTGCATCTCGGCAGCGGCCGCCTCATAGCGCTCCATGAAATAAGCGTCCAGAAAATCAGCTTCCAGCTCAACATTGTTAATATTCATTTGTTATTCCTCCGTGAATTGCACAAAAAAGCGGCAGCCACTACCACGTATAGTGCTGCCGCTCTGCCTCTTTCAGGTCAGTAAGCTCAATCAATGTCAATCAAGCTCAATCAATATGTTGCTTCGAAATCTCCCGCCGTAAACGTCTTGCTCACTGTGTCGAACTTGCCGAGGATCGGATCGCCGACAGCGTTCAGCGTGCCGGTCACCTCGATCTTCTCTCCACCATTTCCGGCGAACTTGGAAACCTCGTTCGAAACCGTAAACTTCCTTGCCGCAAACTCAGCGGCCTGGGCAGAGGGTGTTCCAATCGGATTCCACAGGTCGACGCGGATATACTCATGGTGAGCATCAGCGCCTACTTTGTGGTCGCGGCCATCCTTCCACAGCGCCTTGATCGCGGCCTGGGAAGGGATCAGTCTCGACGTGTAATCGAAGGCTGTCTCATAGCCGGTGATGTCGGAGCTGGACGTCACCTCGTTGACGTAGGTCTCTTTGGAGCTCTTTGCTCCGGGGTTTTCGTCGATCGCAGTGAAGCCGGTACCCATCAGCTCATAGCTGGCTGTTTCGCCGGCGGCTGCGACATTGATGTAATCGGCGACAGTGTTGCGCAGGAGCGCATTCCTCTCGCCTTCGAAGATCTGAAGAAAATCTCTCATTTATGCCTCCTTGAAATACTGCAGGCTCAGCTGGATCTGATACCTGGCATTTTCCTCGTTCGCGTCCAGCATATAGCCGGGCGCTTGAATAATGATCTGCTCCGCTTCCATGCCTTCCGGCAGCTGGGGAAGGTTTCCCGCCGCGTTCTGCTCCTCGATCCAGTCCGCCAGTTCCTCGTAGAACTTATCGTTCTCAATGTTCTGGATCCTGTCGAGCGAGTAGAACTCACGGCTCGCAAAGGTGAAGAACTTCTGCCTGACGGACGAGCCGTCGACATACTGCTCTACTATCGCGTTTCCGATCCCCATCTCAATGGAGTACTCCTGCGGCTGATCACCAAGGGCGTCAACCCTGAACACTCCGTCCTTCAGGAGCGGGCATTCTATGAAGTATTTGCAGATCGCACTTACGATGCTATTTTCCGCCTGCGACAATCTTGCCCACCTCCCTCCTGAGCGTTTCCATGTGGTCGGCCTTCATGCGTTCGCACCAGAGCCGGCCGCCTTTCGGATGTCCGGGGCTCCCGCCTTTGTTCTCGTAGTACTGCCGGCGGGCATACGGCACGATGTACTGGATCTTTCCCGATCCGATGACCGTTCCGAGAGTGCCGGACTTGACGAGAGCGCCTGTCCGCATCGGTACATAAGGATCCATCAGCCTCAGGCATTCGGAGTCCATGAAGCGCTGGGCCCTTCTGAACCGCCCGGCATATTCATCACCCATTCCGGGATTCCATTTCAGTTCCGCTGTCACGCTGCCGTTTGCGTGCCTCACTTCAATGATCCTCCCTCTGGGTGTTTCAACGATAAAATCAGCAGCCATCACTTGCCTCCGATCCGCCAGTGCTTAACACGGTCAGATCCGTGGATCGTGTTGTTGGCGAAATCTGTGATCGTGATCACGTCGACACCTGCAGCCTTTGCCAGCTCCGTGATGTCTGCCTTCGAGACGTCGCCGACTTTGTGGGCTCCGGGAACGATAAGATCTCCGTTCCTGAGCGTCCACCCTCTCCCGGAATATCCGGTCCTGACGTATTCCTCTTCCTGTGGGTAAGGGATCCGGATCATGTACGCATGACCGGCATCTACCGTACCGCCGCTGCCAAGCGAGGAGCCGCGCCCCTCGTGGTAATGGACATCTAATACAGTCGGATGGAAGACTTCCAGGCGCTGATCGGGATCTACATACGCATTAAAGAGCGTGACAGTCATGTTTGTTTCCACATCCGCATCCCACCTTTCTGTAAAGCCATCCTGTCGGCAGCAGGTACACCCTTGCGGCTTCATACATCTTGCGGTTGCAGAGCTTCTCTTTGGATTCTCCATCGATGCTCTGCGAAGCGTATGTGACAGAATAGCCATCATTGTTCTCTGACTTGACCGGGCCGTTCCCGGATGCCATCTGAGCAGCTTCGTGATAAGCATCAGCAGCCGCACAGACAGCATCTTTAACAGCATCGCATTCTGTCGCAAAGATATTGCCGTTGGGGAAGGTCATGTACCGGATGTACGCCTCTGCCGCTTTCTCAGCAACGAGAAATTCGTCAAATTCCATCTTGCCGCCAGAACTGACGTAGTAACCGTAATCTACGTGCATCCCTTATCACCTCTTTCTTAAGCGCCGGCCTTGAGGATCGCGAACGGGCATCTTTCGGTCTTGTCAGTCTTGAGTGCATTGATGGGGTTCGGGATCTCCCAGCCGAGTCTCATGACCGCGCGGAGAGCGACCATGTCGTTCTGCATCAGGTTGTAGATGATCTCACCGGTAGCAGGATCCTGGACGACACCCTCAGTGAAGAGCTTATAGGTAATATCCTGTCTGATGGAATATACCAGCTGGGAGAAATCGCCGGAGATCATCAGGGCCTTAGTCTTGTCATAAGAACCATTGGTCGGGAAATAAATGGGGCTGCCGTCCAGCGCGTAATTGGTTGCGCCCTGCACATCATGTTTGAAAATGGGCTGACCATTCTCGTCGCGAAGGCCGCGGAGCTTGGCTCTCATGGAGATGTCAGCAATATGGCCGTTGGGCAGATAGCCAGAAGCCTCGATCTTAGAGATCACGCCACCCTCCGCCATGATGTCATCGTACAGATCCTTCTTCTTTCCGACAGTACCCTGCGTTACCACCGCGCCTGCTGCCGTAGCTGTGGCGATGATACCGTCTCTCCATGTGGACGGCTTCTCCTCGTTGAAGATGATGGCTCCATCAATCTTTGCACCGAATGCTTCCATGAGGCGGGGCTTTGCTTCTCCCCAGATGTCGTAGTCAGCATCATCGAGTACTGCTTCAGGGATCGGGACGATGACCGCGATCTCTTCTGCATAGATGTACTTATTTTCCCACTTCATCTTGGTGAGCTTCTTTCTGCCGGTGTCGCCGTTTACGAAATACGCGATCGGCAGCATATCGAGAACGGGCATCTTTGTCTTGTTGCTGGTCATGTTCGGAAGCTTGCGGCCTCTTGTCAGGACCGCAGAAGCGGCAATAGCGCCCTGAATGATCTCGTGAGTCTCCTGTACGGGGATCAGAGCTTCCGCGCCAGTGCGGTCGATTGCATTAGCTTCTTCAAAAAGCTGAAGGAAATTTCTGTTTCTGTTCATTCGCTTCTCCTTATCTCCGGAAAGCATTCCGGATATTGTTGTTGATCATGTCATTTGTGTTCTGGGAAGTCCCGGATCCACCGCCCTGCGTGCCGGTGCTCACCCTGTAAGATCCGCCCTTGTACTGCGGATTTGCCTTCAGGAACTCGTCTGCGGCCTTGTCGAAGGGCTTCTTATCGGAGACCATGCCGCCGACCTTGAACAGCACGAAATCCATGTAGCTGTCAGCTACACCCTTGGACCTGAGCGTGTCCTTGTTCTTGTAGTCCGCCAGCTCCTTCTGAGCGGCGTCGCGTTCCTGTGTGATCTGAGAAACATTCGGTTGCTGGCTCTGCTGTTTCTGTCTGAAGTCAGCCAGCGCCTGCGTCACCTGCTCCTCTGTCATGCCCTGCTGCTTAAAGTAGTTCGCAAGGGCTGCTCTGGATGCCCTGTCAGCTCTGGCATTGGCGATCTCCTCCGCCTGCTCGAAGCTGTAGGACGCTCCTCCTGCGTTGCTCCCGGAATTACCCTGGGTTCCGGATCCCGCCCCGGCTCCTCCGGCGTTTCCGCCCTCTCCGCCGCCGTCCTCGAAGAGCTGAAGGAAGTCAAGATATTTCATGTTGAGGTACCTCCACTTTGTAAGATGTGTGAATCTGTCCCGCAGTACGATGCCCTGCGTTGGCGATCGGAACAGCAGGACTCGAACCTGCGACACGCGGCTTATAAGGCCGCCGCTCTGACCGTCTGAGCTACATTCCGGCATAAAAAAGGCGCCCCACCGAAATGAGGCGCCGGGAGCGTTGCTGAGGAAAACAAAAAAGCTCATGCAACTGCTTAGCAAACGATATTAAATAAACTCGACACAACCGTATTCTTCGGCGATATCACAGAGACCAAGGAACCAGGCATCGATCAGATCTTCCGCGGACTGTGTCAGCTGATCCCAGTGCATCGCGACGTGGCCGTCAGCGATCGAAAGCTCGAATCCGGGCAAATCGATGATTTCCTTGAGGCCCTTTCCGAGCATCCAAGTCATCGCAGAAACGCCCGCACAGGGCACGCTTTGGCCTCTGGGTGCGGCTCCTGCGTGGCCGGAGACCTCTATGCTGTTCTGTCTTACTTTGACACTGATCATGGTTTTCTCCATAAAAAAGCACCGCCGTAGCGATGCTTAAATAGAACTATTTTAATCCAGAGTATATGACATGCATCGAGATTCTCTCAAACACCGACCATTTACCCGCTCTGATCATTCTTCTTCTGTCTTCCTCTGGCAACTCTTTTAATAGTGCTGTAGCCTCTGCATGTAACTTATTCCAGTCTGTTTTTGAATCAGCATTTTTCACTTCTTTTTCTAATTCTTCAAACGTCATCTTTGGGTTCAAACTCCTGTAATAGTAATCCTATCTCAGCCTGTTCCTGTATCGTTGCAGATACATCGATTTTATCATGCACTTTCTTATAAAGCCATTTATATCTTTCAGTAGGATCTACTTCAAACAGATCTTTAACAAAATCATCTTCGACTTCATAGAGCTCTGCTTTTTTATTGATTTCCTTAAGGTGATCGGTCCAACCTTGGTACGCTGATGGCTCTGGAGTAATTCCAATTTCTCTGCAGATCAATTCCGTCATCAATTGTACGCTCGCTTCCTCAGAGGCCTCATGTTTTGAATATTCGCCCGGACAATGACTAATTGATCTTGAGTGCAGGTTTTCATGCATTGCAATATCAAGTGTTGCATCCGGCGCAAGAGAAATGTCACAATTTAAAAGTTTGGCATATGGATTATCGAACTCATATACAACTTTTCCACTCCACTTTGATTCTCTATTTGTAAATTGTGAAACAATTTCGTCTGCGTCTTCGGCCATCATTTGTCTTTCTGCTAGAGTATATACTCTTTTTGGATCCTTGTAGTTTTGAAAATCACCTTTGAATGAAGGGATATTCCCCCTCATGTCCGCCCTCCGGCCTTCCTCAGCACGTTCCTTGTGCTTGTCGGCCTCGGTCTGGATCCTGCGCCTCTTCTCGGCCTGCTCCGCAAGATACTGCTGATACACGTCTCTCGGAGGAGCGACGCGGCCTTTCATGTCGTAGTAGATCCGCTCCCTCTGCTCCGGGAGCTTCATCACCTTCGAGAAGCGCTTGTACTCGTCAAGCTGGGCCTGGTACTTGCAGCGGGCAAGCATGACTTCGTCTTTGTCTGCTCCGCCTTCCTTCAGGAGCTCCACCTTCTCCCGCTGAGCCCGCATACAGCGCTCGATGTACCGCTGATGCTGCCGTGCTTCGTAGGCGGTGTACTCCTTGCCCTTGAAGATCTTCGGAGTGTTCTCTTCCCTGTTCATCTGGTCGAGCCACTCGTCGGAGTACATGCGCTCAGAGACTCCTGGGATGAAGGGGTAATAGTCGTGGTAGCAGTTCGCACCGAGCAGTCCTGTCACGGATCCGAGCCCGCATACATCCACAAGTTCCTTCTTGCTCCATACCCTTCCCTGCCATTCCTGGTGTGTAGGCCGTGCCCCCGCGTGCCAGGCGACCTCGAAATGGTCTGTATTCAGGGCAGCGGCATTTGTGTCTGTGATCCTGCCGGTCAGCTGTGAGAGACCTGTGAGGACCGCCCTTCTGGCTGCCACATCAACGCGATCGTGACGGCCGGAAGCATAGTCGACTGTCCGGAGGCCCGAATTGGTCATCTGCGTGACGACCTTTCTGATCATGGTGTTATAGTCGAATGCGCCGGAGGCAATGCCCATCACTGCGCTGTTCAGGTAATCGTCGAAGATCTCCGTGTGCGGCGTGAATCGCAGCCCCTGGCCGTCGCCGTAGTCGAGCATGAATCCCATCGTTCCTGTGATGCTCTTCAGCTCGTTGTTCGACTGCGTGATCAGCGCCTGCGTCAGCTGCTGCATTTCCGTATTCTTCTCATACGGCACAAAATTAGCGCCGACCTCTTTGTAGAGATCCGCGCTCCTTGTGTACTCTTTCTCGATAACATCGTTGAAGAGCTTCTGCATGTCATTCTCGCTCAGCTCTCCCGCCTCTTTGATCATGTTCCGAATCTCCTCTGAGGAGTTCCCCATGATCGTGAGCCGCATGATCTGCCAGTCAGCAGAGGAAGTGATCTCCGAGGTCTTCTTGATCCTGCGGACAATATCCCTCATGATGTCCAGCTCCAGCTGGCGGTACCGCTTTGAAAATGTCTGGTCTACGAAATCCTCATAGCTGGGATTCATTAAGGCATCACTCCTCCAGTCTGTTCAGGGATCCTGCCGGCAGCGGTCTCTTCCGTCTCTCCGTACCACTTCGCGCGGTACTCAGCCAGCCCCATGACTCCCATCGAGACGTCCTGCCGGTCCTGGTCACGCTCGGCCTTCTTATCCTCGATGATGGAGTCGTCAAAATCGATCCGGATCTCCACGTCTTCGGACAGGTTCGGAACCCGCGCCGCAATGCCCAGCCGGATGATCACCTTGAAGAGCTGCTTGAGGGTATCGTCCAGGACGAGCTCGTGCTTGACCAGTGTCCGGTACATGTCGCTGTTCTCGCTGATCACCTGCGTGGCCGTTGTGATCCCGGAGGTATCGAACCGGTATCTCTGGGTACCGAAGCCGCACTTTTTGGACAGGTAGTTGAGGTCGTCGTTGATCCCTTTGCTGTGCTCTTCGATCCTCAGTTCCATGTTGACCTCGTGGATCATGCCCTTCTCGCCTCCGTCTTCACGGAAGTCCTCAGGCAGAATGTAGAAGACCGTGTCGTTTTCATCGAACACTGCGTTCCCGTCCTTATTGCTCAGCATTTCAGGAGCCACAAAGATGCGCTTTCGTCCGAGGCTGAATTCCTGTGCGTATGAATCATACTTAAGGTCAAGGCTCCGGAGCACGTCGATCGCGTTTGCGAACAGGGAAATCCCCATCGGGTTTCCGTCGTCTGTCTCGCTCTTGTCGATGTTATTGACGATATTCAGCGTATCGATCACGAACTGAGGCTTGTCGGATCCAGTCTCGACTCTGGGAGCCAGTGTTGCGAATGCAGGAATATCTCCCCACCTTTCCGGCGGGATCTCTGACCCGGCACCGTTCGTGCACTCCACCACGCTGTTCTTGATCACATACAGCCCGTTCTCGAGCATGTGGAACTGGATGTGCGCGTATTTCTTGCGGCGATATGTCTTGATCGACACGAAGGCCGCCTCGTTCACATAGCCGTTCTCCCACGTGATCGGGTAGATATTCGGGGCTGTGAAATACGCGATCTTGACGTCTCCGCTGAGGATGTTCCCCTCTTCATCGACAACAGCGTTGTCAAGGTACGGCACGTAGGCCACGGTTCCGAGAGCCGCTTTCCTCTCCTGGTACTCGTTGCCGAGCTTCCACCAGCGGGCATTGTTCAGGACGAGCTTCACGAAGTCATAGGTTGAATTCGCGACGGTGTCCTCTATCTTCCCGGTCTCTTCGTTTGGAGTGCCGATCGTGAACTTCACGCGCTCATTCAAGAGGAGGTTCGCCATATCCTCACAGACAAGCTTGGCCCCGCCGAGGCTGTGGCGCCGGCAGCGGGTATATCCGGATCCGGTGTACACGCGGTAGGTGTGGAACTTCGCGACGTTGGATCTGTACCAGGAATCCCACATCTTTATGAATGTATAAAAAGACGGGTCGACAGTATCGATCCCGTTTTTCTTGAAATACTCAAAAATATTCATTCTCTCTCGTCCTCTGCCTCCGGGAGCCAGTGCTTCAGGTGCTTCCACATACCCATCACCAGATAACGGATCGCATCCATGGCGTGATCATCCATCTTGACCGGCTCTTCCTTGCCCCTCTCAATGCTCTTCTTATCGTACTCGTAAGTTCCGAACTCGTCGATCGCGTTCTCCTGCAGCGGGCTCAGGCTTATCATGTCGTAAGTCAGGAGCTTCTGCACTCTGCTGATTCCCAGCTTCACATCGTTCTTAGCATCCCTCATGATCACATTGAACGGTACGCCCGGGAGCAGGCGCTTGATCTCTTCCTTGAGGCCCTGCGCACTTGGGTCAATGAACACATAAAACGTGCAGTGCGTGCTGGGCCCCGGTGTGTACAGCTGATCAAGCGCCGTGCACAGACCTATGAAGTCCTTCGCATATTCCGAAGGGCTCCTCTGCTTGCCGGTGTCCCGGCCACTGTGATAATACTCCGCAAGGCCGTCCAGTCGGTGCTTGTAATCGTCCAGCCCGAACGCCTGGAAGGTTGTAGCGTTCTGCTGGCCGTAGTCGACTCCTATCCCGATAATCGGGTACTTCTGGTCCTCTGCCGGCTTTTTCCTGTGCCGGTCAGAGAACATGTAGTAGATGACCTCGTCAACACCTACAGGGATCCCGAGCCACACCCAGCGGTACTGCCGCTCGTCTGCTGCCTTCAGAGCCTCAGCTGATGCGATCAGGTCAGGGCCCAACCACTCAGCAGGAACGTCCCTGTAATCCACGTGGATGTGCAGGACGTCCGGGCGCTTCTCCATCTCGCGGCACCACTTGTTGATAGGCGCATTTGGGTTCTTCGGCGGGTTGTACAGATACAGCATCTGGAATCCGCCGGTGTTGCCTCTTACGAAGGTAGCCTCGATATTCTGTATCTCGTCGGCTCCCTCTCCATCCTCGAAGAACTCCGTCAGCTCGTCCAGGATGACCAGCTTGATCGGCCTGTCCTCGTCGATGATGCCCTTTGTGTCATCGATGCCGTCAGATCCTGCGAAGTACATCGTGTTACCGGTCCGCTTGTACCTGATCTCCATCGGGCTGACCGTGATGTCGAACCGGTTCTTCGGGATCTGCAGACGGTTAATCCCGCGCAGCATCTCCTTGTACACAGTCTTGCGCAGCTTGTTGTGGTGCTTTCTGAGGACGACCACGGAGCCCTTTTCCGGGCTGATCAGCTGATAGTCGCCGCGGATCGCCGCGAAGGAAGACTTCGTGCCGGCACGTCCGGAGCTCAGGATAATGTGTTTATATTTACGGTCGTTAAATATCGGCAGGTACTTCGGAATCACAATGTCCGAGATCCTGACCGTCTTCTTGTCTCGGTGCATCGTTTATGATCTCCACTCCGTCGTCCTGATCAGGATCACTGCTCCTGCGGATCCGCTCCGTCTCGGCTCTCAGCTTATCAAGACGCAGGCGCTGCTCTTCGGTCACATTCTCGCCCCTGTCTCTCAGCGTCTGCTCATAATGGCGCAGCATATTCGCCAACGTTGACATTGCCCGGCTTTGGGCCTTCAGGAAGTTCTCCTGCTTGTCCCAGGCCTGCTGAATTTCCCAGCGCTCACCGATGACATTGCCGTCCTTCTCCTCGACCTTCTCAATCGTCTTATCATGCTGATCCTTGACATAGGCTATTTTCTGCGCCCGGATGATCGCCGCGTATTGGATCTGTATCTGATGCCACAGAAGATCCAGCGGATCAGCCTCGGCCACAGCGTCAAAGATCTCCTTTGTCTCTGTGGGAAGATACTTTGACAGAAAGCCGTACTTCTCGGCTTTCTTATTTCCCGGCGGTCCGCCTTTAGAATTCTTGTTTCCTGGCTGTGCGCCACGTTTGCGAACGCTCGATATCTTTTCCGAACGTTCGCTTTCCCATCCATAAATGGACTTCCACCGTCTGACAGTCCCGGGGGGTACTCCGAGCCTGCCTGCGATCTCAACGAGTTTAAAACCCTGCCGGAACAGTTCGAGGGCTTCGTCCGCCTTCGCGTTCTTTGCCTTCGGCATGGCTCACCTCGCTATTCGTCGGTTTCGTAAAAAGTCTGCGGGCCCATATAAGAGCCCGCGGCGCCATGGCTTATAGAGCGCTATCGGCATGCGCTAAAAGAGCGCCGTACCTGTGAGAGTACGACGCCCTGGCATCAAAAAGGTATATCTGTTGTATCGTTTCGCATTGTATATTTTAAAACGAATACTTGTCCCCTGTGTCCCTCTTTTTCAAAAGTCTCACAACTTTCCGCACATCTTTACTGATTGATTCAGCAGGTATGTGGATGAAGTGCCAATCGAATCCGATCCTGTAATTGATAGCTGCCTCGCGCTCCAGTTCTTTCTGTGTATTCGCATGATAGATGGATCCGTCAACCTCAATGATCAGTTTCTCATCCGGCAAAGCAAAGTCGACATGATAACTTCCTATCTTCTGCTGAGGAATAATCTTGTATTTGTTCTTTACCAATTCGATTGCAAGCATCGCTTCCGGTGTACTGCCATACTTGAACGTAGCTTTGCGGCATATCTCAACGGCCCGCTCATATCCTTTTAGGGAGCCAACCTGCTTCTCGATTTCTTCCACCGCCTTACGGTAGCGCTTCTCTTCTTTGGTCTCGACGTCAGGAATTGAAAGGGCCAGTTCATCCACTGCGGCTTTTCGCTTTTTCTTGTTGATCTCTCTGCATGTCGGACAAAGATATATCCTGTTGCCAGTATACTGACGGCTCCCATATGTGTTACCACACTGGGCGCAAGGGATCTTGTAATAACACCCCCACCTCCCATCTTCTACAATCTCCACACCATCTCTTATAGCATCAGCTCGTGACATTGCGTTCCTCCATTCGCTTTGAGAGCAGATAGTAAAACAGTCTCCGTCTCTGATAGTATTCATTCCTTCCACACGGGATCCTGCCGAGTTTACAGCGCTCACCAGTGAGATATTTATATGTTACACCCTCATTGGTCGTAGCAAAAAGAATATATTCAGCGAGGCCTTCTCCGGCAGTCAATGCAGTGCTCTCTATCAGGTCGATGTTACTACGAAGCACGCTTGCCCTCATCGCGATCCGTGATGTCGGGTCTCCAGTCTCTGATCCGTGCGGCATACCGTCAGGATCAACGGCTTTGACCGCTGATCCGATCGTGTCAGCGTACTGTCGTTTCCATACTGGATATTGCAAAGCGAAATGATAAGCAGACAAGAAAGCATGTTTATCAACGTACAGCGGGTTACTCTTTGATAGCTCTGCTCGTATTTTTGTCATTATAATCCTCTATCACTCCTACACAATAAATTGTTTCCGTCCTTGGGCACCGGTCCGGGCACACATCACGCTCGCTGCAGTCCAGGCAGCAGGGCGCCATACTCTCAAATCCGGTACAATCGTTAAGTAAACAGGTTCTCATGACTTGCTCCCCATATTCTTTCCTTCATGTAATCGCTCCATATCCCAACAAGGTGATCAATAACATTATGAGCATAAGCAAATCGCTGCTTGTCTCCCAGGGCGACTCACCAGTCACACCATCATATATCAGTTTCAAAATGCAGAGAAAAACTCCAACAAGCGAAATTATCATCAACACTTTCACAACTTGTTCCATTTCCTTCTCTACCTCAATCCAATAAATCCATAGCACAGCAAAATACTTTAACGAACATGACCAACCATCCCAGTCCAATTATCATGGTCGGTGCATTGAGTTGATATAAAATCCACAAAACAAGTCCTGTCTGAATCATTCTCTCCACCACCTCCACAACATAATACAGGTCACAACCATAAGCAGAAGCACGCCGATAATTTGTCCAACTGCGAAAGCGATCAGTACGTCAATCATTCCGCATCTCCTCTCGCAGATGAAATGCTCCATATATAGCATTTCCCAGAGCAGTCACAAACTGTTCGTCCTCTGACATGTCATCTCTCCCGATATGCACCAATAGTCCGTGTAGTACCTCATGGCAAATTGTGGCTTCCTTGACTTGCTGTGCCATGTCTTTGTTGATGCGGATTTCAGCTGCTTTGTAATCAATCATTCCCAAGTGCGAATCTACATTGAATTTATCCTCGCACTCGATGATTCTATGCTTTATACCGCAGATATTTGCATACCTCACTCTTGCCCCTCCTCTATCTCTGTCTCATTGTTTTCTTCTGAATTTGTATCAGTCCCCACCTCTTCTGCCTTTCCTGTTATCATTTCCCGAATATATCTATACGGCACGTTGCAGTTAATCGCATTTCCCAATAGACTGACTCTTGCTTCTGCTGCGGCTGCTTCCTGTACCATTCCAATGAATGCCTCTGTTTTGATTTCGAACCTATCGTCTTTTCCAAACATATCTGCAATTCCCATTAGTTTTTCCTCTCCTTTTTTTCTCCATATGTTCTGGACTTTTCGTCGGTCAGCAGATCTTCCATCCCGGTGATATGGAGCACGTAATACTCCTCGCCTTCAGTTGCTCCCCACTCAGGGCGCCCAGTTGATATTGTGATATACCCGCTTATCATCGTGGCCGGGGCTGACAGGCTGTATCCTGCACGAAGAATTATGTCTTTAAACGGTACGCCGCCTGCTGCCCGGAGTGCACTTTCAACCTGAGCCTGTGAAGCAGAAATAAGCTCCAAGCCAAGGAATCTTTTGAACCGGGTCGCATAATATGGAGAGAGTGCTCTGTACTCCTCTTTCTTTTCCCCGCTCCGGATCATCTCCAGCCATTTGCGCTTGATCGGTAGTGTTAACATGTTTCCTCCTCGTAGTCCGTGCACAGCGGAACAAATCCCGCTGCCGTCAGTTCGTTATTCGAGATACATACTTCATCCAACTCGCAGTATCCATCTTTGTTGTTCTTGCAATCTTCGCAGTGGCATATTACATACATTCAGTCACCACCTCCCGGCACTTCTTCGATTTTCATAAAAACCCCCCAGAAAGGTATCCTGATAGCCTCTGGATCATGGTTAATAGCAATGTCAACCTCTCTCCTCAGTGCCATCTCTATTCCAACAGATGCGCCGCCTCCTCCGGCGAAGCAGTCAATAATTAAGCTATTCTTCATCGGCGGCCTCCGTTTCCTCTTCGCCTATAAAATCAAACAGTGTCGGCATCTCTCTTTCGTTGTCAGCTGCTTCCAGGTATCCGACTCCGTCCCGGAAATAGTCCGGGTTCAACTCGCAACCAATGCCGTAACGTTTCATCTTGACCGCCGTCATTGGGACTGTCATGATGCCGCCGAACGGGTCATAAACGACCTCGTTTTCATTGGAGTATCGCTCGATGATCCTCTCCACAATGTCGATCTGCAAAGGGCAGACGTGCATCTGCAATCTGCGGTGCTTCTGGTTGGCGTTCAATGTGCGCATCCTGTTGATATCGTCCCAGATTTCCATCTGATTCCACGATGCCGGCGGACACGCCATGAAAGTGGCCGGAAGTCTGCCGTTTGCATCCATGATCTCGTACATCTTGAGGTGGTCCTCGAATTTGTAGACATTGTTTCTCGAGAATTCCTTGTAAACGCGCCCGAGCGCTCCCGGATCGATCGTCTTAATCTCTTCTTTGTCCATGAGTCTGTCACCTGACGATCTCCAATAGGCGTTCGCGTCCAGCTGCCACCTGGCACGCGTGTATTTCTCTTTGTCCTTAGTTACTGGGATGTCGGCATAGGCATTCTCTCCGCTTGTCTGCTTTTTTCGGAAAAGCAGGATGTATTCCGGGCACCCTACACCCATCTTCGAGCCGTCTTTGCATTGCTCTGTCCATCCGAGACGGTACGTCTGATTATTTTCCCTTACTACATCGGTCAACACAGTGATCATTCCGATGTAATAGAATCCGTGTTTTTTGTAATGATTGATTACCTCTACGTGGAAAGCGTCCATTGTCGGGAATCCGCATCCTGTGACATTCCCGAACAGAACACGGTCCTTTACATGGATCGCCGCGATCCGACCAGGCTGCAGCACCCTGAGCAGTTCAGGCGTCAGATAGTCCATTTGTTCAAAGAATCTTTCAAGATCCTGATTATGACCAAAATCGTTATAGGAATTCGCATATTCATAATGATTCCCGAAAGGTATTGATGTATGGATGAGCCCGACAGAATCCGCTTCCATTGTCCTGGTATACTCTACACAGTCATTGTTGACCGCTTTATAATGTTTCCCTTTGATCTCCACAGGATCCACCCCCATCTTTCTTTCCAGTCTTTTGAATTTGTCTGTTGTATTGAGACCGTATCTCTTGACGATTTCAATCATTTTCTCGACCATGCGGTTGTGATTGCGCCATTTTTCTTCGAGCGCCGCTTTGATCTCTCTTTCTGACTCCATGTAAATGATGTCAATGACTACCTGTTTTTCTTGCAGGAACCTGTAACATCTATGGATCGCCTGGATGAAATCATTGAATTCATAATCGATTCCCACGAATATCTCTCTGTGGCAGAATCTCTGGAAGTTACACCCGCTGCCGGACAGCGATTTCTTTGTAGCAAAATACTTTACTTCTCCATCCGAGAATGCAATCACTCGCCTCTCTCGCTCTTCGTATTCCATATTCCCGTAGATGTCGACCGTTCCGGGAATCTGCTTTTTTATTTCTTCGCGCTCCGCTTCCCTGTCGTGCCATATCACGAAATGATCGTCGGGCGATTCTCTGATGATTTCTGCCGCTCTCCTGACTCTCTCTTCAATCGTGTCTTTTTTAACATGTGCTGCTTCTTTTAAGCCTGCTGCCGCCTGTTCGAATAACATCATCTGTCCGTCCTTATCCATGGCTTTTCCGTATTCGATTGGCAACTCATGCCAGTTTACCTGTAAGGGCGGCAACACATAGCCTTCATCGGAGTATTCCGGATTAAGGTCGGAAGGCTTTGTGATGAACAGTGCCCACGATGATATCCAAAGCCAAAATTCATCTTCCATGTTTGGATACAACGTCAGGTTATTCGCTTTGGTCGAATCTCTCTGAAAGAACCTCGTGAGTGCCTGCCCAGTGTCCATTACTTCCAGATAGCCGGCATAATGGATCAGCTCCTTATACCTGTTCGGCGATGGTGTCGCCGTGGCTACGAGTTTATATTTCACGCCCTTGAATTTGTCCAAAAACGTCTGATAAGTCTTGGATCCGAATGACCTGAGCACAGATGCTTCATCCAGTGACGTGGCTGTAAAATATGCTGGGTCTATGTCGCCATCCCTAACCCGCTCATAATTCGAGAGAACGATCTGCGTTTTGGCGGCTTTCACTTCGTCCATGGTACGGACATATTGCGGCGCTTCATATCCGAGAATCTTAACCGCGTCCCTGGTGAATTCCTGCTTTACGCCCAGAGGCAGGACGATCAGTGCCTTCCCCCCTTCGTGCTTTATGCACTGATGGCAAAACTCAAGTTCCTGTATCGTCTTTCCTAATCCAAAGGATTCAAACAGTGCCCGGCGGCCTCCTCGCAACGCCCACTGCACTGCATCCCTCTGGTGAGGTTTCAATACCGGATTAATCTCCGCTTTATCAATCTCGAAACCGCTGTCTTTTGCGATTTCCATTTTTGTCATAAGAAATTCTTTGTAGTTCATGTTTTCCAGGAGCCGCTATAGCTATTACCCGGCCGGGGCTGCTGCTCCTTTCTGTTATTTTTTTAAATTCCCAGATCTCGAAAATCCAGCTGTCTGAATCCTCCTACTGTCTTCTTTCTGCCGTGTACCTTTATCTGCATACACGCGCATTTCTCGGTTGCCTGCCTGTCCCAGTCCCGCTGTGTCTTACCTTCGGGATTGGTCAGTTTCACTGCTCTGCCGCATCTCTGACAAAACCCGATCTTCATGTTCATCGCAATTACCTTCCAAGCATTTTTTCATCTTTTCCAATGAGCTGATCGAGCTGTTCAGCGCCCACAGCAGGTGCGTCCTGTTAAGCTTTCTGAACGACTCGAACTCATCCATGATCTTGTCGACATCATCGCCATAGATACCGAACCGCGCCATCAGCTTGTCATATTGATCCAGTTTTTTTATTTCCCTCTGCACCCGGCTCTTGTTATAATCAAATCTCCGCCGGTGTTCTTCTCCTCCTTCTTTAAAGCCTCTGTCGTACTCAGCGTCCAGCTCCTGTTTTGAAGGCTGCTTTTCCTGAATGGCCCGCACGAAGGATGCGAAAAACCCTCTCGGGATCCGTCTGTCTTCCGGCCTCTTGTCCTGGAGCGCGAGCGGGCGACGCTTGTACCGCGTCGTTCCGTCATCGTTCACAATGAGGATCCCCCAGTTCTTGGGGATGATATCGAGAACCGGTTCCACTACTTTGGGCGGGCAGACGAGCGTGTAGTAATCGATCACCTCAAAGAAGGCTATGTGCTTGTCCGGATCGGCGAGCTCACGTCTCAGATCGGCGGTGCTGACCTTTATCTCAAACCCGTCCAGCCTGTAACCATTCGAGTTGTAGCAGTCTGCTACGATCATATCGAGTCTTCTGCGCGCATATCCTGTCGTAAGTCCAACTTCTTCTGCAATTGCATACCTGCGCCGGTCGTTGAATCTTTTCCTCAGTGCCATAATTACCTGGTGTGTATCCATAGTATCCTCCTCATGCGAACGGCAGCTCCTCGTCGATTCCGTCCGGGATATTCATGAAGCCGTCCATCGGGTCATCGCTCTTTGCAGGCGCCTGCTGCCGGCCAGTCTCACGCCGATCTGCGCCAGTGTTCCCGGAGGATGTCCTGCTGCCTGCTGACTGCGCATTCTTACTCTCTGCAAATTCCTGCTCCTCAATGACCACTTCAGTGGTGTAGACCTTGACGCCGTCACGGTTTGTGTAGGATCCGGTCTGGATCCTGCCGGTCACGGCCATCTTGGTTCCCTTCATGAGGTATTTCTCAACGAACTCTGCTGATTTGCCGAAGCAGATGCAGGGAATGAAGTCTGCATTGTTCCCGTCATCGTTGTTCCGGTTGAACCGTCTGTCCACAGCCAGTGTGTACCTGGCTATGCACATCGGGGAATCTCCCTGCGTGTATCTGATCTCGGGGTCCCTTGTGAGGCGCCCCATTAATATTGCTTTATTCATCCTGCTGTAAGTCTCCTTTTCAGTGCTGCTATCATGTCTTCCGGAGCAGAGACCCCGCTGCCGGGCCTGTGGACTTTCTCCTCAAGCCTGGCAGCCACCTGCTCCTCAAGACGTTTGACCGGAGGATTGAGCGACGTGGGTACCGCTCCGCGGAATCTCTTTACGCGCTCCTTCTCCTCGAACCGCTTGATGAACATGGGCCTCTGTACGGACATAAGATCAACTGTCGGCATGTTTGCCCATTCCCTGTACTCAGAGAAGCCGCCGATGATCTCCTTTGTCGTCTCCGGGAGCCTGTTCCAGTAGTCCGCCGCCTCCGGGCTTCCCGCATGGCCAAGGGCCTTCATGAGCCTCGCCCATTCCTCAGCGGCCAGGTCATCTGCAGGAGCGTCAAGGTCGTATGCGATCTGACGTATATCAGATATTGCAGGCGGGAAATGGTTGCTCATGATATAGGCCATGGCCGCCTTCTGGAGAGTCGGATAATCGAGATCCTGAAGCGCGGTATACCAGAGATTGAATGTATGCTGGCTCGATATGAAGTCCTCTTTCGGATATGCGGCCTTAAGACTCGCAACGATCAGTTTGAAATCCTCTCTTGATATCTTGCTCACCATTTCTGCATCTCCTCAAATTTCTGTGAAAGCTTATCTTTAGCCGCTTTGCCGTTATCGCCATTCTGTTTCCAGCCGCGGTTCTGTTCACGATCCAGCCAGCCCCTTGCAAACCTGCGCGCACCGTTCTTTGTCTTGCGCTTTTTAGGATTGTCTTTACACCACTGGCGCATCCGGCCGAATTCAATGGCTATGTCCACACCCGGATACAGGCTCTTCCATTCCTCGACATCATCAACACTTGGCCGCCATTCGGATCCATCATTCAGAATTATGGCCGGCACGTCTGCTTCTTCTGGCTCAGGCTTGTGATTTCGATCAGATGGCATGGTGCAATCATCCGATTGCTCCGTGCAGTAATATTCGGATTCGGATTCTAATTCTGATTCGTATTCGGATTCGGATTGGATTCTCATAGACGCGCGCGCGAGGCCGCCATTTTCCGCGTCCTGCCGCAACTCGCCGCAACTCGCCGCAACTTGCGGCGAATCACTTTCATCGGGTCCAGGATACCTGTGTTTGCTGTTCCGAAGCCTCTGATGCTTTGACCAGGTAGTCAATTGCAGGTACGGTCGTCCCTGTACTTCATATACTCGGACCAAGCCTACCGTCGATAACCTGTCAACAGCACTGTCGATCTGCTTCACAGTGACACTTTCTTTTAATGGGAAGAGCGATGCCTTGATGATCTTTGCGCGGCGGTCAAAACAGCCATAATCATCACAGTTGACAATGAGCCTATAGAACAGAACCTCTTCAAACCAGCTGAGCTGATCCACTTCTTCACTTGTGCAGATGTCCTGCTTTAAAATCCTGTTGCCCATTCATATGCTCCTTACGTTTCTCTGACCCGGATCTTGTGGATAAAGAGCATGAGCTTGCGCTTGATCTTATAGTCGTCTGTTCTCATGCCCTTACAATCCTCAACAACAAATTCTTCCTCTCCGGAAGGAAGTGCGGCGTAATACGTAAAATCAGCTATGTACGATACCCCACGCTCTATTACCTTCCCTCTGTGGAGCCCGCCCCTCGGACCGTAGCGGTCGGGTTCCCTGGCCTCCGGAATCAGGTCGAATGTGACCTGCCTGTGCAAATCCCTTATAACACCCGATTTTTCGAGCAATTGCAATTCCAGATAGCGGCGGTACTCCCTCTCACTGTCGAATACTTCACCATCGACAGTTATCTTATGGTTGTTGTACTTGTTCCGGTTTCTTCTCCAAGCCATTTATCAGCCCCACTGGAGGCCGTCATAAGATTCCTGCTGCCCATCATTCTGTGCCGGCGGCTCATATGCCTTCACTTCCTTGTACTCAGTGTCGGCTACAGGTTCGGCAGCGGGTGCTTCCTCTGTCTCGACATAATCCACAGTGCCATCCTCGTTGATGACGGTCATATCCCTGTCCATGGCATCGACCATTTCGATCGACATGATGCCCCACTTGCTGATCAGCTGGCGCAGCATCGTCTTGTAGGCCATGCCGTCGAAGTCCTTGTACCAGAAAGAGGAGTACATCCATGCATCGTTCTGGGGGAAGTTGCCGGCTTCATATTCCTCGAAGCTGACCTTGTGCTTCTTTCCGAACTTGGTGTTGATGTCGCATCCATCCTTGCTGAATGCCTGAGAGTAGCGGTCCGCGTGCAGGAGCATCTTGTTTCTGGACCAGTACATCGTCTTCCGGAAGCCGTTCAGGTACTCGAACATCGCATAGTAACCGATTGTGGGCGCCTTCTCTCTCTCTTCCTCATCGTCGATCAGCTTCACCTCGATGTCCTCGTTCAGCGGATCGTAGCGGACCAGTTCGCCTTCCTTGATCGCCAGGACGTTCAGCTTCTTATACTGGCCGGACCTGAGCGCGAGCTGGATGTAGCCTTTGTATCCGAGCTGGAACTGCGCGACCTTGCCTTTATTCTTGTCATTGAAGGGGACCATGTAATACTGGCCCAGCTGGGGGGAAGGGGAAAGCTTGAGGGATTCCCCGAGGAGCGCTGCGGAAAGGATGCTCTGGTTCGTGCATTCCTGGAGCGCGGGATTTGTGTTTACTGCTGAGATAATAGATGTAATGAACCGGTCACCGTTCTTGCCGGCCACTACCTTGGTGATCTGTGCCTTCACCGCTTCGTTTGTAAGGTATGCGGTGAATCCTGTTTTCTTCTGCCTGTTCGCGAGACTGTTTGTAACTGCCATGGTATACCTCCTTAATTCCTGATCTGTTCAAACTTAATGCCGTTATCCTTCAGGCACTTGTTGAGCGCCGCCAGCTGTTCCCTTGTGACCCATACAGAGAAGCTGATCTTCTTTGTCTCGGGTGCCTGCTGCTGTTCTTCCTTTTGCGCCGGCGCAACGCTCACCGGCTCCGGAGCTTCAGTGTGTGCTTCCACAGGAGCGGGCGCGATGCCAAGATCCCTGTCGATCTCTTCCTGTGCCCTGCGGGCCTCTTCATCCCGCTGCCTGTCAATGGTCTCAGCCATGCGCTGTTCCGCGTATTTGGCTTCGATGTATCTCTTGCCGGCTTCGACAGCCTTTGTCTTGTCCATGGAACGCTGGTACTCTCTGAGGGCCGCCGGCTGTCCTTCTCCCATCTGGTTGATCAGCAGGATGTCTTCACCGATGCTGTGCTGGATGGTCGACAGATCTGCCTCGATCTTTTTAAGCGAATAGCTCTTGTTAAGCCAGGACGGGTTCCAGATCCTGTCAAGTGTCACCCACGGCTGGAAGCCTTTTTCTTCGAAGAGCTTTTTGATCTCTTCCGTCTTCGCGGCCTTCTGCTGGTCCTCGTAGTCCTTCACCTGCTTGTCGATCAGGTTCACCGGCTCCTCTACCTGAGCGATGATCAGCTGCATCTTCTGATGGAACTCCTCATACGGCTGCAGGCACAGCTTCTTGATCTCCCTGTCCTTTGCTTTCAGAGCCGAAATGAACTTATTGAGTTCGGCGCGGTCCTTCTTGGCTTCGACGATCTGATCATCCGTGTAGACCAGGTTCTTGTAATAGCCGACCCTTCCGGCCACATATTCAGCGATCTCGTCTGCGTTCCAGACGATCTGCTTCACGAATCCCTCCTCTGAAGGGGAAATGATCTTCAGTTCTAATGCCATAATCTGTATCCTCCTAAATCTCCGGCAGCAGTGTCGCCGGTCTTGTGCCGTTCTGCATGTGGTGCCAGAACTCCTCTTCCTTCTCAGACAGGATCCTGATGTCGTTCACAACGTCCTGTCTCTCTATCCAGTAGTGTCTGATCTGCAGGTAGATGTCACCGTCATAGTCATACTTGAGCTGTGCCTTCAGACAGGCGAAATCGGCTTCCATCACCATCATGTAGTGAAGGACCTGCAGGTAGTAGTTGTCCGGGATCCTGTCCTTCCACTTCTCCTTCTGCATGCTCTGCAGGATCTCAGTGGTCTTGATCTCGAGGATCCCTGTCCTGCCTTCCGGATCCTGAAGCCAGCCGTCAAGTGAAGCGTGCGCCCATGGATACTTGGAGTTAAGGAACAGGTTGTTGTCGCGGTACCCGACCTTGTAATCCGGGAAATCCAGCTTGAACAGCTCCCTCAGGAGCGGCTCCGCGTCGTGGCCATACCTGACATAAGGCTTGTCGCTGATGTCCTCGGCTTCCCTGCGCCCTGTCTTGATGCTCCACAGATCTGTGTTCGACATGTAAGGGTTAAGCCCGACCACTGCTGACGCCTCGCTCCCGCCGATCCGTTTGCCGCGGGCCTGCAGCCATTCATCCCTGCTGCCGAGTTCAAGCATCACTATGTGGTCATTTATTTGTCTCATCACGCTTACTCCGCTTCGATCTCAAGTCTGTTAATCTTCATACCTGTTTCCTCTCAGAAATATCGACATAAAACAACTTGCACTCCAAGTCCTGTTGCAGAACATAGCCCCCTACATATGACTCCCACTTTGACAAATCGTCCGGCATGAACTGTACTACTCTTACGTTTTTCTTGGACCCGGACAGTTTGTATCCCTTGGTTCCGGACGCTGATGCAAAATAGATTCTTTCTGTTTCTTCATCTATGCCGATCTGAAGCCTGCCAGTATTGGTTATTTCTTTTTCTTTCGAATGGTAGAATCTGACTGCAACAGCACGCTTTTCTGCGCCTTCTTTTGACGTCCCGTTCTTTATAATAGAAATCATTACCTGAAAATCATGGTTTGAAGCATTCCTTCCCTTATGTTTGTTTTCCATCCATTTAATCATTACTAAATCCCTTTCTCCGTGATATAATCACGGTGTATACTTCACTAGCCCCCGTGGAAGCTCCACCTTCCTGTGGGGCTGTTTTTAGTTCTGGTCCGCTGATTTGCCGTTAAGCATCATCGCAAGTCCGACCTTCTTAACATCAAGGTCAAGGCCAAACTCTCTTGCTATATCCGCGGCACTCATGACCGTGGCATAAAATGAACCAGTGTAGGATGCATTAAGCTCCCTCGCCAGCACCTCAGCACCTCTTGCGATCACACGGTTCAGTTCACTGGTAATCTCTTCAGCAGTTCCGTCGAAGGTGACCCGTACCTCGTTTTTGTTTGTCTTTGCTGTAATCATTCGTCATACTCCTTTCCACTGAGCACCATCGCGCATGCAATCACCACGATCAGCGCGATCAGCGTTACTGCTCCCACCGCAGGGTGATCGAGCATTGTTTCGACTCCGCACCCGCACAGGAGCCAGCTGACGAAGAATAAGATCCCTACTGCCTTTTGCATATCCTTCCTTCCCTCCTCAGTTTGTTCAGCATCTGGTCAACGGATGTCCGGGCTCTTCCGAGTTCTTCCTGCATTTCCTTTCCGGTTGCTCCGGCCATGTACATTTCTGCGAGGCGCTTCTTTTCCCTGGCACTCCATTCTCTCTGCCTCGGAATGATCTTGCCGTCTGCGATCAGCTCGATTGCCTTTTTCGTGACAGCTGACCGTGACAGACCTAGAAGATCTGATATCTCGTCATATTTCTTCCCAGCGTTGTACGCATCGATCAGTGCCTTGACATTGCGCTCGTCATCCCATGCTGACAGTCTCTTTTTCCTCGGTTTCGGAGGCACAGCCTTCTTCACCGGCTTTCTGGGCTTCGGGATCGGAGCCGGCCTTGGATTGTACTGACAAGGCAGCTCAACCCTTAGGTACTTTGACACGTCTCCGACTACCGGCTTTTTGTACACCGCCTTTGTCGGTTCTCCCCGGTATGGAAGATTTGTGTTTTTGATTGAGCATCTCAATTTGTCTTCTTACCTCTTCTTTCGATCTGTAGTCCCTGCATTGTCCTCTCTGCTCCCAGCAATTCCATTGGTGGAGGCAGTCGTCGCATGGCGAGGAAGTAACTTCATGAGGCGCCCGGCCTGAGCTCCGCTGATCTGATGATTGGCATGAGCCTCTCTTATCTCTTTTTCCATCCTTGCGCGCTCTTCTTCTACTTCTGCCCATGGCAGCTTCCCCACTCCCTCCTGCAGATCTGCAATGAAGATCTTCAGCTCTTCGTATTTCGTCATGCCAGCCTCCTTACTCAAACTGCTTTACCAGGTCTGCGACCTGATCCGGCTTAAGTCCCCTGTGCCTGCATATTCTAGCGAATATTGTCAGTGCCTTCGGATACTTGCCTTTTCTCCACATCCTGAGCGTTTCAGGATCTGTTCCCACATATCCGGCCATCGTCTTGAGATTGACCGGCGGATCCGACACAGAACCCTTATGGCCGAACATGACATCGGTCTTTCCTCGCATGGTCTTCTCCTTTCTTGTGCTATACTTACCCCATAAGGAGGTATCACTATGATTGATTCAACTATCAGCCTGGCAATTATCGTTTCCGTATGCGCTCTCATTTCCGCACCAATTACAGCATTCATTAATAATCGCCATCAGCTAAAGCTTCGTAAACTTGAGCTCGAAGCAGATGAAAGAAAGCATCGCTTCGATGTTATTTATGAGAAGAAGCTCAATGCGTACACAGCGCTGATGAATGAAGTTGCCCACATTGATATCGATTCACACCGTTCGCACAGTGCGATTCTGTCTGCTTCCCAGTCAGCATCGTTACTAAGTGGTGATGATGCATTTTCTCTCTTAGAAGTTCTCTCTGATGATCTGTCTGCCGGACGGTCCCCGTCTGAGAACCTGATTCCTGCCATCTGCAGATCTCTCAACCGTGAGCTCACAGAGCTTTCAGCCACCAAATAACCCATATTGCCATGATCGCTGTCGCATATATCGGATATGCTTTGTTGTGCGGTTCGAGTTTCCGCATGGTGTACATACCCCAGATGTATGCGGCAGCTACAATCGCAATTCCTACATTCTTCAGCAATCTCTTCTCCTTTCTCACTCCGCGTCTTCGTCGGACGCAAAAAGGTAGTCCATTGTGCATTCCGGGAAGACCTTTTTAATCTTGATCATTTCATCACGCTTGAATTCTGTAGCGCCGTTCATTTTGTTCTTTAATGACTCGTAGCCAATCTCTGTTTCAGAAGAAAGCATCTTAAGATTCATTCTGCTACGGGCCATTTCTGCGCTTAGATTTGGAAACATCTAAACCCTCCTTTCCAAAATTACCCTACGGGGTAGCTGATAATTGAACTATATACCCTGCATCGTAATAAGTCAACCCTCAAAGGCAATTTATTTATTTTGTGGGGTAATTTTTTCTTTACATTAATTATGTCAAGGGGTAAAATTAGATTACGGAATTGTTACATAAGGAGGGGTTGAAATGTCATTCATTGATAGGCTTGAATATTTGATGAAAAAGAATGGAATTAAGAACAAATCTGAATTGGCAAGGGTCTCTGATATTCCTTACACAACAATCGATGGGTTTTATAAGAAGGGAAGCGACAACATAAAGCTGTCCACACTTCGAAAACTGGCCAAGTGTCTGCACTGCTCATTGGATTATTTAACTGAGGATTCTGATATTATTCAGCCGAATACTGCTGCCGCCCATTTCGACGGGGAAGAATTCACAGAAGACGAGTGGGAAGAGATTGAGAAATTCAAAATGTTTGTCAAGTCAAAACGGAGCCAGTAGTGTGCAGACACTTGCACACCTTGACTGCTACCCTCATAGCAGGAGGATCGCTATGACTACTACGGAAGAACTTACTGAAGAAGCACGCAGCCATGGGGCTGAGACTATAGATTGGAGATTTAAATCAGATAGGATAAAAGGCCTGTACTGCGACGGAGTGATCGCGATCAGCGACAGGCTCACGGGTAAGGAGCAGGCCGCAGTATTGGCCGAGGAGCTTGGACACCACCTGACCGCTGCCGGCAACATCCTCGATCAGAGCGTCACGGCCAACCGCAAGCAGGAGCTCAGCGGCAGGATCTGGGCGTACAACCGCCTGATCGGACTGACTGGGATCCTCCGTGCCTATAAGATGGGGTGCCGGAATCGCTACGAGATGGCTGAGTGCTGGACGTGCCCGAGGATACATTACAGGAGGCGCTGGAATACTACAGAAGCCGGTATGGAATCTGTACGCAGGTCGACAACTATGTGATCTACTTCGATCCGCTCGGAGTGATGGAATTGATATAGCCCAGCCGACGCAACACAAATGAAAGGAATAATAACGGGGAATACTTATGGAAATGCTAACACAGTCTGAGGCGGAAGCCTTAATACGTATGCTTAAGGAATCACTCGTTGATGCTATTAATTTCCCGGAGAAAGGAAAAAAAGAACGATTTAAAGTACGGGGAACTACCCCAAGAGATCTGTTTGATATACAATTGTTTCGAGGGAGTATTGCTGCTAATAAAGTTTACTATAGTGCAATAGTCACATTAAACAAACAATCAATTCTTGAGCTTCATGTTGGAGATACATTAAAGCATCGGAATCCAGACGGTACAGTCATAAACGGTTCTCATTGGCACATTTATAAGCAGGGGTATGGACGAGAATATGCAGTACCGGCTGAAAATGTCACCAGTTCTGATTTTGAAGCTAATACGATGAGATTTTTCCGTGAGTTTAATATAGTAAAACCGCCGAATGTTGCATTTCAGCAAGAATTGAGCATTGAATAGATGTTTTAGAAGGGAGGTGTTGAATTGGATATTCATATGCTGATGGATGAGTACTTTGAATGGATCAAAAAAGAGACTTCATTTGCAAAAATGGGAGAATACTATGAAATAACAACGCCGTTCCTTGATCCAGTAAACGACTGCATACAGATATATATTAAGCAGGATGGAGATACGATCTATTTTTCCGATGATGGAATGACCATAGGTAATCTCGAAAGCGAAGGTGTTAATTTAAGCTCAAAAAGAAAACAACTGATTTCTAGCATTGCAATGCAATACAATTCCCGCGTTGTTGGAAGGGAGCTTGTAGCGAAGTCCTCACTTAAAGAATTTCCTCAGCAAAAACTGTTCTTTGTGCAGGCAATTCTTAGAATAAGTGATATGTATATGCTCTCACAAAATAAAGTTGCTTCATTTTTCTTTGATGATGTATTGAAGTATTTTGATGAGAATGAGATTTATGCATCTCAAAATGTTGCACTCTCGGGGAAATCTGGATACAAGTATGTTTATGATTTCTTGTTTTCCCCAACTAAATACCGTCCCGAACGATTATGTAATATTATCAATAACCCCACAAAGTCAAATGTAAACAATGCTTTGTTTTCATGGCTCGATACAAAGGATGCTCGCAGACAAAACAGTGAATTCATTCTTATCGTAAACGACGAAAAAAAGATTCAATCCGGGGTAATTGAAGCTGCTCACAATTATGATGTAAAAACAATAAAATGGAGTGAAAGAGAAAATCCAGAAATCAAGCAGCTATTAACAGCATAAAGATTCCCCCACCCTGTTGCAGCAGGATGAGGGATGAAATAGACACCAGTCCCAGAAGGGTTACTGAGCCTCTCCAAGCACAGTATACCTTCTCGGGGCTTAGTTTTCTATACCCTTGAGGAGGTTATTTTATGGCGAAAGCGACAAAGCGAGGGAAGAAGTGGCGTTGCCTGGTCTTCTCGCATTACGAATATAAAGAGGATGGCCAAAAGGTCCGCAAGTACAAATCCTTTACGGCCGACAGTAAAAAGGAAGCCGAAAGGCTCGCTGCTGTCTGGGAGTATGATCAGGCCCAGAACGCCGGGAAGCTGTCCGTGCATGACGCGATCGAGCAGTATATAGACGTCAAGGAAACGGCTCTGTCGCCGTCCACAGTGACCGGATACAGGTCTTATCTGAAGACCGGTAAGTATGAGCCACTGGAAGATTTAGACGTCTCTGAAGTCGATCAGCGCGGTCTCCAACTGTGGGTTGCCTTTATGCTGGAGGAAGAATACAGCGCTAAGTACATCCAGAACTGTTATGGGCTCCTGCGGCCGGCGCTTACAATGGCCGGAGTCGGGAGTATTCCGGTCACTCTCCCCATGGTGATCATGCCGAATATCTACGTGCCGACGGACAAGGAGCTGAAGAAGCTCCTGGCCTATCTCGACAAGGAAGACCCAGAAGTAAAGACCGCTGCCATGCTTGCGGCATTCGGCTCCATGCGCCGATCGGAGATCTGTGCTCTGAAACCGTCCGACTTCGGTGATGGCACCGTCACTGTTCAGCGTGCAATTGTTAAAAAAAGCAATGGGAAGTGGGTTGAGAAGAAAACCAACAAGACCGTAAAGTCGCACAGGACCGTCGTCCTCCCGCCCCAGGTCTTCGCCGGCATAGATCTGTCGAACGATCCGATCATATCACTGAATCCCGATCAGCTCTCGAAGCGGTTCCGGAAGGCGGTCAAGCACGCCAATATGCCCCAGGCCTTCTGCCTGCATGCCCTGCGGCATTACTACGTAAGTATAGCGCACGTGCTCGGTATCCCGGATGCATATGTCATGAAGATGGGAGGATGGCAGACGGACTATGTCATGAAGAGGAATTACAGGTCGACTCTGACCGACGTGGAGAAGAAGGAGCAGGCGAAGCTGAATAAACATTTCGCGAAGATGTTCTGAATCTTGGTTGCATTTTGGTTGCATAGAATCGAAAAACAATCGTTTTTACACAATAAAAATTGGTTGCCATCCAATAAACGATAGTGCCGAAAAAACCCATAAATAAAGGAAAAACCGGGAACACGGCTCCAACACCTTGTTCCCGGTTTCAGCGGAGGACATGGGATTCGAAC
>DJXS01000044.1:29318-29454 GCA_002448395.1 Lachnospiraceae bacterium UBA6998 | reverse complement strand
TAATCACCCCCTCCTACTCGATTCTTCAGATCATTTACACGATCACGTCAAATTTCTCAATATCGTGGAAAGCCGCGCTGCCGCCTTCAGCGAAGAAGCGGACGTCGATATCCTCGGGATCGGGGTATACATTCGC
>DJXS01000044.1:3785-29198 GCA_002448395.1 Lachnospiraceae bacterium UBA6998 | reverse complement strand
AGCGAGCTGACGTCGAGCAGCATCTCCAGCTCGATGGATTCCGGGGAGTCAATGTCCAGTTTGCGGACATTCACGTTGTCCTCACTGCCCGTGAAAGGAATGCCGGACTTACTGCGGTCGATGGCAAGTACGCCTTCTTCCTTGTCAAAATATACTACTGTTTCATGCGTCTCTCCCGCGAAGAGTTTGACGCCTGCGCGGGCAGCGGTGCCGGGCTCCAGAGTCAGGCGGATCCTTGTGACTGCGCCGCTGATGCCTTTGACAGACACTTCACTTCCGGTGACGGAGAGGGACTGGCATGTAACCTTGTTCTTACAGAACTTGTCGAGTTCCCTGGCCGGTTTCTGGATCAGCCATTCTCCGTCTATGCCCAGTTCCCTGGGGAAAGAATAGGTTCCGGCCCAGCCTTCGGCCTGAGTGGGATAGTTGCGGTCCCACATTTCTTTCCAGGAGATCATGATATCGCGCCCGTCGGGCATGTGCAGGCTCTGGGCCGCATAGAAGTCGAAGCCGTTGTCGAGTTCGCCGATCTTGGTGAGGTGGAAGCGGCCGGTCTCAAAGTCCAGTTCGCCCAGAAGGTAGAGCCCGGAGTGGACGTTCTGGTAAAGGTTGTCCATCTGGGGCAGGTTCTGGGGACAGGTGAGGATGACCTCCTGGCCGTCGAGCACCAGATAGTCCGGGCATTCATAGACGCCGTTGAGGTTGTAGAAGTCCTCTTCGAACTCCGGCTGCCTGTGGAGCAGATGTCCCACATATTCCCATTTCATCAGGTTGCGGCTCCTGCACAGAATGAGGTTTCCGAAACCGGCGTCCACAGGCTCTATGCCAAAGACATCGTCCAGGGAAGGAGATTGGCCTTTGTTGCTGACTCCGGAATGGTGCACCTCGTTCACCTCGGCGTATCGGAGAGAGGAAGAGGGAGCGTGCTTGTCCCATTTTTTGGTGCGCTCATCGAGTTCTTCCTTGCTCGCATTCAGATCGATTACGCGCGCGCCGGCGATGAAGTAGTACCAATCGTCCTTCTTGAAGAGACGGGGATCCCTGAAATCCAGAGGGGAAACTTCTTTGCTGAGCATGTCTGCGGTCAGAATGGGATTGGATTCATCTTTGGTAAAAGTAACTCCGCCATCTTCTGATACTGCCATGCACTGCCTCTGCAGTGTGGGCTGCGCGGCGGTGTACATCAGGTACAGTTTGCCGTCCTTCTCGATGGTAGAGCCGGAACAGCACCCGCAGATGACCTCGTAGTCCCGGTCCGGAACAAGAGCGACCGGGAGCACATCCCAGTGCACGAAATCTTCGGTCGTGAAGTGGCCCCAGTGCATGGTACCCCACGCAGGTTTGTAGGGGTAATGCTGGAAGAACAGGTGCGCTTTACCGTTATAAAAAATGGTTCCGTTAGGGTCATTGGACCAGCCCGAAGGCACGGAAGCGTGATAAAGGGGTCTGTAACTCTTGCTCATATTTCCTCCTGTTTGAGTGTATCAGTCAGCCCGGAATCTCCGGGAGCATCAATAGTGGATCACATTTTCTTCATTCCGGATCCTCGCGAGCACCGGAGCTGCCTCCGGGCTTTCAAAATAGCGCAGCGTGCTGTCCGGCACCAGATCGCGGAGTTCATCGAAGCGCCCGTCCTTGAGAAACTGCCGCACGGTGGAGGCACTGATGGCCTGCCCGCCGGAAGCAGATCCTGCCGGAGCTTCCTTGCGCGGTACGACAACGCAGGCGACGCCCGCCTTGGGCAGTTCTTCCTGCATGATCCTGTTGTAGATACCGGTCACAAGGCTTGTGGGCTCCTCGCCGACGTAGCGGACGCCTATGTTCAGGGCCGCCGCTATTTTGGCAAAGACCTGCAGATCCAGGAAGGCGTGGCTCTCGATGACCGCAGTCTCATCCTTCTGGAAGTAGCTCGGGAAAGTGGCGCTGCTGATGACATAGGGACCGCTCTCGTGGTAAATGAGGTTGGGCAGGTGGGCGGTGCCCTCCATGATCAGACGCTTGCGGACGGCGAAAGGCACCAGGGAAGCGTCCTCGCTGACCATAAAGAGGTGCACGAGGTCGTTCTCGGCGCAGGCCTTCTCCACAAGGTAAAGGTGGCCGTTTGTGAAAGGATTGGCGTTCATGACCAGCGCTGCTGTGCGGGGAGCGGCGGGTGTCGGTGCTGCCTTGGCGGCGAGAGCCTTGGAAGTCTCGCGCTGCAGGCCGTCCAGGTAATCGGCAAAGCCGGTGCGTCTGTTCTCCATGAAGACGATGCGGTCCTCAATGCGGACGATCTCGTGGAATCCGAGGTCGCCGAAGAACTTGGCGGAATCGCATTTCGTGTAGAGAAACAGGTGCATGTTGCCGCGGCTGTACTGGTAGGAGATCAGATGCGAGACGATCTCGTTCATCAGGCCTTCGCCCTGGTGGGCGCTGCTGACCGCCATACAGCGCAGCGTGTTGCCGAAGCAGCTGCCGGTGGCGATAATGTTCATATCGTCATCGTACATGCCGCATGTGTAATCAAGGTTTGCGTCCCTGCGGATCCCCTCGGCCAGAAGCAGTTTATCGACTTGGTCATTGGAGTAGCGGTCGGAGGGATAGATCTGAGAAATTCCGTATTCGGACATGGTGCTGATCCTTTCATAAGCGGAAAAAAGTTCTGTATTTATAATACCACAAAGCCCCTGCTAATTCCTTATGAGAAAGAAAAGTATGAATTAATCGGGGGATGCGGTATTATTAAATATAGGGTTTATAATACTTGGCCCGAGAGGGAGCATTGCGACATATGAATGAGATTAAAATGAGCGGGTGCGGCGAAGAAACTGCTGTATCCTCGGGGATCCGTATCCGCGAGGCGGCAGTGGACGACGCGGCCCGGCTTCTTGAGATATACGCCTTTTATGTGGAGAAAACCGCCATCACTTTCGAATACGATGTGCCGTCACTCGAAGAGTTCAGGGGCAGGATCGCGCATATAAAAGAGCGCTATCCCTATCTGGTGATCGAGAGGGACGGTGTGATCGAAGGATACGCCTATGCCGGCGTCTTCAAGGACAGGGCGGCCTATGACCGGTCCTGCGAGATGACGATCTATCTCGACCGCGAAGCGGTCGGAGATGGCCTGGGAAGGAAGCTCTACGAGGCCCTTGAGGAAGCGCTGAAGGCGCAGGGAATGCTGAATCTGTACGCCTGCATCGGATATCCGGATGTGCCGGACGAGTATCTGGACTACAACAGCGCGCAGTTCCACGAACATCTGGGATACAGAACGGTCGGCACTTTCCACCAGTGCGGATACAAATTCGGAAGGTGGTACAGTATGATCTGGATGGAGAAGATGATCGGAGAGCACAAGTGACGCGGCCGGGGAAATGAGCAAGATGAGTGAGATGGAAAGACTGAAAACGATCATAGAGCGCCTCCGCGCCAAGGACGGATGCCCCTGGGACAGCACACAGACCCACGAGAGCATCAAGGCCATGTGCATCGAGGAGGCTGCGGAGGTCGTGTGCGGGATCAATATTTTGACAGCTACGGGGGATCCTGAGAACTTGCGGGAGGAGCTGGGCGACCTGCTCTTTCAGGTGATCTTCCACGCGAGCCTGGCGGAGGAAGAGGGTCTCTTTACGCTGGAGGACGTGGCGAAAACTGCCGCGGATAAGATGGTGCGAAGGCATCCGCATCTCTTCGGCGGGGCAAAATACAGCTCGGAAGCGGAGAAAGACGCCGCCTGGGAGGAGATCAAACGGGCGGAAAAAGAAGGACGGGAATGGCAGGAGCCGTATCTGGCAGCCGCCATGGAAGAGGCGAAGGAACTGATCGACGTCGCTGAGAGGCGCAAGGGTTTCAGGAAAGAATAAACCGGGAATGACCGGCGAGATTTAGAAAGGGGAACAAAATGGCAGATAACGCAAATTTGAAGGATTATGAACTGGCTCTGAACGCAGTGCGCGAGCGCACAGATTTTGTGCCGAAGGTAGGTATCGTGCTGGGATCCGGCCTCGGCGGACTGGCGGACGACATCGAGGTCGTGACAAGAATTCCCTATTCCGAACTCGAGGGCTTCCCGCGTTCGACAGTAGAGGGCCACAAGGGAGAGTACATCTTCGGCTATATCGATTCAATTCCGGTAGTCCTGATGAACGGCCGCGTGCATTTCTATGAGGGCTATCCCATGCAGAAGGTCGTACTGCCTGTGCGCGTCATGGCACTTCTGGGTGTGGAGGTTATCATCCTCACCAATGCCGCGGGAGGACTCAACAAGAACTTCCATCCCGGCACTCTGATGTGCATCAATGACCAGAACACGGCATTTGTGCCCTCACCGCTGATCGGTCCCAATGACGACAGGCTGGGCGTGCGCTTCCCCGACGTGAGCGCGATCTATGACAAAGACCTGCAGGAGCTTCTGCACAAGACAGCGGATGACCTCGGCATCGAGCTGGAGGACGGCGTCTATCTGCAGATCACGGGTCCCGCCTACGAGACTCCCAACGAGGTCGCAATGTACGCAATGCTCGGCGCGGATGCGGTCGGCATGAGCACGGGCTGCGAGGGCGTAGCACTCAAGCACATGGGCATGCGGATCATGGGCATCACCTGCATCACAGACATGGCCATCGTAAACACGACTTTCGAGACTTCTCACGAGGAAATCCAGAAGGTGGCGAACCGCGCGGGCAAGGAACTTCAGAGACTTGTTAAGGAAGTTGTCAGGAGAATCTGATAATGTGCGGCAGATACTTCTGGACTGACGACGCTGAGGACGCGTTTCTCGAAGATTTCCCTGATCTGGCGGGCGCAGTCAAGAGGCTCCGGGCAGGGGATTATACGCCCGGGATGAGTGCGGCGGCGATTGCGGCCGGAACCGGAAGCGGCATTTGTGCAGAACAGCTCTTGTGGGGTTTTCCGGGATTTGACAAAGGAAAGCTTCTGATCAATGCGCGGGCTGAGAGCGTAAAGGACCGGCCGACATTCGCGGACAGCTTTGCCGAGCGGCGCTGCGCGCTGCCTGCAGCGGGCTTCTACGAATGGGATAAAAAGAAAGAAAAGGTGATCTTCACCCTTCCTGACAAGCCAATCCTGTATCTGGCGGGGGTCTACCGCCCTTACGGCGCGGAGAACCGTTTCGTAGTGCTTACCAGAGAGGCTAATGCCTCCATGGAACCGGTGCACGACCGAATGCCGCTCATCCTCTCCGGCGAGGAAGTGATCCCCTGGGTGAGCGATGCGGCAAAGGCCGGCGATCTTTTGACAAAAGAACTGCCGATGCTGAAAGCGGAGAGGCCTTACGAGCAGATCGCTTTTGAATTTGAGTAGGTTTTTCCGGGCCCATCATACCCTCATAAGAACTTATTACTGTCGATCACAGGAACCACTATTTCCTGGAGCGGCAGTCTTTTTTTCCCTGTGCGTTTTAATCTGAGGAGTTACCTAAGCGGCTGCGGCATGCCCTTTGCCCCCTTTACAAACGAACTATATAGTGCTATATTCTTACTACGACAGATATACTACGACAGACGTTGTAACGACTGGCGATGCATCGACAGTCAACATATGGCAAGCAGGAAAGGAGGAGGGCAATTGATCACGATCAGCAGCGATGTTATTCGCGGATATAATGATACGATTATTTTATACCTTCTTTTGGACAAGCCTTCCTACGGTTATGAGATCTCCAGGATGATCCGGCAGCTCTCCGATGGGAAGTATGTGATCAAGGAGACGACGCTCTATTCGGCTTTTACGCGCATGGAGAAGAACGGCTATATCATCTCCTTCAGCCGCAGCGCGGAGAACGGAAAGCGGCGCACTTACTACAGCATAACCGACGCGGGAAGAGAGTATTACAGGGAGAAATGCGAGGAGTGGAATCTGACCAAGGAAGTGGTCGAGCACTTCATCTCTGTTTCAGGGATACGCGCGCTGCCCGACAACTGCGCTAAATAGAAAGGAGACGTCATGGAAACGATCAGAAACTATCTGAGTACGATGTTTGCAGGTCTTCCTGATACGCCTGAAGTCCGCAAGGCTTACGAAGAGCTCGCGGCAATGATGGAAGACAAATATACGGAATTGATCGCGGAAGGCTGCGGCGAGAACGAGGCAGTCGGCACTGTGATCTCGGAATTCGGAAACCTCGAGGAACTGGCTCAGACTCTCGGCATTGAGGAATATATGGGAGAAGCCCGTCGAGGTACTGCGCAGCAGGGGACCGCGCATGAGGAGACTGCTGCGGAGGATCCCGCTCCGGAACAATACGGTGATTTCAGGGTGATCTCCGCCGAGGAAGTATGTGACTATCTGGGAGTCGGAAGCTTCGCGGCGATGCTCAAGTGCTTCGGGATCTTTTTGTGCATCACATCGGTGATCGGACCGATCCTGCTGGATATCCCCGGGTATAACTGGTTCGTCGGAGCGCTGTCCTCTTTTGGAACGGCACTCTTCTTTGTCTTTATTGCAGCGTCTGTCGCCTGCTTTTTGATCTCCGGCGCTTATAAAAAGCCCTGGAAGTTTATTGGCAGCGAGCCCCTCGAGCTCGATCATGAGGCGGAGGAAATCGTGGCGGACCAGGAGAGGATTGCCGAAAATGAGAGTACCAAGCAGAAGATCACAGGCATTGTGCTGATCATTCTCAGCTTTGTTCCGGCAGTTCTGTTCGGAGACAATTTCGGGCCGTCGCTGATGTTTATTTTTGTCGGGGCAGGCGTCGTCCTGATTGTCTACAACAGTTCGAGAAAGAGCCTGTTCCGGAGGATCAGACGCTCGCAGGAGCGGGCGGCCAGGGCAAGAAGCGCGAACCGCGCAGCATATACCGGTACGTTTGACAGCCGCTCGAATGCCGGCGATGCAGGCTATGGCGGCGTATCCGGCGGCAGGCGCTATGTGAGCACCGGCAGAAAGAATCATAAGGAAAGAAAAGAGAAGTATTATTACAGGGACAATAACCTCCGCACCCTTATGCCGATCTACTGGGAGATCGTGACCTGCCTCTATTTCGGAATCAGCTTCATAACGGGGCTCTGGGGCATTTCGTGGCTGATCTGGATCGCAGCGGGAGCTGTCAAAAAAGTGATAGAAAACCGGTATGGAGAGCCTGTATACTGAGAAGTGGATTAAGAAGGAGGTTCTTATGACACCGATCGTAATTCCTGCCTATGAGCCGGACGAGAGATTGCTGCAGCTTTTGGAGACGCTTAAGGCGGGCAGCCGGGGACCGGTGGTGATCGTCGATGACGGGAGCGGAGCTGACTATAAGGATATTTTCGAGCGGGCCGGCGCCTATGTGGATGTGCTGGGCGGCGCTGTCCTGACACACGAAGTCAACCGCGGCAAGGGGCGGGCCCTCAAGACCGCGTTTGCCTTTATTCTGAAGAAATATCCGGAGGCGATCGGCTGTGTTACAGCCGATTCCGACGGACAGCACACCGCGGAGTGCATCGAAAAGGTCAGTAAGACGCTGGAAGAGCACCCGGACAGTCTGGTGCTCGGCGTGCGGCGCTTTGACGGGGAAGATGTGCCCTGGCGCAGCAGAATGGGAAACGGCATCACCGAGCGGGTCTTTGCTTATGTCGCCGGCGTCCACGTGACCGACACGCAGACCGGCCTGCGGGGTATTCCCCGGACTTTTATGAAGGAACTTCTGGATGTGCCGGGCGAGCGCTTCGAATTCGAGACGCAGATGCTGCTTGAGAGCGCCGGCAATTACCCCATTATCGAGGTGCCGATCCGGACGATCTATGACTCTAAGGAGAACCATCAGACACACTTCAACACCCTCACAGATTCTGTCAAAATATACCGAATTCTGGGAAAGAAGTTTATGAAGTATGTTTTCTCCTCCTTTTCTTCCTGCGTGCTGGATCTCGTGCTGTTCACGATTTTTTGCGGCATGTTTAAGGGCAGGACCGGAAACTACATAGCGGTCTCGACGGTGTTGGCGCGTGTGATCTCCGCGACCTGCAACTACGCCCTGAACTACAAAGTGGTGTTCGAGAGCAGAAAGAAGGTGCACACCTCCGGAGTCCGGTATTTAATTTTAGCGCTCATTCAGATGGGACTGAGTGCTCTTTTGGTGACGGGAGGATGCGGTCTGCTTCCGACTGTGCCGGAAGTGGCGGTTAAGGTAGTGGTGGACGGTGTACTGTTCTTTATCAGTTATGCTGTTCAGCAGAGATATGTTTTTTGAGAAGAAGCCCCGGGGATTTGGTTTCGTGTAAGATTACCAATCCTCCGGGGCTTAATTTGTATAAAACGGCAAAACGATAAAAAGTAGTTGTTAATTGATTGACAAGCATATGAATCGGGAGAAAATAATACTTTCTGAAAAAATGAGGGGCTTCCGCAAAAGCACAGGTTTTGCGGAAACCCTTTTGTTTTGTACGTGATTTAGTTTGTGGTTCAGTCCTCGGCGGTCGGGAATTTCACGGGATCCGTGTTTTCCTCCCACATGCGCCGCATGTCGGCTTCACACTCCGCGTCAGCCACGACGCCCTTGAAATAGGTATAGCGGTCGGTTTCGGTGATCTTGCGGATCAGTTTGCAGGGATTTCCCGCGGCAATGTACCAGGAGGGGATGTCTTTGGTGACAACGCTTCCCGCGCCGATCACGACGTTATCGCCGATATGGACGCCGGGCAGGATGACGGTATTTCCGCCGATCCAGACGTTATTGCCGATCGTGATGTCGATTCCGTACTCGTAGGCTGTGTTGCGGGCAGCGGGGTGGACCGGATGGCCTGCCGTATAGATGGAGACGCCCGGGGCGATCTGACAGTTGTCGCCGATCACTACTTTGCCGACATCGATGATGGTGCAGTTGTAGTTGCAGAAGAGATTCTTGCCGACTTCAATATTGAAACCGTAGTCGCAGTAAAAAGGCGGATTGATAAAGGCGCCCTCCGACTTGCCGAGCAGTTCCTTGACGACAGCGCTGATCCCCTCAAAATCAGAGCGGTCCATCGTGTTGAGCTTCTGGGTGAGGCGGCGGGCGCGCTTCTGCTGTTCAAAGACTGATTCATCGGAAATGTACAAAATGCCGTTATCTCTGCGTTCTATATTGTTCATGGGATACCTCCTGATGTTTGCTCCTTTTATTATACCTTAAACAGAAAAATATAACATGGAAGAAGCGCGAAATGGCTGCCGATTCGGACGTAAACCATTGCAGAATGCTATAATTTAAGAATAACCGACAGATCATTACAGAATGCAGGGGAAGAGAATGAAGTTCCTGAAAAAGATCGTTGAGAAGCCCGCGTTTCATACTAAGATCAGCAGCGACGAGGTCAGATTGCAGGAAATTGCTCTCGGCTATTTTCTTGCGCCCTTCTGCGCGATGCTGGCGAACGCGATCTTCGGCGCGTATCTGACAAGATATTACGCTGACGTTCTGGGATGGACCAAACATGCCTTCGGCGCGTTCGCGGCGCTTCTCCCGATCGTATCGGTAATCTTTGTTGTATATGGAAATCTTACAATAGGCAGGTGGATCGACAACACGAAGACTAAGGCAGGGAAGGCTCGGCCTTATATGCTGGCGTCGATTCCCCTGCTTATCGTCGCTATTTTGCTCCTGTTTTCATCTCCCAATAACGGCTCTGTCCTGGAGATGGTTTGGATCGCGCTTAGTTATAACCTGTATTACGCATTCGCGTATCCCTGCTATTATACAGCGCACAGTTCAATGGTGTCACTGTCGACCCGAGACACTAATAAGAGAGGGGTTCTGGCGACGACGTCCAACGCGGCTCTGGTGGCGGTGGCTGGTATTGGTGCCAGCATACTGGTGCCGGTCCTCCTGCAGAGTTATATGTTCGTGTACGATGACAGAGAGCTTAACATCGCGGCGTCCTATTATCACTGGAGGATCATTGCAATCATCCTGTCGCTGGTTACTGCAGTCGGGATCCTTGTGGAATTCTATTTCACCAGGGAGCGCATAACGGAGGAGGCAATGGAGCATCCTCGGGATGAGAAGATTCCGGCAAGCCGTCACAGGGAGGCCTGCTTCCGCAGCCACTACTGGTGGATGGTTATGCTGTATGTCCTTTTCTATCTGATGGGACAGCTGGTCAAGAACACATCCATGAGTTTTTACTCGCGATGGATGTTCGAAAGCGTTCTGTGGGCGGAGGACCCCGAAAAAGCTTCGGGAGCATTGATGAGCGCGCTTGGCCTGATCGGAGGCCTTCCCGCGGCGCTCGGCATGTTCATTGTGTGGCCTCTTGCAAACAAGTTCGGAAAAAAGCGGTCCATTGTCACCGGACTCATCCTGTCGCTGGCAGGCGGGCTGGTCGCGTTCCTTGGCGTCCATAATTTCAAAATAGTGTGTGCCGGTGTGGCGCTCAAAGCGATTGGAATTGTGCCTTCGCAGTTTATACTGCTGGCACTTATATCTGACGTCCTTGATCACCTGGAGGCAGAGAACGGATTCCGCAGTGACGGATTTACGATGTCTGTCTACAGCGCGATCATGGTGGGGCTTTGGGGCCTTGCAGTAGGTATTGTAAGCGGTCTTCTAGGCCTTGCCGGGTACGACGCGTCGCTGGTACGACAGCCGGCAGCGGTTGAGAATGTACTGATCTTTACTTATCTGGGGCTGGACCTGATCGCCTTTACGATTTCCGTCATTCTCCTGTGGAAGATGGATGTCGAGAAATACTCCGAGGAAGACAGGCGGAAGATCAGAGAGAATAGATCGATATTTTGACCAATTTTGTTGACTTTGAAGCGGCGGGACAGTAGTATTATATTAACGAAATTTTACGTTTTCATGTCTTTTATTTAACACATTTCAAGAACAGATCGAATCCGGGGGAATCCGCCGCGGGACATAGGAAAAGGGGAAGCCTATGCGTGAGATCAACGATCAGTATCCGGAGTATGCTGAGCCGTACGAACCAGTAAAGGGTGGAAAACATCATAAGGGAATTTACGGGACACGCGGGCCGGACAGAAGGAACAGTCCGAGGCGGTTTCTGTTTTTTGCGCTCATCGGACTGCTGCTCCTGCTGCTTGTGTCCACCGGTCCAGGCGGAGAGCTGGCGGGAACTGAACCCAGGGCTTCTGAGAAAGAGACAGTAGCCACTTCGGAGACTAAACAGGAGAAACCCGCAGAGCCTGACGCGCCGGAGCCTCCAATTAATCCGGAGGAGCATAAGGACATTCCGGAAAAGCCTGAGGAGCCCAAGGAGCCGGAGACAGAGCCCCCTGTGACCGATCCGGAACCGCAGGATTCACCGGACTCTCCCGAGCCTGAGGAGGAACCTGAGGAGGAGCCTGAGGACGAACCTGAGGACGAACCTGAAAAAGAACCGGAAAAAGAACCTGAAGACGAGCCTGATCTGCCTGAGGAACCGACCTACAAGGATCCCACTGTGAGCATCGCTCATGTCTACTACTGGTACTGCCTGGGTCATATTGAGGTGGAGTATAAGATCACGGCTAATGACGGGGAAGATATCACATCCTCTACTACGATCACTTCCGTGGCAGATCCCTCCATGACGGTAAGCATGCCTTCAAAGACGGGGACCGGAACGATCGACGCAAACGCGGATGGTACCGGCAAATTGACATATATGAGTGCGGACCAATGGAAAACGGACGTGACTCTTGCGTATACGCTTAACGGGGAGAATAAGACGCTCACGGTCAGCAACACGGCGCAGCCGGAGTTCATGGACTTCTTGTGGCTTGATCCGCAGTATCTGTCGGGGAACAGCTCGACTGCTAATAAAGTCGTCAGTGACACGATTGAGTTCAGGTATGGAAGGAATGACCGTCACACCTATGATGTGTCGTTTACCAAAATAGAGATGGGCTGGATGAAGGAGGTCCCTCTTGGCGGAGGTGGCAATACATACGAGGAAGTCGGCAGCACCAGGAGAACAGTTTGGGACGGCACCGGAACCTCCCCGATCACAGGGCCTTCAGGACCGGTCGCAGATGGGGACAACTATGTTTTGACATTTGAGTACCACGACATTCTCAATGTTGTACCGCCCGCGGACGCGGCGGAAGCTACGCACTTCTACCTCAATTATTATATGGAGGGCACAGGAACCGATACGGACGGGACTGTGTATACGATCCACACTCCGACGTATGGGCAGTCGACGCCCTGTGAGATCGAAAAGGATCTGGAGGTGGAGATCAACTACATTTATTTGTGGGACGAGCTCAATCATATTGAAGTCGGATATACGATCACGCCCGGCGACGCTGAGGATATCAGGTCAGTCGCGACAGTGACGTCTGATATTGATCCCGCAAAGACGGTTACGATGGATGAACGAACAGGATCGGGTCTGATCAGTGTGAATGCTGACGGCTCAGACAGACTGTGGTGGCACCACAGCGGCGACTCCTGGACGGTTGAAGTGGAACTGAACTACACGCTGCACGGAGAAAACAGGACGCGCACTTTCAGCGCTTCCATGCCGCCGGAGTTCAAGGGGCCTCTGTGGCTCTATGGACTGGGAGCTTCCGGAAGCGGAACTGACGCTGCAAACCAGACAGTTACTTCGGATATTGTTTTCCAATATCCGTCCGATGACCGTCACACATACAATGTATCGATCACCGGGATCGATATAGGATGGGAGAAGCAGGTTTCTGCAGGAAGCGGCGCCTACACTTACGAAAAGATCGGAAGCAAGAGGACAATCTGGGACGGCACGGGCACAAGTCCGGTAACCGGTCCTTCGGGACCCGTTACAGACGGAGATTATAAACAACTGACCTTCAGTTATTCGGGGACACTCGATGCCACACCTCCCGCGGACGCGGAAGGAGCGACGCATTATTACCTGATCTGTTATATGGAGGGAACGGGAACCGATACAGATGAAACCGTTTACCGGATCAACCGCCCGACTTCCGCAGATCTGACTCCTATTGTGCTTCCCGGCGTCACGCTGGTGGAGCCGGAATTGAGCTTCGATCACCTGTACTGGTACCAGATGGTCGATCATCTGGAACTTGGATATGATATCACGGCAAATGACGCGACGGATATCACTTCTCAGGCCAAGATCACCTATGATCCGGGTGGAAGCACTCATTTGGAGCATACTATGCCCGAGGTAACCGGCGCCGGCAGTAAAAAGGTCGAAGACAATGCCGGCGGCGACCTTCAGATTTTCAGCGGCGGACAGTGGGTAACCACGATCACACTTCAGTATAAGCTGGGCGGTGAGTCCAAAGAGAAAGAACTCGTAGTTCCCGGCAATCATGAAATCATGTCTGCATTTTTGGATATAGAGTCAGGCTATGCGAACGGCAGTGTAGATAATCTGAACGTAGGTTATGAAGTGAATATGGTCTATAGAGCGGCTGATCCTCATTCCTACAGCATTGATTTTAAGGAGGTTGAAATCGAATGGTTCGAGATCGATTCCTATGGAAATGATATACCCGCCGGCAGAAAGACTATATGGAGCAAGGGCGATCCCCAGGTCTTTACGGGACCTTATATCAGCGGACCTGATGCTGACGGCAACATGATCCAGGGATTTTCTTTCTGGTACGAAGGCCTGGATGCCACGCCGCCGGATCCGGATGCGTTGAGATTTAAGCTCCATTTCCACGCGGATATAGAGGGTGATGACACATACGATTCACCTGATGAGTTATATACCTACACTGAAATAAGAGACTTTCCGGGTGCCGTAGTCGGAAAGCCGGAGGCCGAGATCAATTTTGTCTACGGGTGGAGAGAACTTGATCACCTAATGTTGAACTATACGATCATCGGGAAACGCGCAACGGATATTGAGTCTTACGCGGAGATTTCGGGCGCAGGCCGCACCTGCCGGATGGATACAGCTTACGGTGCCGGTGATGTGGAAAGGAGTATGAATGTCTTTGATCCCGATAACGACATTAATTTCCGACCGTTAATGGACAGCGGAACAGTAGAAATCACGATCTATCTCAAATACAAGATCGACGGAACAGAGATGACATCGGAGTTCACTGATGAAAAGAGCGTTGTGCTGATGGAGTGCTATCTGACACAGGGCGACTTTGAAGTGAGCGGGACAGGCGGTAATGCGGACGTTTCGTGTGACCTTAATCTGGAGCAAGACTGGGGTGATCCACACGAGTACAGGTTGAAGTTCGACCGGATTGAAGTTTTCTGGTATTACGCGGACAGCGATACTCCCGTTTATTCTGAGGAAATCAGGAGCGGAAATGTCGACGCGTGGTTCGTGAAAAACGGCGATACTTACACCTATTCGGATTCGATCAGTCTTATACCGCCGAGTTCGGATTGCACGCGTTACAGTCTGTATTTCCACGCGATCGCAAAAGGTGACGACGAGTACGACATTCAGGATGAGGAACTCGGCATTAATCTGAACTTTGTCACGGATATTCGGCAGGTGTCCGATTTTTATCCATAATGCTCATCGGAAATGAAACTATTTGTAATGCAGGTCAAAACAGTACAAGCAGGAGGACATGGATTATGAAAAAGAATAGGACGATGATCGGAACAGTGATTGCGGTTATACTGATCATTCTGCTGCTCAACCCGCAGTGGCTTCCCGTATCTATGGAGACAAAGGAAAAGATTCACGATCTGGAAAAGAGCTATTTCCTGATTGAGCGGAGCGGCAGAATAACGGTGGCCCATATTTTGACACTGATTCTTGCAATCAGCGTTCTCTGGGTCATCAATGTGGTGGTCAAGTGGATCATTCAGTATTTTGGCAAGAAGAGCATGCGCGCCCAGACGATCGCTAATCTGGCGGCGGGTACTTTCCACTACCTGATCGTGATCATCGGCGTGGTCTGGGGTCTGGCGATCCTCGGTGTCAATACTACTGCTGTGCTGGCAGGCATAGGAATTGTGGGCTTGATCCTGGGATTTGGTGCTCAGAGCCTGATCGAGGATATCATCACAGGAGCCTTCATCATCTTTGAGGGGCAGTACGTCAACGGCGATATCATCATTCTGGATGATTTCCGGGGCACGGTGCGCAACATCGGCGTCCGCACGACGACGATCGAGGACGCGGGCGGCAACCTGAAGGTTGTCAACAATTCAGACATCCGCAATTTCCAGAACCGCTCCCGCAACAGATCCGTCGCGGCCTGCGAGGTCAGCGTGGCTTACGACACAGACCTCAAGAAGCTTGATAAAGTCCTTGCGGATGGTCTGCCGCTGATGTATGAGGCCCACAAGGATCTCTACCAGAAGGAACCTGTCTTCCTGGGCGTGACAGCACTGGCGGACAGCGGCGTCAATCTCAAGATCATCGTCGATGTCAGGGAAGAAGATGTCTTTAAGGCGCAGCGCCAGCTCACCAGGGACATCTGGGCGCTCTTCTCGGAGAAGGGCATTGAGATTCCGTTCCCGCAGGTGGTGGTGCATCAGGGGTAAGTTACAAAATTTGTTGGGCGGCTGCTCGGTTTGAGCAGCTGCCCTGTTTTTTGTGTGGCGATATGCTGGTTTCTTCTTTAGTGCCGTTTTAGTGCCCCTGTAGGCAGTTGAAGGGCACTTCAGCGGCAATAATGCCAGATTTCTTTATTTCTGCCGTTTGAGTGCCCCTGGAGGTAGTTGAAGGGCACTTCAGCGGCAATAATGCCAGATTTCTTCATTTCTGCCGCTTGAGTGCCCCTGTAGGTAGTTGAAGGGCACTTCAGCGGCAATAATGCCAGATTTCTTCATTTCTGCCGCTTGAGTGCCCCTGTAGGTAGTTGAGGGGCACATCAACGGCAATAATGCCAGATTTCTTCATTTCTGCCGCTTGAGTGCCCTTGTAGGCAGTTGAAGGGCACTTCAGCGGCAGTGGCGTCTAAATGTTCATCTCCAGAAGAATTCTTATCACCAGGATGGATAGTTGACTTAGAAGTGTGTAAAATGTATCCATCACTCAACTGTAAACAAACTCAACATCTACGAGGAACCACATGAGCAACTACATCACCACCTATACCGGCAAGCATTTCGAGCCGACAAATCCCGATCAAGAAGCGATCTGTATTGAGGACATCGCTCACGCTTTGTCTCTGATCACCCGTGGCAACGGCCATGTGAAGACTTTCTGGTCTGTCGGGGAGCATTGCCTGTGCTGCGCGAGGGAAGCGGTCGCCCGGGGGCTTTCAGATCGCTTGGTCCTCGCCTGCCTTCTGCATGATGCAAGTGAGTGTTATATGTCTGATATCCCGCGACCGTTCAAGAAAGAGCTGCCGGAGTACTGTGAGCATGAGAACCATTTGCTCGAGTTGATCTACGAGAAGTTTCTTGGGAGTACATTGACAGCAGAAGAGCAGGCTCAGCTCAAGGCTATCGATGACGCACTGCTATGGTATGACTTGACAATTCTTTTGGGAGAGCAGCTGCGCGGCGAAGAGCCGAAACTGAAGGTGATGCCGGACTATACTGTGAGGCCTTTTGCAGAGGTGGAGCAGGAATATCTGGAGATGTTCAGGGAATACTCAGGATGAGTGCAGCAGAAGTATCTGAGAATAATCTAATCAGCCGCATAAGAAAAAGGACTGGGGAATCGCTTTCCCCAGTCCTTTTTTGTCATAAGACTCCGCATTTCTTAAAGCATATTACCTGCTTCACTTCCTGCTATAGATCACCGCCAGCCCTCCATGGGAAGTCTCCCGGTATTTTTCGTCCATGTCGAGGCCGGTGCGGTACATGGTCGCGACGACTTCGTCGAAGGAGATTTTTCGGGTGGTGTAGAGGAAGCGGGAGAGGTTCACCGCGGTGATCGCGCGCATGGCCGCGACGGCGTTGCGCTCGATGCAGGGGATCTGCACCAGACCGTTCACGGGGTCGCAGGTGAGGCCGAGATTGTGTTCCATTGCGATCTCGGCTGCATACTCGATCTGGTCGATGTTGAGTTTGTAGAGGGCAGCAAGAGCGGCGGCTGTCATGGAGCAGGCACTTCCGATCTCCGCCTGACATCCGCATTCAGCGCCGGAGATACTGGCGTTGGTGCGGATCACGTTGCCGATAAGCCCTGCAACAGCAAGAGCATCCAAGATCTCGTTCTCCGGGAAACCGCGGTCTTTGTACATGTAGTACATTACTGACGGAAGAACACCGCAGCTGCCGCAGGTCGGAGAGGTGACCACGATGTTTTCGTCGGCGTTTTCTTCGCTGACTGCATAGGCGTAGGCAGCGATCACGCGATTCATGGTTACATCGGCGCTCTCGTTGTAGCAGCGTTTTTCATAGAGCAGTTTGGCTTTTCTCGCAACATTCAATCCGCCGGGAAGAATGCCTTCTGCGGCAAGGCCGCGCTCAACGGAATTCTTCATAGCCTTCCAAATTCTCTCCAGATAGGGACGAAGTGAGGACCCTTCCATCTTGTAGATGAAAGTGGGAAGATCTATGTTTTGAATGCGGCAGGATTCCAGCATTTGTGAGAAATTCTCCTGCGGATAGATTTCAATCTCTTCTTCGGAGGGCTCGTTTTCGATGCGGATGGAGCCGCCGCCGATACTGAAGATCCGGGCGCTGCCTAGCACTTCGCCGCCTTTCAGGGCTTCAAAGAGCATCGTGTTGGGATGCGGCAGACTGCGCTCAGTGCGGTTGAAGAGAATCTCGGCGTTCGGAATAGCTGACCGAATCGCTTTGCCGGTGCCATGGCCCTCGCCGGTGAAGGCAAGGGAGCCGTAGAGTGTAACGCGGAAGCTGTCGGCAGCGGGATAGCGGCGGGCGAAGACCTTAGCGGCTCGGTAAGGGCCGACCGTGTGGGAACTCGAAGGGCCGTGGCCGATCTTGTAGATGCTTTTTATACTTTTCATGGATTAATGATCTCCTTGAGGATACTCTCAAACGAGGACAAAACCGCTCGCCGGGACAAGCCGTTTTTCAAAGGCGGGAGCAAGCGGACGAAGAAATTCACCCAATCAGATACCGGTCGATCACCTCGGCGATGCCGTCGTGATCGTTGTCGCCGACTACCACGTCGGCAGCCTGCAAAGCAGCTTCGTTGGAGTTGCCCATGGCAACGCCCAAACCCGCCATTTCAAGCATGGGGACATCGTTGAAGGCATCTCCGACGCCGATGGCTTCCTCGATCGGAACGCCCAGAACGCGGCACAGATCCACGAGTCCCGTGCCCTTGGAAACGCCTTGGGGAGTGATCTCGAAGGAGGTTTCCTCGGCATAGGTGAAGTCCAGCGGGAGATCCGCCAACCGCTCCTGCGTCCGCAGACGTCCCTCAGGGGTGGCATGGTACATGTTCATTTTGTTGACTTCGTGCGCGTGTTCGACGGCGAAGGCCCGAATGTCCTCCACACAGGCTGTGGTAGCCTCGTAGAGAGGCTGGTAGACCGCCATCTGGAAGTGGGGCATGTTCGCTACATCAGATGCTTCTACATAGGAGATGCCGTTCACCATGACCTGGAGCATCAGGTCCTCCTTCGCGGAGACTTCCGCGAGGATCGGGATGAACTCTGCGGGGATCACTTTTTTGGCAAGGACGAGGCCCCGTTCAAAGTCGTAGATCACGGTTCCGCAGGTGCAGGCCCCGTAGCGGATGCCCATCTCCCCGAAGGGATAGAGGGTGAGCTCTGAGACTGCGCGGCCGGTGTCGATAGCGAGGATCCTGCCTGCGGCCGACGCTCTTTTGCAGGCCTCCACAGTAGAAGACAGGATCTCCTTTCGAGAGTCCAGAAAAGTGCCGTCCATGTCGAAAGCGGCGAGTTTGTATTTGCTCATATCGTCCGTTCTCCTTTAGGATTTAATGCTTTTCCTTGAAATATTCCAGCAGATCCGAGACGCGTATAAAGTAGAAGTCATCCGCTGACTGTTTGATTCCGTCACTCCTCGTCAGAATGTCCGCATAAAGATCTGAGGAGTTGATAAACTCACCGTTTTCCGTGAGGTAGTGATCCCGCTCATCGGTGATATCTTTGTCGATGGCGAGGACCAGGCCGTCGTAGTCGGCCGGCACGCGGAATGTAAGCGTTGTCTCCAGCGCGGCAGGACAGGTGAAGCGGTACTTGTCGCCGTCCTGCCTCTCGTACCAGTCGGAGAAAGAAGCATTGCGGATATCCGACTGGGCAAAGAGCCTGTAAGTGCGCCCGTTCCAGGTGATGTCCGACTCCGCCATGGAAGAAGCCGAGGCTTGCCCGGGACTTATGCTGTCGTCCGCCGCATCGTCATTAGTGCTGAAGTAGTTCAGAAGGGAAGTGCCGGTGTAGGCGTCGCAGGGATAGGCCGCGTTTTCGCTCCACTGGACGTAAAAGGGGTTTTTGTAGTAGTGCTCATATGCGTAGGCACTCTCTATTCCGTTCATAGTCCCGGTCCAGTAAAGTTCAACAGTGATGTCCACAAACCCGCCCGAGCGCAGCTTCATCTCGCCGCCCACAGGTTCCGACTTCGCGTCGACGATCTTAAGGACCGCGTCTTCGACGTTCTCGGGATCCCGGAACAGGTCGTGAGACTCCGGATTCGAGTGGTCATACATTGTGATGGTCCAGAAGGTCCGGAGGTCAAACTCTGTATCTTTGGTGTACTCAAATCCTTTCCACTCGTCGTAGCGCATCCCTTTCGGGGGCACGTCCGGGCCGTGCATGACGTCCTCCGTCTTGTCCTCAGCCGCCAGTGCCGGGCTGCCTGCCATTGTCAGGGAAGAAGTTCCGGCAAGAGCCAGAGCAAGGCAGCCTGCCGCGGCCGCTGTGATCAGTTTTTTCTTTCCGGTTACCATAGTGTTCCTTCTCCGTATCCCTGGGCGTCTCCGCCGTCGATGTACTCGTAATCATAGGAGGATGAGCTGCTGCCGTCCCTGAGGTCCTCTTTCTGCTGACGGAGGTCTTCCTTGAGCTTCTCCTGGCGGGCCTGCTCTTCTTTGACGCGCTGTTCTTCTTCCTTCTGGCTTTGAGCGTCCTTCTCATTCTGGCCGCCGCCGTCACTCTGGTCCTGATTTTCATCCTGACCTTCACCGCCGTCCTGATTCTCGTCCTGGCCGTCTCCACCGCCGTTTCCGCCGTCCTCGTTGGAATCGGACTGATTCTGCATCTGTTCGAGCATCCTGTCGATGTCGTGCTTGAGCTTGTCCGCGTCGCGGTAATGACCGTCGTCGCTTCCCACCGGTTCGCTGGCGCATTCAGCCTCGGTCAAAATAGCGCGCGCCTGCTGCAAAGTGACCATCGCCTCCGCAACGGCCTCCGCGTCGGAGTAATCCAGGTTGTCGAAATCAATTGTGTGGCACATGGACAGAGCAAGATTCACGCGGATCCTGCACTCCTCATCGTGCTCGGGATGTTCCGGCGGACCATTCTGATATGCCAAAGCATAGTAGTAGATCGCTTTGTCATAGTTGCCGCGCTGGTATTCTACATTTCCGAGATTGTAGGGCGCCACATAGTTCTCGCCGAAGGGGAGATAGGGCAGAAGATTCTCGGGAATTGAGGAGTAGCGGCCGCTGTTGTAGCTGCGCAGAAATTCCGCGTTGATCAGGCTCCTCAAAAGAATGAGGACACCCAGCGTGATCACAAGAGCACAGACTGAGAGGAGGACCCTGCGGATTACGGCGAGCACGTTTTTGATCTTTTCAAAATCCGGGTTCATCACGCCACCCCCCCTCTGTAAATGGTCAAGAAGAGCCAGACCAGGAGCAGCAGACCCACGAAGCCCGCAAAATAGTGGTAAGTTTCCAGGTAACCGGTCCGGTTGCCCTCGGCGAAGAAGGCGTCGCGGCTCATCAGCCGGATCATCTGCAGCCTTGTGGAAAGAGCGCTGCCCATGTCGTTAGTTTCGTTGATATAGAGGAGACCGAGGTCTCCGGCAACTTTATTCAGAGCGTCCTCATCGATGTGGGAGAGGGCGATCGTGCCGTCCGACATATTTTTGATATAGCCCCGTCCGGGGTAGTTCATGCGGCCGCCGGCCGCTGTGCCGTAGCCAAGAACCGCGCCGTTGTCTACCAGCCCGTGCAGTTCGCTGAAGCTCATGAGAGTGGAACCGTCAGTGGTCTCGCCGTCACTGAAGAGAAAGACGATGGTCTTGCGGTTTCCCTTTTTGGCCGCGGCGGACTCTGCGGTGATGCGAAGAGCCTCGAAAGCCGTGTTCAGGGACGAACCCCGGGAAGTCGTGAAGGACGGCATGTCGAGATTAGAGACAATGTCGCTGACAGAGACAATATCCTGGGTGAAAGGCGTCAGGATCTCAGCTCCGTTGCTGAAGCTGATCACAGAGAAACTGCTCCCCGGAAGGGCATCCATGATCAGCCGGATGTCTTTCTGAACGCCATCCATGCGCGTGCCGCCCTTGTGGTCCTCCGCCCACATACTGATGGTGGTATCCACCACGAAAGCGACATCCAGGTTATTGGTGCGGATCTCCGCGTCCGGACTCAGGTACATGGGACGCAGGCCGACGCCGATGACGCCTGCCGCCATGCACGCGAGGATTATGAGGGCAGTCACTTTGCGGGAAAGCTTGCCCCTGGTGATGCCTCTGCGCATGACAAAGTAAATGGTCGTCAGGACGATCAGCACAAAGCCCACGGCGAGCACATAGAACCACACTGTCGGAAGATCCGTGTCTTCAGTGGCAGTGGTCGTATTGGTGATCTTGCGCTCCAGTGACTGGATATCCGCGAGGATCTCCGTAGCGGACAGGGCAGTGCCGGGGCCATAGAACTTGCCGCCTGTGGACTCCACAGCTTCCTGCATCTCGGCGGTGCCTGATATAGAACCTTCGCTGTCCGGGCTTGCGGGATCGATGCCGAATACAGTTACTTTGTCAAAAGCGCACATGCCCGCGGCGTCTGTCAGCGTCACAAGAGGATTTCCGAGAAGTTCCGGCTTGTTGTCTGTAACGAAAATAATGATCCTCGTGCGCTCCTCCTCGTTGAGTTCAGGGAAGCTGAAGAGGCAGGAGGCCAGGCCCTCGCCGATGGCAGAAGTTCCTTTCATTTCGTATCCGGCCGTCAGACCCTCGTCAAAAGAGGCAAGGATCCTGTTCAGCTCCTCGTAGCGGGCTCTCTCGGAGTCCGGGATATCGTAAACCGAGTCGTATTTCTGCGCGAAGGAAGTCTCAAATTCTTCCTGGGCAGCCAGATATCCCTCCAGGGAATCCAGCCTGCGGAGGACGAAGTCGTAATCGTCCGTCATAGGGACAAACTGGATACTGGAAGTATTAAACAGTGAGATACCGATCCGGTCGCCGTCGAGGCCTGTCACAGTATCCCGGAAGGCCTGCACGAGATTCTGCACGCCCTCATAGTTGGAGGAGGACAGGTCGACGCACAGAAAGATATCTCTGCGGTTGACAGTGTCCTTGACCGTGTCCCTTTTAAAGGGTCTCGCAATCAGGAATGAGGCAGCTACGATCGCCAGAATCAGGCCTGCGGCCGTCAGGACCCGGAAGATCACGGCTTCGATCAGGCGGCGCTTGTAAAGCGGGTTCGCCTTGATGCGGGACGTGTTGGCAGCTTTTATAAAAGACTTGTTGTCAGGCTTTTTCTTGAGTTTAAATGCGGCAAAACATACCGCGGCGGTAAGAAGCGCCGCGAGAATGAGTGCCCAGGGATTATGAAAACTTACACTCATCTTTGATCAGCTCCTTACCTTTATTGATCATGCGCCGCGCCTCCTCGGGATTGCAGTCCGGGGAAACGGGTTCGTAACACTTTCTGATGGTTCTCGCGATACCGGGCTCATTGTTTCGGAGGGCGGCGTCGCGGGCTTTCATGTAAGCCGCTTCCTCGTCCTCGGCGCCTGTCACGGCGTAGACGAAGCTTCGAACAGCTTTGTTCATATTCTCGGTTGTGCAGTGAGAATCGATATCTCCGGCCTCGAAAGCGAGCTGGATCCGTTCCATCCAGGTGAGGGAATTGTGGTTGATCTTGGGCAGCACCAGAAGACCCCGGAGAAAGCGGGGCGTCACACGTATTACTCTGTTGAGAAATCTGTTGACGGAAGCCTGGCGCTCTGCTGTGCGGCGGATCTTCTGCTCCCTGACGGCGCGCCCGTAGACCTGGTTCACCAGGGATTTGCCATGCATCAGAGAAGTGCCGGCGTTGACGAAAGACGCGCGGGCGAACATAGGCTCATAGTATTCTCTGATGAGTTCTGTAAGTTCAGGCCTTCCCAGCCGGCTCAGGTCCTCCAGGACCATGGTTTCTGTCTCCAGTCCGGTGACATCGTGAACGAACCTGCGGACTACCTGGCTCATCTGCTGGTGGACAGAGCGAGAGTCTATCTCTTTTTTGGCATAGGCATTCTCGATCTTATCTACCTGACGCAGGCAGTCCCGGCGGAGCTTGTCGATCCTGAAAGGAGAGTCCATCTTCACTGCAAAGAGCCGGTTGAAACCAAAGCGCAGCAGCAGCGCAAAAACGATCAGCGCGATCCCCAGCGCGTACCAATAGGGGGAGAAAGCAAAAGGAGACTGAAGATCTATGGAATACTTCATCGGACCTCCTTTCTGCGGCCGAACAGATCGATGAGAGTGTCGACGATCTCTTCCTCTTTGGAAATGCTCTTAAAGAAGATGCGGTTCCGGGTTAGAAGATGATCCGCGGTGCGCTCCAGATCCTCCCTGATCTTCAGTTCCTCCTGCCGGAGGTCCCTGCAGATAGCCAGGAAGGGATCCACAAAGCGGTCGTCCTCCAGGTCGAACGCGCCGTCCGCTGTGAGGAGCGCGTCCTCGATCTTGAAAATGTAGACATCGTTATAGTAGATCAGGCGCCTCACAAGGGCTTCGTCCATCTCAGCGAGCCCTTCCGCGTCCGTGATGAGGATCATTACCATGTGCCGCTCGAAAAGACCTGCGGCGCCGTTGACCGTTTCGTAGAAACTCTGCTTGGGCACGCCGCACTCAAGCGCCTTATGGTATTCGGTGATCAGCTCTTCAAGGTGCATGGGGCCTGAGGTGAAGGAACTGATCCTGGAACTCTCGCTGCCGCAGCAGGAAAGGGCATAGTTCACCCCCTGCTTGCCCAGAAGATAAGCCGCCACGCCGAAGGTCATCAGCGCGATCTGCTCCTTGGATTCCCCTGCGGGCGTGTCGCCCGTCATTTTCTTTCCCGTGTCGCCGATGAACAGCACGTCGTGTTTTCTGTCGGCAAAATAGCGGCGGATCAATGTTTTGCCCGCCCGGGAGGAGGACTTCCAGTCTATGTAGTTGACATCATCTCCATAGCGGTACTCCCTGAGGTCATCAAAATCAAGACTGCGCCCATGCTGCATGGAACTGTAGTCTCCTTCGAGAAGATCAGAGGTCTTCCGCTTTGTGTAGAGCGCGGCGGCCCGCCGCACCCGGTCGAGATAGTCGTAATTAAGATCTAAACTCATGGCGTAGGTACCGAATTTACAAGTTTATCGATGATGGTTTCCACAGATACATTGTCGGCGACGGCCGCGTAGTTCAGGCCGATCCTGTGGCGCAGGACCTGATGGCGCATGTTCTTGACGTCCTCGGGGACCGCGTAGGTGCGCCCGTTCATCAGAGCGGATGCCTTGGCGATCTTGAGGAAGTTGATGGTCGCGCGGGGGCTTGCGCCGATGCGGATGTAACTTGCGAACTTCTTGTCGAGATGCTTTTCAGGCTGGCGCGTCGCTGTCACGATATCGGCGATGTATTTTTTGACAGCGTCGTCTACGTAGACCTTATCCGCGATATTCTGCACCTTGTCCACGTCTTCGAGCGTGAGCACAGGTGGCATTTTCTTCGCGATCGAACCGTCCTCGATCTTGTTCATGATAATGATCTCTTCCTTCGCCGAAGGATAGGTGATCGTCTCCTTGATCATGAAGCGGTCAGTCTGCGCCTCGGAGAGCGGGTAGGTGCCTTCCTGCTCGATGGGGTTCTGGGTCGCGATGACAATGAAAATGTCCTGCGGCATCTTGTAGGTGATCCCGCCGATGGTGACCTGGCGCTCCTGCATGGCCTCGAGCATCGCGCTCTGCGTCTTGGCACTGGATCTGTTCACCTCGTCGAGAAGCACGAAATTGGCAAAGACAGGACCGAAGATCGTCTCAAACTTCCCGGTCTCCTGGTGGTAGATCTGCGTGCCGATGATGTCGCTGGGCAGCAGGTCCGGCGTGCACTGAATTCTTGAAAATTTGCCGCCTACGGCGTCTGAGATCGCCTTCGCCGCGGTGGTCTTGGCCAGTCCGGGCACGGACTCGATCAAAATATGCCCGTCCGCCACGATCGATGTGATCAGCGACTTCTTGAGGTTTTCCTGTCCCACGACTCTGCCGGCAAAATAGTTTCCAAGCTTATCGATGACTCCCTGGGCAAAAGAAAACTCTTCCCGGGAGATGGCGTCACTCATTCTGTTTCCGTTCATTACATGTTCCCGATCCTTTCTGTTTGGTGTGTTGCTTATATGATTTTATCAACCCCGCTGTGTAAAAGCAAACCTGCCGGGCCTGCTATAAAAAAAGACGGGAGAGGAAGAGGGGGGTTACACATCGATCGACCTCTGGGGCATC
>DJXS01000044.1:0-3678 GCA_002448395.1 Lachnospiraceae bacterium UBA6998 | reverse complement strand
GGGGCATCTATCGACCTCTGGGGTAGTTTGTCCACAGGTGTGGACAAACTACCCCAGAGGTCGATTGTTCCCCAGAGGTCGATTGTTCCGGCTGTTCATGGTATAGTATGAATATGCCAAGAACCATCTGGAGAAAGAGAAGCAGGTAATCATAAATGAAAAGAGATGAGATCGTAAAAGAGCTGTTCCGGATGCAGGATAAGGATTATGCACTTATGCAGGTGAAAATCCTTCCCACGGTTGCTGCCGACAGAATCATAGGCGTCAGGACGCCGGCACTGCGCACCTTTGCCAAAAGCCTGTACAAGGACAAGGATAGAGATGCGTTTCTTAGCTGCACGCCGCATCAGTATTTTGACGAAGACCAACTGCACGCTTTTGTGATATCGCTGGAGAAGGACTTCGACAAATGTATAGCGGAAGTTGAGGCATTTCTGCCCTTCATCGACAATTGGGCCACCTGCGACCAGCTTTCTCCGAAAGCGTTCAAAAAAGAGCCGGAGAAACTGCTTCCCTACATCCGGTCATGGATCAAATCTGACAAAACATACACGATCAGGTACGCGATCGGCATGCTGATGCAGCACTTCCTGGATGATCGATTTGACACGAAGTATGCGGACATGGTCGCCGAGGTCAGGTCGGAGGAATACTACGTCAACATGATGATCGCATGGTATTTCGCAACCGCTTTGGCGAAGCAGTATGAGGCGGTCCTGCCGTATCTGCAGGAAAAGAGGCTGGCCGACTGGGTGCACAATAAGGCGATCCAGAAAAGCGTAGAGAGCTTCAGGATCACGCCTGAGCAGAAGGAATACTTGAAAACCCTGAAGGTGAAAAAGAGCAAGTGAGAGGTTGGGGTCCATACCCCATGGAACTGCGCCGCCTGAAGAGTATATACTAATAGCAACTAATAAACACAGCACAAATAGTAAAGGAATAAAACCAATGAAAAAGAAATTATTCATTCTGGGTACTCTAGTTATCAGCGTATACGCCATGACAGCCTGCGGCGGGAAGCAGGAAACCCCGGCTCCGACGCCGGAAGCCGTTCAGGAAGCTGTCGAGGAAGCAGAAGCTGTTCAGGAAACTGTTGAGGAGACGGTTCAGGAAGCAGCCGAGGCAACAGAACCCGAAACTCTTCTGGAAGATTTCGTAGGCGAGATGGATCTGTCCGGTTCATGGGACGATGAAGTCAGCAAACGGGCCTCCATGGATGCCACGAAAAATGAAGATGGCAGCTATAACATCACAGTTCACTGGGGTGGAAGCGCCACTGAGACAGCGATCTGGGAGATCCACGGGGAATATGACCCTGTTTCCGGTATGCTTTCCTATGAGGACGGCAACTACTCGATCCACACTTTTGACGACAAAGGAAACGAGACCATTTCCGGCGAAGAGAAGACAAGCGGCGCTTTCATGAAGGAAGGCGACAAACTCCGCTGGCAGGATTCCAAGAATGCAGATATGGGATTGTTTTCTAAAACAGCCGAATGATCATTGAGGGCAACTGAATATTAACCACAATTTAAAAGCCGCCTTTACTGTCGGGCTGGAATTCCGGCAGTGAAGGCGGCGGTTTTTTGCTCTGCGCAAGGAGAATTACCTCCTCACAACGAGCACAGCATTATAAATTCTTCATCATTCTCATCTACGATCTCAAAGCCGACATTTTTATACATGCGCACTGCATAGTTCGCTTTCTGCACGGCGAGAGAAGCTTGTTTGAAGCCCTGTTCCTTCAAAAGGCTGAGTATATTTCGCATCAGCCTGGTTCCAATCCCTTTTCCCCGGTACTCCGGAATCAGAGATATGGCAAAAGACGGCGTTTCATCATCTACATGGCCGTAGTCGCTCATGATTCTCGTCCACACAGCGCCCACCACATGCCCATCTGCCTCAGCAACAAGACAAAGATCCGCTTCACTTCTGCCAAAATATTCATAATAGATCCTCAGTTCCGGCCGCTCCACGATATCCCTGGGCGGAGGTTCCACGCCTTCCGGAATGAAGATCGCCTCGTACAGAAAATCCTTCAGGAGGCAGATTTCCCCGCTGCTTAGTTTTCGTATCAGAACGTCATTGTGGACTTCGACCAGATCCTCCACATCGACACAGCAGAAGCCGTTTTCCATAAGGAGCTGTGCGGTCACACCGGCTCTATCCACCAACTTTCCCGAAAAAGTGCCGTCGTACCGCTGCTTCACTCCGCAGCTGGGACTCCTCGATTGCAGGACGATCAGGTCCGGCTGCTCTATTTTGGCAATTACCAGACACTCTGCGGCGCCGGTGCGGAACTGCGCATCTACGATCCGACCGTCTTTGGCGGTGACCACGCCATTACAGATCTCTGAAGGAACGCGCGGCGTAGGCAGACCGCCCATCTGCTCAGGACAGACTGTGAGCACTTCGTTTTCGGCCATCAGTTTCAGAACCTTCTCACTGCGGTTGTTCCCGCCGTTGTATTTACAATTCTCGCCTGCGAGGCAGGCGCTGACCATGATTTTCATCGACTTTACTCCTCAGGCTATACTTCCTGTTCAGTACCCTCACTGCGCAGCCCCTTGTCTTTCTTCAGCGCCGCGCTCAGGGAATTCGGAATGCCGCGCGGTCCGCGAACAGCGTAGATCCCATACTCCGCTTTAAGGACGTCAAACGTAAATCTGTCCGGTGCGTAGCGCTTCTGAAGCTTGATCTTCATCAATGCTTTGATAGTGAGATATTTGTCGGCGTGATTATAAGGTATGTCGGTTTCCAATACTTTGCACTTGTACATTACAGCCGAGTACGGCGCTGCTACGTACAAATAGACGGTATCCCCTTTTTTGATCCCGGCGCCCTGCTTCCAGTCGATGATATCCGCTTCTTCAAAGGCATGTATGACATCATAGTACTTCGGGTTCGACGGAATGATCCATTCTTTAGGCGGGCGGATTTTCTCTTTCTTCTTCGCTGATGCCGTTGCCAGATAACTCATATCGATCAGGTCAAGGACCTTGTTCTCAGGGACTGTGCCATCCAGCAAAACAGAGACCCAGTGCATCTTATTCATGTGGTAGGCCGGCATGATCCCGGCTTCCTGAATGATCATATCCCGGAAGATCATGTCATCGATCTTGAGATTGATCACATCTACATAGTCAGCACTGTTAAGTCCGACCTTGTCACCCGGTATATCCATCAGCAGCGCAAACCACTTGTTATTATCCGCGTGCCGGAATACAGCACTGTTCGGGGAAGTACGCCAGGGATACTCAGGCTGTACCTTGTATTTCTTATTGATGTAGTCCAAAACCTTCTGCCGATCCATCAATTTCATCTCCCTGTCTGATTTTATACCGGCGCAAAAATCTGCCGGTGTTTTCATTATAACTTGAAAGGGGCTGTCGCATTAAGTGAAGGTTCAAAACCTACGCTTTTGCGGCACGCCCCTTTATCGTTACGTTGAGTTCGCGGGGATTCACTCAGATCTTTTCTTCGCTTCGGAGGGAACCGCCTCTCCAAAACTCGCCGTCCGCCCTGATGACCGGACGTCTCAGACAGGTGGGCTTTCGGGCTGCAGGAGCTGCAGTCCTCATTCCCTCCTACGCTCAGAAAAGATCCGGTTCATCCAGCCGCTCATTCAAAGCAACTCTAAAGGGGCATGCCGTAACCGCTCAGGCTGATCCTGACACT
>DJXS01000112.1 GCA_002448395.1 Lachnospiraceae bacterium UBA6998 | reverse complement strand
CTCAAGGAGGACTTCTATCTGATCGGCGAGATCCTCGGCGGCGATTACAAGACTGTTATGGGCGAAGGAAAGCTTCATAGCGCGACCAACTACGAGTGCTACAAAGGACTTTTCTCCAGCTTCAACAGCATGAATATGTTTGAGATCGTCCATTCCCTCATGCGTCAGTTCGGCTCCGATCCCTGGTGCCTGTACAGAGGGTATCACCTGCTGTCCTTCGTGGACAACCACGATGTGACCAGGGTGGCCAGCGTCCTTACTAACAAGAAGCACCTGCCTCTGATCTATGCGCTGGCTTTCGGTATGCCGGGTATTCCCAGCATCTACTACGGCAGCGAGTGGGGCGTTACCGGTGAGAAGAGACAGGGCGATCCCGCCCTCAGGCCCCGCATTGAGAAGCCGGAGTGGAATGAGCTGACAGAGTGGATCAGCAAACTCGCATCTGCCAAAAAATCGTCGGAAGCACTTTGCTACGGCGACTTCCGCAGTGTTGTGCTGACCAACAAACAGTGCATTTTCGAGAGAAAGGCGGCGGGCGAGAGAGTCCTGGTGGCTATCAACGCGGATGACAGCGAGTATGTCGCGCATTTCGACGCGGGATGCGGAACAGCCGTGGACCTGATCACCGGAAAGAAGCATGACTTCGGCGGCGGCAGCAGGCTTCCGGCATACAGCGCGGCTTTCTGGAAGATGGAGAAGTGACGCGGCGCCGGAATTCAGATATTATGTGGCCGGCATAATATGATATAATGTCTGTAATTCTATAAATCTAGGCGACAAAAGCCGGAAAGAGGTCTGAAATGACTATGGTATTGGTTGCGGGGTTAGTGCCCTGTGTAGTTTTGCTTTGGTATATCAATAAAAAAGATAAGGTTGAGAAGGAGCCCGCGGGACTTTTGGCCAAACTGATCCTTCTGGGATGCTTATCTACGATCCCGGCTATGATCTTGGAAATGGTGGGAACAAATATCCTTACGGCGATCGGGCTTGATGAAAACAGTTATCTCTTCGTACTGATCGAGAATTTCCTCGTAGTAGCGCTGGCGGAGGAAGGGTGCAAGAAATTCATGCTGCGCCGTGGAAGCTGGAAGAACCCGGCCTTCAACTATGTGTTTGACGGTGTTGTCTACGGCGTTTGCGTGGCACTTGGCTTTGCCGGCCTGGAGAATGTTCTGTATATCTCCGGTTTCGGAATGGAAGTCGCGGTGGTAAGAGGACTTGCCGCTGTTCCGCTCCACGCGATCTGCGGCGTGTTCATGGGTCACTTCTATGGACTTGAGAAGAAGTATACAGTAACCGGAATGACCGGACTTGCCAAGAATATGAGGACTCTGAGCATCGTGATCCCTGTCCTGATCCACGGCTTTTACGACTTCGCCGCCTCGATCGGAAGCGACGTATTTACTTATATATGGCTTGGATTTGTCATTATCGTCGACATCTTCGCGATCAACGCGATCAGACAGTATTCCAATACGGATACCATGATCTGAGAGAAGAAAAGCCAATCTGAATAAAACGAAAAAAACTGTTGACACGCGGTGGACGCTGAGGTATATTAATTCATGTCCACCGCGAAAAACGGTTGTAAATGCGATAGTAGTACAGTTGGTAGTACGCCACCTTGCCAAGGTGGAGGTCGCGAGTTCGAGCCTCGTCTATCGCTCTCGGCAACGCGGGTTGCCAAACAGTTTAATAAATGCGATAGTAGTACAGTTGGTAGTACGCCACCTTGCCAAGGTGGAGGTCGCGAGTTCGAGCCTCGTCTATCGCTCTCAGGGAACCGAAGATCTCGGTTCCTTTTTTTTGCACAATTCGGAGCTGTGCGCAGAACGCGAACCTGCCGCCGCAGTTTATTGCAGCACAGTATTTTATACAATTATTTCGCTCTCAAATGCGCTAATCGCTTGTAAAAAATTTGTCAATATCATACAATGTTCACGGCAAGCAAATGGGCGTAATGCCCCACATTGACTCTCAGTGAAGGAGAGCAATGATGAAAGGAGAACCAATGAAGAAAAATCTACTGGCAGGGATCCTTGCTGTAAGCATGGTGGCAGCACTCCTCGCAGGCTGCGGCAAAGGAACAGCACAGAACACAGGCACTGCGGGAACACAGGCAGCTGCTGATGCAGCAGCCGGAACGGAACAGGCTTCTACAGAGAGAGCGAAGGCCAACGAGATCGTGATCGGTATCGCACAGGACCTCGACCAGAGCCTTGACCCTCACTACGCAGTGGCGGCAGGAACCAAGGAAGTTATGTTCAATGTCTTTGAGGGACTTGTGAAGTACGATTCCAAGGGAGACACTGTCCCCGCAGTGGCATCGGACGTTCAGATTTCCGATGACGGTCTTGTATATACTTTTACACTTCGCGACGGCGTGAAGTTCCACAACGGTGATACGGTGGATCTTGACGACGTGATCTATTCTATCCAGCGCTGCAAGGATGATCCCAAGGTCAATCCGCAGACTTCCACAGGACTTCAGTGCATTGAGAGTCTTGAGAAGGACGGGGACAACAAACTCGTGATGACGCTCAGCGAGCCCAACACAGAATTGATGTCTCTTCTGACGCTGGCTATTCTTCCCGCTGACTATGACAAACAGGACACCGCGCCGGTAGGTACAGGACCTTATAAATATGTTGGCCGTACAGCGCAGGAATCCGTCGAACTTGAGAAGTTTGCGGATTACTGGGGAACTCCCGGCAATATCGACAAGGTCACATATAAGATCAACGAGAAAGTAGAAGGCCTGGTAATGGGTCTTGAGAGCGGCGCGCTGGATCTTGTATCCCACTTGAGCAGCACTCAGGTGGCAGAGCTCAACAAGGACAATTTCAATATCGAGCAGGGCACGATGAACCTCGTACAAGCGCTCTATCTCAACAACGAAGCCGCTCCTTTTGACAATGAACTGGTCCGCCAGGCTCTGTGCTATGCAGTGGACAGACAGGGCATCCTGGATATGGCTTTTGACGGCTACGGATTCCCGATCGGATCCAATGTGTTCCCTGCATTCACGAAATATTTTGACGAGAGCCTGGTCGGCTACTATGAGCACGATGTAAAGAAGGCCAAGGAACTTCTCACACAGGCGGGCTATCCCGACGGTTTTGATATGACCATCACTGTCCCCTCCAACTATCAGCCTCACGTCGATACTGCGGAGGTAATCGCAGAGCAGCTCAAGGAAGTCGGCATTAACGCGACACTGAACCGTGTAGAGTGGGAGAGCTGGAAAGCGGATACCTATGCAGGAAGGAACTTCCAGTCCACAGTGATCGGCCTCACCGCTGATCCGCTGACAGCCAGAAGCCTTCTTGAGAGATTTACTACAGGCCAGCGCGTGGCCGATGAGGAAGGCAACCGCGGCAACAACTTCATTAACTACAACAACGCGGATTACGATGCTCTCTTCGAGCAGGCGGTCAAGTGCTATGACGATGCAGAGCAGGTCAAAATATACAAAGAGATGGAAAAGAACCTGACCGAGCACGCGGCAAGCGTCTATATCCAGGATATGGCGGATATGGTCGCTGTGCGCAAGGGTCTGACCGGTCTTACATTCTATCCTCTGTATGTACTGGATGTTTCCACGCTTAAGTGGGAATGATGACAGAAAACGGAATCTGACTAAGCGATCATGTGCGCAGCAATAGGGCGTTCTTATTGCTGCGCATTTTATTTGACCGGTTCGGGCTGCCTGAACCGGCAGCTGATCGGAGCGATCCGATAGAAGGAGATGCTTAATTTGAAGTATGCAGCCCGCCGAATTCTGGCACTTTTTATTACTATGATCCTGGTATCATTTCTGGCTTTTGCAGCTTTCCACATCATTTCGGGAGATCCCGCGCGGGCGATCCTGGGAATGAACGCCACAGAAAAGCAGCTTGAACTAATGCGGCACGAACTGGGGCTGGATAAGCCGTTTATCGTACAATATTTCAACTGGTTGTTGGGATTCTTCTCCGGAAATCTGGGGATTTCCTACAGCTACCGGCAGCCGGTGGCTTCCCTGATCATGCCTAAACTCAAGGTGACTTTGGTAATGGTCCTGATCAGCTTCGCGATCATTGTTGTCTTCTCGCTCCCTCTGGGACTTCGCGCAGCCCAGAAGTCCGAGAGTCGTTTCGACTGGATCAGAACGTCGATCAATCAGCTGTGTATGGCTGTTCCCGCCTTCTTTCTGAGTATCCTGGTCTCGTATGTGTTCGGGATCATCCTGAAGTTTTTTACACCCGGGGACTTTCCGAAGATGGATAAGAATCTGATGGGGGCGCTTCGCTATCTCTTTTTTGCCGCGGTCTGTATAGCGATCCCGAGGATCGCTATGGCGGTGCGAATGCTCAAGAGCACGCTCATTGAGGAGATGGAGAAGGACTATGTGCGCACGGCGATCTCAAGGGGCAATGACAGGGTGGAAGTCCTCAAAAAACACGTCCTGAAGAACTCCCTTGTTCCGACGATCACATTCCTGGGCCAGACTATGGCAGAGATCGTCGGCGGCAGTATCGTTGTAGAGCAGGTATTCGGAATTCCCGGTATGGGAAGATTTCTTGTGGCGTCGATCTCCAACAGAGATTATCCGGTCGTTGAGGCGCTTGTCGTCATTCTTGCCTTCTGGGTCATTCTCTCGGGAACCGTAGCGGATCTTATTAACCAGAAGATAGATCCGCGCCTTAAACTGGGAGGCCGCGCATGATGAAGAAGAAATTGAACGGATATCTTATTGCCGGATGCATCATAACAGGCATCATTGTCCTGTGGATCATCATCGGCAGGTTTTATACTCCCTATCCCCCCACCAAGATGAGCTCTGCAAAGCTCCAGGCACCGTCAGCGGCGCATCTGTTCGGGACGGACAAATTCGGCCGCGATATTTTCAGCCGTGTCATGCAGGGATCGGGAACGACACTGCTGATCGCGGCGCTGACGATCCTGATCGGCGCAGGGGTCGGAACAGTAGTCGGAGCTGTGACCGGATATTTCGGCGGCATTGTGGACGAAGTGCTGATGCGCCTTAATGACGCTCTGACGGCATTTCCGAGCATTCTTCTTGCGCTGGTCATCATCAGTATTCTGGGACCGGGCAAGTACAATGTGATCATCGCGCTGGGGATCGTCTTTATTCCCAGCTATGCCCGCATGATGAGAACGGCTTTCGCCGCGCAGAGAGACGTGAATTATATTATCAGCGCGAGGCTGATGGGAGCGTCGAACCTGAGGATCCTTCTGATCCACATGCTGCCCAATACGCTTCATGTGCTGCTCCCGGCGCTGACGATCGGTTTTAATAACGCAGTCCTCGCGGAGGCAAGCATGAGCTTTCTCGGCATCGGCGTGACGCCTCCGGACGTATCAATGGGTTATATGCTTTCCGAAGCACAGGGAATGTTCCGCTCAGCGCCCTGGTACGCGCTCAGCGTAGGCGGCGTGATCGCGCTCCTTGTGTTCGGCGTCAGCCTGATCGGAGAGGGACTGCAGATCATGAATAAGGAGGTGGACTGATGCTGGAAGTCAGAGATCTCCATGTAAAGTTTCATAACAGAGACAGAGAAGCGGTGGCAGGCGTGAGCTTCACCCTTAAGGACGGGGAGATCCTGGGCCTTGTGGGAGAGTCCGGCTCCGGAAAATCCGTCACGGCGATGAGCATCGCCGGCCTCCTTCCCCGCAAAAAGTGTGATTACAGGGGCGACGTCCTGGTGGACGGCGAAGATATGCTCCACGCAAACAGGGCGCTCCTTCGCAAAGTACAGGGAAATAAGATCGGCGTAGTCTTCCAGGAGCCTATGAGTGCTATGGACCCTCTGATGAAGGTCGGCAAACAGGTGGAAGAGGTTCTGGAGATTCACACGGACCTCAGCCCCGAGGAGCGCAAAAAGAGAGCGCTCCAGGCCCTCGAAGATGTAGAACTGCCTGATCCGGAGGCGGTTTACAACAAGTACCCTCACGAACTCTCCGGCGGAATGCTTCAGAGGTCCATGATCGCGGCGGCAATTGTGGCGCGTCCCAGCCTTCTTCTTTTGGACGAGCCCACAACGGCGCTGGATGTGACGATCCAGGCTCAGATTCTTGAGCTTTTGAAAAAACTTAACAGAAAACACGGGATGTCCATGCTCTTTATCTCTCATAATCTCAATGTAGTGCGGAAACTTTGCAAGCGCGTCGCTGTCATGCAGAGGGGAGTGATCGTGGAGGAGGGATCGACGAAGAATGTCTTTTTCCACCCCCAGCATCCTTACACCCAGCATCTGATCGAGTGCATTCCCGCGAGGGTGAAAGTGATCGCGAGAAAGCATGCGGAAGAAGAAGCGGAGGAGGCCGGACAGGCTGTCACCGCAGATTCCAGACAGTTGCCGCCGGCAGAGACCGGACAGGCTCCGTCCGCGGATCCTGGGCAGACAGGAGGTGAGCGCAATGGCTGACAGTATTTTGGATACGATCACAACGATGACCGGGCTTGGCGCTGATCCCGTCGCCGAAGCTGTGACGGAAGCTCAAAAGCAGCTCGTCCTCGAGGTGAATCATGTGAGCGGCGGTTACAGGACACCGGGCCTCTTTGGCAAAGGCAAGTACCAGCAGGTCCTCTATGATGTGGATTTCAATATCCGCCACGGCGAGATCATGGGGCTTGTCGGCGAGAGCGGAACAGGCAAGTCAACCCTGGCCAGAATGATCCTCGGAATGCTCGAGCCCGAGGAGGGCAGCATTGTGCACTACACAAAGCGGCCTCAGATCATTTTTCAGGATCCCTACAGCTCACTGAACCCCGCCTATATGGTGGAATGGTCTCTGGAAGAGCCCCTTCGCGTATTCGGAAAATACGACGAAGCAGAGAGAAAGCGCCGTGTCCGCGACATGCTCGCCAAAGTAGAGCTTCCGCAGGAAGTTCTGACGGCAAGACCTTCGGAACTGTCCGGCGGTCAAAGGCAGCGAGTCAGCATTGCTGCAGCTCTTATCAGAAGACCCCGCTTTATCATCGCGGACGAGCCTGTATCAGCCTTGGACGTGACGATCCAGGCCCAGATCCTGCAGCTTCTTCGAGACCTGAGGGAAGAGCTTGACCTGAGCTATCTATTCATTTCACACGATCTCAACGTCGTGTATCAGCTCTGCGACAGAGTTCTTGTCATGAAAAAGGGAAGAATTGTAGAACAGGGAACAGTGGATGAAGTTTATGATCATCCCAAGGAAGAATATACGAAGCAGCTGCTGGCGGCAGCGCAGTAAGAAAATCCCCCGGATTTAAAGTTGGTTCAAATCCGGGGGATTTTGTATGAGGCGGCAGCAGATTTTTTACAAATCGGGTCGACTTGCCTTTTTAGTGCCGCTGGAAGATATCCAGCGGCACTCAAAGGGCAGAAATGATCAAACCAGCTGTTATTGCCGTTAAAGTGCCGCTGGAGAATGTCCAGCGGCACTCAAAGGGCAGAAATGATCAAAACAGTTGAAATTGCCGTTTTAGTGCCGCTGGAAGACATCCAGCGGCACTCAAAAGGTAGAAATGATCAAAACAGTTGGTATTGCCGCTAAAGTGCCGCTGGAGGATATCCAGCGGCACTAAAAGGGCAGAAATGAATTAAGACGTCAGAACCGTGCAAAAAGTCAGAACTTGCATCCGAAAAAACGATTATTCCTCTTCAAGTATTTGATTTCTAAGAGTTTCCAACAGGATTGGGGTGTAATCAATGCGCTCCACACTGACGCAGGCGCTGCGGCTGCTGACTGAACGGTAGGTGGGATTGCTATGTACATGGCCGAAAAGATTGGCATAGGGCATGCTGCGGCAGACATAAAGCGGCTCATGGGAGAGGATAAAGAAATTCTTCAATATGACCGGGAGGTCATAGCACTCCTCGAAGCCCAGATCCCGCCACTGCTGTGGAGTCAGATACTGGTCGTGGTTGCCCATCACAAGAATCTTTTGTCCCTTCAGCTGAGAGAGAAGCTCACGGCATCGTTCCTGTCCGCCGGAGCAGAAGTCGCCGAGGTGATAGACAAGGTCATGATCGTCTACAACCGAATTCCATCGCCTGATCAGTTCACGGTCCATTGTATCAGTATCAGGAAATGGCCGTTCTTCATAAAGTCTTATATTTTCATCTCCGAAGTGGGTATCCGCGATCAGAAAGATCCTGCTGTCTGTCTCATTTCCGCTCATATCGAGACCTCCGTTTCCAATGTTTCTCCGCACGAGGTAATAATGCTTTCGAAGCCATGCGGGAAGCAGATTCCTTTCCTCTACTGTAGAATACCCGCAGAGCCCCTGTCAAATTTATATTTTCTTTAGAAAAAACCAAGTAATAATTGACACAAAGTTTAGTAATAGTATAATTGTAAATCGAGCCGAAAAGTTTAGCATTAGAATATTTACAGTTTATTATTGGAATTGTATGTCACATTGGAAACTGCGGAATAGATGCCGCTGGACGGCTCAGAGAGGAAGGCGTAAGAATGGATACTGACAGCATCAACATTGATATCGGCAGAAGGATCAGGAACCATCGCAACCGCAACGGACTGACTCAGCAGGAGTTGGCGGACCGGACGGAGCTCACCAAGGGATTCATCTCCCAGCTTGAGAGAGGGCAGGTTTCCGCTTCTGTGGTGACTCTGATGGACCTTATCGAGTGTCTGGGAACGACACCTGCGGAATTTTTCAAGGATGAAGAAGAGCAGGTCGTTTTTACGGAGAAGGAATATTTTGAAAAGCTGGACGAGCAGGGCAACAGCAGGCAGTGGATCGTGCCCACGGCGCAGAGGTTTCAGATGGAACCGCTGCTGGTGGTGATCCAGCCGCACTCATCTCTTGATGAGGATAAGCCGCATAACGGCGAGGAGTTCGGCTATCTGATGAGCGGAAGACTGAATCTGTGGCTCGGCGACAAGGTGTATCACATTAAATCCGGCGAGAGCTTCTACTATCAGGCGTCGCAGAAGCACCGGATCGAAAATCCGGGCAGCAGGCCGGCCAAGTATCTTTGGATCAGCACTCCGCCAGAGTTTTAATTAAAACAGCACCCCGGTGCTGATAATTATAATTTAGAGCAAACAAAAACCAACACATATGGAGAACAAGGGAATGGAGAACAACACAAACATTATTGAACTGCGCGGGATCACCAAGGTCTACGAGGACGGTTATACGGCAGTGGACAACTTCAACCTGGAAGTAAAGCGAGGAGAATTTGTTACGCTCCTTGGACCTTCCGGATGCGGAAAGACGACGACTCTGCGCATGATCGCGGGCTTTCTGATGCCTTCATCGGGTGAGATACTGCTGAACGGGGAATCAATCCAGGATCTTCCTCCGTATAAAAGGCCGGTCAACACGGTCTTCCAGAGATACGCCCTGTTTCCCCATATGAATATTTACAATAACATCGCCTTCGGACTTAAGCAGAAGAAGACTCCCAAGGACGTGATCGAGCGCAAGGTGAGAAGAGTCCTGGATCTGGTAGATCTGGAAGGTTTTGAGGAGAGAAGCGTCAGCACGCTTTCCGGCGGCCAGCAGCAGCGTATCGCCATTGCCCGCGCGCTGGTAAACGAGCCCGAGATCCTGCTCCTCGATGAGCCCCTGGGCGCGCTGGATCTCAAGATGCGCAAGGAGATGCAGATCGAGCTCAAGGATATGCATGATAAACTGGGCATTACCTTCATCTATGTCACTCATGACCAGGAAGAAGCTCTGACGATGTCTGATAAGATCGTCGTCATGAACGAGGGCAAGATCCAGCAGATCGGAACGCCCGAGGACATCTACAACGAGCCGAAGAATGCATTTGTCGCCGACTTCATCGGAGAAAGCAATATTTTCAACGGAATGATGACAGGCAAGCTCCGCGCGAGATTCTGCGGCGGTGAGTTTGAATGCGTAGATGACTACGAAGAGGGAACCCACATCACAGCGGTCGTAAGACCTGAGGACGTGGAACTGACGAAGCCCGAGCTCGGCGTGATCCAGGGCGTCGTGGACTCCGTGATCTTTAAGGGAATGCACTATGAGATCACGGTGCTCTCCGGCAAGAATGAGATCGTGAGCCAGACTGTTCACTCCGCGAAGGTGGGAGACCATGTCGGCATCCGCGTGGAGCCCGACAATATCCACATCATGCTCGCAGAGGACCACACCAACTTCTTCTTCGCTGATATCAACAAGGATTTCAAACTCGAGTACAACGGACATCTTCTTGATACCAGCGTGACTAAGATCATCAAGGGCAGTTCCAGAAGAGAGGACGGAACTCTGCAGGATGCCAGCGGAGAGGCCATTGATCCGGGCCGCGTGCGCATCCAGGTGGCGATCGGCCCCAGCGATATCCAGATGACGGACGACCAGGACGCAGGATTGGTCAAGGGCACGATCAGCAACCTCATCTACAAGGGCGACCACTACAGCTACGTCATCCACACGGAACTCGAGCAGGATTTTGTTGTCAACGACGAGTATCTGTGGAACCTCGGGGACAGCGTCAGTCTCCTGATGCCTATAGACAAGATGACCTTCACGATCAAGAAGAAGTAAAGCCAGGGGGGAATAACATTGAGATTTTCAAGAAAGAATCTGGGAATTCCATATACTGTCTTTCTGCTGCTTTTCGTAGTGGCGCCTCTGATCGTTATTGTGATCTACGCCTTTACGAACGGACAGGGACAGTTCACACTGGAGAATCTGACGGGATTTTTCACAGATCCCAATACTATGGGCACACTGTTTTACAGTCTTGCGATCGCTTTTGTGACGACAGTTGTGTGCCTTCTGCTGGCTTATCCCATCGCGTATATCCTGGCGATGAGCGAGCTTAAGACGAAGTCCGTGATCATCATGGTCTTTGTGCTTCCTATGTGGATCAACTTCTCGCTGCGCATCACCGCGCTCAAGGAGGTCCTGACACTGATCGAAGGGAACCTGGCGAGGTATCCCTTCACGAACGCGGTAGTCGGTATCACATATGACTTTCTGCCCTTTATGATCCTTCCGATCTACACCACGCTTTCCAAGCTGGACGGCGCGCTGCGCGAAGCGGCCATGGATCTGGGCGCGGACGATCTGCACACATTCCTGCAGGTGACGCTGCCCCTGTCGGTCCCCGGCATTGTCAGCGGAGTGTCCATGGTCTTTTTGCCGGCCATGACTAACTATGTAGTCCTGGATATGCTGTACAACAGCACTTATATCATGGGCAGCCTTATCGGAAGCTATTTCTCCGCTTACAACTGGCACGGAGGTTCCATGATCGCGCTGATCCTTCTGGCGATCATCTGCCTTTTCACCCTGCTCACGACGGAACCGGGTGAGGAAAATGAGAGAGGAGGAGCGCTGCTGTAATGGTCAAAATATTGAAACGTGCGTATCTTATTATCATGCTGCTGTTCATCTATCTCCCGATATTGATCCTGGCAGTCTATAGTTTTACAAGCGCCACTCAGATCGGAGCGATCAGGGGCTTCTCCCTGCAGAACTATGTGACGCTGTTCACAACACCGGAACTGACGGATATGATCCGCGGGACACTTCTTCTGGCCCTGGGATCCGCTTTTCTCGCGACAATCCTTGGGACACTGGGAGCGATCGGAGCATTTTATTCGGGAAAGAAAGTCTCCACACTGATCACATCCCTCAACCAGGTGCCTGTGGTCAACGCGGACGTCGTGACAGGTTTCTCGATCTGCATCCTGCTGGTCGTAGTCTTTCACATCAGCAAGGATACATTTATTCCGCTGGTAGCAGGTCATGTGACACTGTGCGCGCCTTTTGTGTTCTTATCCGTCATGCCCAAGATCAAGCAGATGGATTCGAGTATCTACGAGGCGGCGCTGGATCTGGGCGCGACGCCGCTCACGGCGCTGTTCGAGATCGTGATCCCGCAGATCGTGCCCGGCATTGTATCCGGTTTCGCTCTGGCGATCACACTGTCACTGGATGACTATTTTATCTCCACTTATACAAAGCCCGCGATGTTCGACACGATCAGTACCTATGTAGTCAACGCGACCAAGGGATCCCAGACGACGATCAAGACCGCCCTCTGGGCGCTCTCAACGGTGATCTTTGCAGTCGTAGTGCTGATCGTCATAGGAATGAATGTCAGAGCGCTGCAGAAGGAAGGAGGAAGCCATGCAAAAGAATAACGGAAACAGCAGGCTTTCCACCGGAAGAGCATTCAGATCCATTACCTCTGCAGCGGCTGCGGCAGCTGTCGCTGTGACAACGATCGCCGGAGTATTCCCGGCAATGCCTGCGAATGCACAGGCTGCAGGCAGGGACGAGGCAGAAGTTGTGCTCAGAGTGTGCAACTGGGAAGAGTACATAGACCTTGGAGACTGGGATGAAGAGGAGACGATCGAGCTGGAATCCGGCGATATCATCGGCGAAAATTCCATGGTCGAGGACTTCGAGGAATGGTACGAAGAGAACTACGGCGTGAAGGTCAAAGTGGAGTATTCCACTTTCGGAACCAATGAGGACCTTTACAACATGCTCACCCTGGGCGATGAGTTCGATCTTGTCTGCCCCTCGGAATACATGATCATGAAGCTGATGAGAGAAGGGCAGACTGTGCCGCTCTCTGAGGAATTCTTCGATCCCGAAGTGGAGAACAACTACTATATCAAAGGTGTTTCGCCTTATATCAGAAAGATCTTTGACGAACATGAGATCGGCGGAGAGCCCTGGAGCCGCTATGCGGCCGGCTATATGTGGGGCGTGACGGGAATCGTGTATAATCCGGAGGTCGTCGACAGAGAAGAGGCTTCGACCTGGAAGATCCTGAGCAATCCCAAATACAGCCGACAGGTTACCATCAAGGACAATGTCAGAGATTCCTATTTTGCCGCTGTCGGAGCAATCAAGGCGGATCTTCTGACTTCTCCGGAATTTACTTCCGACCCGGATTACGCGAAAAAGCTCGAGGAGGAGATGAATGACACCTCACCGGAGATGATCGCGCAGGTCCAGGACTATCTGCAGCTGTGCAAGGACAATGTATACTCCTTTGAGACGGATTCGGGCAAAGCGGATATGATTACCGGCAAGGTTGTCGCCAACTACCAGTGGTCCGGAGACGGCGTCTATTCACTGGACCAGGCGGCGGAGGACGATTTTGACCTGGCCTTCGCGGTTCCCGTGGAGAGCACGAATATCTATTTTGACGGATGGATAATGCTCAAGAACGGAATCAGGGACAACGCCGACAAACAGAAGGCGGCGGAAGCCTTTATCAATTTCTGCTCAAGACCCGACAACGTCGTCCGCAACATGTATTACATCGGCTATACGTCGGTTATTTCGGGAGGCGGCGATCCTACGATCTTTGAGTACGCGGATTACAACTACAGCGCGGAAGACGACGCCGAAGAGACTCAGGAATATGATCTGGGATACTTTTTTGACGAAGAAGGAGCTGAGGGAGAATATGTGATCGAGGCGCCTGTGGAGATGCTGGAGAGACAACTCTACGCAGCTTATCCCCCGGATGATGTTATGCGCAGATCTTCGATCATGACTTGCTTTGACGAGCAGCAGACTGCGGCGATCAACCAGATGTGGATCAACGTGCGCTGCTACAATCTCAAGAATGTGCCGGTCTGGGGATGGTTCATGGCAGCTGTGGCAGCTGCAGGTGTGCTGTATCTGATCGTGAGACGGGTCAAGGCGGCGAGAAAGAAAAAGAGATAAAAGATCCCAGTAAAATCCGAATATATAAACAGGTCAAAACAGACAGGCCGGCAGCGGGCAATCCGCGCCGCTCTGTCTGTTTTTATGAGGGGGGATCAGGATTTTGACATCCCCCCGCGCTATTGACTTTCCCGCGGAAGTGTTTAAACTTTAGGTATTGGAATTTTAACGGCAGGGAGCAGAAAATGAGCTTTCCGGCCGGTTTTATGAGGAGGAGATAATGCCGCAGATCGTAGAAGTAAAACATCTGAGCAAGACCTTCACAACAAAGGAAGGACAGGTGGATGCGCTCAGAGACATCAACCTGTCTATTGAGAAAGGTGATATTTACGGAATAATCGGTATGTCCGGCGCGGGTAAGAGCACACTTGTCCGGTGCCTGAATTTCCTGGAAGTGCCCACGAGCGGGCAGGTCATTGTTGAGGGCCAGGACCTCGGCAGTCTCACGGACAGAGAGCTGAGAGCGCTTCGCAGCAGTATTGGGATGATCTTCCAGAGTTTCAACCTGCTGATGCAGAAGTCGGTGCTTGATAATGTGTGTTTCCCTCTGCAGATCCAGGGGATCAGAAAGAAGGACGCAGCTGTAAAAGCGAGAGAACTGCTTAAGACAGTCGGCCTTGAAGACAAAGAGAAAGCTTACCCCGCACAGCTCTCGGGCGGACAGAGGCAGAGAGTGGCGATCGCCAGGGCACTGGCCTGTGATCCCAAGATCCTTCTGTGCGACGAGGCGACCAGCGCGCTGGACCCGCAGACGACGGCTTCCATACTCGACCTGCTCAAAAAGATCAACGCGGAGACGGGGATCACGATCATTATTATCACGCACCAAATGTCTGTAGTGCGGGAGATCTGCAACAACGTGGCGATCATTGAGAAGGGATGCCTTGTGGAGAACGGACTTGTGGAGGAGATCTTCACACATCCCAAGTCCAGGGCGGCGAAACAGCTCATCATCGAGGGGAAGGATCCCGACGAGTGGACTTCGGAGGAAAACGCGGCCGGTACTGTACCGCTTCTGCACGAAGACCGCAGGATCCGTATAGTATTCGGAACGCAGTCATCCTTTGAGCCCGTAATTGCCAATATGGTGCTGACCATGGGAACTCCGGTCAATATCCTGAGGGCGGATACGAAGGATGTGCACGGCGTGGCGAGAGGAGAGATGATCCTCGGCCTTCCCGCCGACAAAGATCTTCAGGAGCGCATGATCAGCTATCTGATCGAGCGCGGCCTTGATGTGGAGGAGGTGACCGGATATGCTCAGTCCTGAGACATGGGCGATGATCGGCAAAGAGACGATCAACACGCTGTATATGGCCGGCTTTTCGACATTCTTCGGATATGTGCTGGGACTGCCCTGGGGCATTGTCCTTGCAGTGACAGACGCGGAGGGAATAAGGCCCAACAAAGTGGTCTACAGGGTGCTCGATATCATAACAAATATCATGAGAAGTATCCCTTTCCTGATCCTTCTGATCCTGATCATACCGCTGACCAGGTTGATCGTAGGAAAGAGCTACGGTTCAACCGCGACTATCGTGCCGCTGGTAGTATCGGCCGCGCCTTTTATCGCGAGAATGGTGGAGTCCTCGCTCAAGGAAGTGGACCACGGCGTGATCGAGGCGGCCCAGGCGATGGGCGCCGACACGATGACGATCATTACCAAAGTGCTTTTAGTGGAGGCCAGGATCTCCCTGATCATCGGCGTAACGATTTCTTTTGCGACGATCCTCGGCTATTCGGCCATGGCGGGAACCGTAGGCGGAGGCGGACTCGGAGATGTTGCTATCCAGTATGGATACTACCGCTATCAGTTTGATATAATGATCGTGACGGTCATTCTGCTGGTGGCGATCGTTCAGGTTTTCCAATTTGCGGGCATGAGACTCGCATCCCGACTGGACAGAAGGAAGGCTTGAGGGCTATTATAGTAGTAATGAGACCGTCAGAGCAGGTATTATGCTCGGGAGAGGAGAACAAGATGAAAAAGAGATTTGTATCAGTAATCGCAGCAGTTCTGTCAGCGGCGCTCCTTGCGGGATGCGGCGGATCAGGTGCTTCCACATCCGCATCCGGCGACCAGGCGGCGTCTGCAGCCGGCGGAGAAGAGAGCAAGACGATCACCGTCGCAGCAAGCCCCACACCGCACTCAGAGATTCTTGAAGCAGCCAAGCCGCTTCTTGCCGAAAAAGGATACGAGCTGGATATAAAGGTATTTGAAGATTATGTACAGCCCAATGAAGTTGTAAACAGCGGCGAGATCGACTGCAACTACTTCCAGCATGTACCTTATCTTGAGAGCTTCAATGAAGAGAAGGGCACAGACCTTGTGGTGGCGGGCAAGATCCACTACGAACCGCTTGGAATCTATCCCGGAACCAAGAAGACCCTTGAGGAGATCGGCGAAGGCGATGTAATTGCAGTACCGAATGATACAACAAATGAAGCAAGAGCTCTTCTCTTACTGCAGGACAATGGTATAATTAAACTTAAGGATGGTGCCGGAATCACTGCGACCAAGCAGGATATCGCCGAGAATCCCCATAATGTGGAGATCAAAGAACTGGAAGCAGCCCAGATCCCTCATGTCAAGGATGAGGTTGCATATTCTGTCATGAACGGCAACTACGCGCTTCAGGCAGGACTGATCGCAGCGAAGGACGCGCTTTCCTACGAGCTGCCTGATTCCGAAGCGGCAGCGACATATGTAAATGTTATCGCCGTGAAGGCAGGAAACGAAGAGAACGAAGGAATCAAGGCTCTCGTTGAGGTTCTTAAGTCTGAAGACATCAAGAAGTTTATCGCTGATAATTATGATGGCGCTGTGATCGTTTTTGAGGAATGATCTGCGGATCGCAGCAGGGCTAGCACCGAGGAGGTAGTAATGACAATCGAGAAGAAAAAAGAAGGCAATCGACTGATTCTGGCAGTCTCAGGCCGCTTGGACACAATGACGGCTCCGGAACTTGAAAACGTCATTAAGGAAAACTTGAACGGCCTGGAGGAACTGGTCCTGGATTTTGAAAACCTGGAATATATCTCCTCTGCAGGCCTGCGTGTAGTTCTCGGAACAAGAAAGGCTATGGGGGACGGGAAGTTCTCAGTCCGCAATCTCTGCAGCGATGTAAGGGAGATCTTTGATATTACGGGATTCTCGGATATCATCACGATCGAATAAGAATCAGACGACAGCAGTCAGGGTGACCGCCGCATCATTTTTGATGCGGCGGTTTTTTACTGCCCGCCGGGCTGACAGCAAACTATATTTGCGGATATTGGAAACTACAGTATAATAATGATGTGAAAATATGCCCGGACAGCAGAATCCGAACCAAATCAGAACTGACAGGGATGGTGCAAAATATGGAAAATAATGATCTTTTCAGAAAAAAGGCGGTAGAGAGAATAACTTCACCGGAGAAGCTCAATGATTATATTCATGTGACGAGCCCTTCGATCTGGATGGCGCTGGGCGCGATCATCCTGATCCTGGTCGGGGCGCTTGTTTGGGCGACCTTCGGCAACATCTATACGACCGTAAATGGCGCAGGTGTCGTAAGAGACGAGAATCTGGTGATCTACATCAAGGTATCCGACCGTCCCTCCGTGAAGGAAGGGATGAAGATCACAGTAAACGGCCACAAGACTGAGGTGAGAGAGATCTCCCCGGAACCTGTACAGGTCAGTGAGGAAGTCGGAGAGTACGTTCTTGATGCTACAGGGCTTAAGTCGGGCGACTGGACCTACATGGTGGAAGCGGATATCGACCTTCCGGACGGTGTATACGAGGCCAGCATAACGGTGGAATCCGTTCATCCGATCAAGTTTGTGACTAACTGAGAAAAAAGCGGAGGTCTGTCTGAAAGGCAGACTTTAACGACCGGCGTCAATTGACAGCAGAGGCTTTATATATGAATGCTACGACAAAAAGAGTAAAAGAACCGGTGAAAAAAGGAGTGGCGAAGGTTCCTGTCATCATGCAGATGGAGGCACTGGAATGCGGAGCCGCGTGCCTTACTATGGTTCTTGCCTATTATGAAAAATGGATACCGCTGGAGAAAGTCCGCGTGGACTGCGGCGTTTCCAGAGACGGCTCCAATGCGGGAAATGTGCTCAAGGCGGCGCGCTACTACGGTCTTGTGGCTGACGGCTACAAACTGGAGCCGCAGATGCTGATCGACAACGCTGTTTTTCCCTGCATCATCCACTGGAATTTCAATCACTTTGTGGTTTTGGACGGTTTTACGAGGAACAAGGCTGTCCTGAACGACCCGGCGAGAGGACGGGTGGAAGTGACGATGGAGGAGTTCGACGAATCCTTTACCGGGATCTGCCTGATGTTTGCGCCCGGAGAAGATTTCGTGCCGTCAGGAAAGCCCAAGAGCGTGCTCTCTTTTGCCTCCAAACGGCTCAAGGGCGCCGGACCGGCGATCGCTTTCGTAGTACTGACTACGATCATCTCCTCCCTTTGCGGGATCATTTCGCCCGGATTCACCCAGGTGTTTATGGACAGACTGCTGACGGGCAGGAATCCGGACTGGGCCTTCCCCTTCCTTGTGCTCCTGTCGGTATTCACGGCGCTGCAGATCGCGGTCTCCTGGATCAATATCGTGTATTCGCTGAGGATCAACGGAAAACTTGCCATTGTCAGCAGTTCCTCCTTCATGTGGAAGATCCTGCGGCTGCCGATGGAGTTCTTCTCCCAGAGAATGGCAGGCGACATTCAGTCCAGGCAGAATTCCAATACAGAGGTGGCGTCGAACCTTGTCAACACATTCGCGCCTCTTGCGCTCAACACGGGCATGATGTTCTTCTATCTGGTGATCATGATCAGAATGAGCCTGCCCATGACGATCCTCGGTATATTCTCTGTTTTGCTCAACGGCCTGTTTTCGAGATACATATCGGAGAGAAGGATCAATATCGCGAGAGTCCAGGTCCGCGACAGCGGGAAACTGACAGGCACCACGATCGCCGGAATCGAGATGATCGAGTCCATTAAGGCGAGCGGCTCTGAGACCGGATTTTTCGAGAGATGGGCGGGCTACCAGGCCAGCGTCAATTACCAGGATGTCAGATTCTCCAGGACAGACGAGTATCTGGGACTTCTCCCTTTGATCGTATCGGAGGTCACAGATGGTCTCGTCCTGTTCATGGGCATCAGTCTTGCCATGAGGGGAGAGTTTACACCCGGTATGATCACCCAGTTCGCGGTATACATGAAACAGTTCCTCGCTCCGGCCACCCAGCTGATCACGACAGGGCAGACTGTCCAGGAGATCAGAACGGAGATGGAGAGGATCGAGGATGTAATGGAATACCGGACAGATGAGCTTGCGGACAATGAAGTGAGCGCAGACACAAAGGACGTCTCATTCGCCAAACTCTCCGGACGCGTTGAGATGAAGGACGTGACCTTCGGTTATGCCCCTCTGGGCAAACCCCTGATCCAGGATTTCAATATGACGCTGGAGCCGGGAAAGAGCATTGCCTTCGTTGGCGCTTCCGGCAGCGGCAAATCCACTTTGGCCAAGCTCCTTTCGGGGCTGTATAAACCGTGGGAGGGAGAGATCCTCTTCGACGGGAAACCGATCATTGAGATCGATAAGGCCGTGTTCAGGGGATCACTGGCTGTAGTGGATCAGGATATCACGCTGTTTGAGGATACCATTGCCAACAATATCAAAATGTGGGATACCACGATCGAGAACTATGAAATGATACTTGCAGCCCGCGACGCGCAGATCCATGACAAGATCATGCAGCGTGAGGGAGGATACGAATACAGGATCAGGGAGAATGGAACAGATTTCTCAGGAGGAGAGCGTCAGAGGCTTGAGATCGCCAGGGTGCTGGCACAGGATCCCACAATAGTGATCATGGACGAAGCTACTTCCGCACTAGACGCGAGGACGGAATACAATGTCGTGAAGTCGATCAGAGACAGAGGCGTTACCTGCATCGTGATCGCGCACAGACTCTCTACGATCAGGGATTGCGATGAGATCATTGTAATGGACCACGGCCTTGTAGTTGAGCGGGGAACTCACGATGAGCTCTACGCTCTCGGAGGAATGTATGCGCAGCTGGTAAGCAGCAATTAAGGCGGCGAGGAGAGAAACAGTATGGGTTGGTTTGACGAACAGATCCGTCTGAGAAAACTAAATGATGAAGTGCTGCTGGAGGAATCCTTTCTGGATATGGCGGGCTCCGTCATGGGACGGCAGCTGCAGGCCTCTCTGGAGAACAACCGGATCAGGACGAAGAACGCGATCGACGCTGTTCTTCAGAGCATGAATGTCCGCAGCAGGGATATCCCTGACGATATCACGGAACTAAACGATCAGCTTGATTATCTGCTGGAGCCCCACGGGATCATGCGCAGAGCCGTCTATCTTCCGCCCGGATGGTACAAAGATGCGGCCGGTTCTATGCTCCTGATCTATAAAGAAGGCAAAATTCCTGTCGCAGTGCTGCCGGGAAAGATCAACGGCTATGAGTTCATAGACCCTGTCACGCTCAAAACGAGCAGGATCAATGACAGCACACAGAAATTATTTGAGGAAACGGGGCTTTGCTTCTATAAGCCCTTCCCCCAGAAGAAGCTTGGCATCAAGGACCTTCTGCTCTATATGGCGCTGTCCAGATCTGTATCGGATCACGCGATGATCCTGGCCAGCAGCGCAATCCTGACCGGCATAGGGGGGATCCTGCCCATGCTGACCAAACTGGCATACGGCAGAGTCCTTAAGAGCGGTGAGATGAATATGCTCCTGGCCCTGACTTTCTTCATGATCAGTGTCTCGATCGGACATCTCATGTTCGGGACAGTTTCCAACATGATCACGCAGGCAGTTCAGACCAAGCAGTCAGTCGCGATCGAAGCGGCGGTAATGATGAGGATCCTATCGCTCCCCGCCTCGTTTTTCCGCAAATTCAGCGCAGGTGAGCTCTATTCGAGAGTGCAGTCGATATCGGAACTGTGCAAACAGCTTGCGTCGGCGATCCTTTCGACGGGAGTGACATCGCTGTTCTCGCTGGTCTACATCGTGCAGGTTTTCCACTACACTCCTGCTCTTGTGGTGCCGGCGCTGGCCATCACGCTGGTCACTCTGGTATTTTCGGTGGTGTCAACTCTTCTCAATACCGCGATCTCCAGGGAATCCATGAAACTGGCCGCTCAGGAAAACGGCATGAACTATGCCATGATCACGGGAATCCAGAAGATCAAGCTTGCCGGAGCCGAGAAACGCGCCTTTGCGCGCTGGGCAAGGCTGTACTCGAAAGAAGCGGAGTATATGTATAATCCGCCTATGATCATAAAGATGAACTCGGTGATCAGCGCGGCGATCGGCCTGATCGGAACAGTAGTAATGTACAGCGCGGCGATCGGCAGCGGCGTCACCTATGACAACTATATGGCTTTTACAGCGTCCTATGGTTATATTTCTGCCGCATTTATGGAAATCTCTTCCATTGCCCTCATTATCGCCGGAATCCGTCCCACTATCGAGATGGTGACCCCCATTCTGGATCAGGAGCCGGAAGTGACGGGCGGAAGACAGATCGTGACAAGGCTTGGCGGCAATATTGAACTGAACCATGTGAGCTTCCGCTACTCCGAGACAATGCCGGACGTCCTGGATGATCTGAGCATCAGGATCAAATCCGGAGAGTATGTGGCGATCGTCGGCGAGACGGGCTGCGGAAAGTCCACGCTGGTGAGGATCCTTCTTGGATTTGAAAAGCCCAGGGTGGGCGCCGTGTTCTATGACGGCAAGGATATCAACAGCCTTGACCTGAGATCGCTCCGCAGACATATCGGCGTGGTGATGCAGAACGGGAAGCTCCTGATGGGCAGTATTTTTGAAAATATCACTATTTCGGCTCCCTGGCTCGGATTGGACGACGCATGGGAGGCGGCGGAAGCGGCCGGGATCGCGCAGGACATCAGAGAGATGCCCATGGGCATGCAGACCATGATCTCTGAGGGACAGGGCGGGATCTCGGGCGGACAGAAGCAGAGACTCCTGATCGCAAGGGCCATCGCGCCTAAGCCCAATGTCCTTATATTCGACGAGGCAACCTCCGCTCTTGACAATCTCACCCAGAGGAAGGTCACAGAGGCACTTGATTCCTATAAGTGCACAAGACTGGTCATCGCCCACAGACTTTCGACGATCCAGGCCTGTGACAGGATCCTCGTCCTTCGCAATGGCAAAATAGCGGAAGACGGCACTTATGACGAGCTGATCGCGGAGAACGGCTTCTTCGCGGAACTTGTAGAGCGGCAGAGACTTGATACAGGTGATATCAGGCCGGTCTCTGAGGACGGTGAGATGTCTGAAGGCGGCGAGTATTATGAAGGCGGCGAGTATTATGAAGGCGGCGAGTATTCTGAGGAAGGCGAATTTTCTGAGGGAAGTGAGACACCTGAGGACGTTGAGCGGCCTGAGCAGTGAGCCGGCGCCGGAGGTCACTTATGATATATGAGCAGATCAGTAGAGACGGTATGGACGCGGGAGTGATGAAGAGGATTGCGATCATAGCAATGTTCATCGACCACATGACACTCTGCTTTCTTGAGGTGGCAAGAGATTCAAACGGCCACAGGATCATGAATACCTTTGCGGCGGGGAAAACGCTGGATTCTATCGGCAGAGGGATCGGAAGGCTGGCTTTCCCGGTATTCTGTTTTCTCATTGTTGAGGGTTTTTTGTATACCCGGAACAGGTGGAAATATCTGATCCGCCTGCTGGTGTTCGCGGCAGTATCCCAGGTGCCGTTCTGCCTTGTAGTATTTCCGGGTTCCGAGAAGCGCCACGCCGACACTATTTTTACGCTGGCAGCGGGCTATGTCCTTATCTGGATCGTGGAAACACTGGCGGAGTATATGAGAGTAGACGATTATCTGCCTGCCAGGCGGAGCAGATATATAGAGGATGAAGAGGGGTACGAGAAGGGAAAGAGAGCGGTTCTGACTTTGCCGGCCCCGTTGGACAGAAAATGGGTCAGGGTCATCCTGTTCCTGATCCCGTCTATGGCAGCCGGATTCGGGATCTGTAAGCTTACAAGGTGGTTTGGATGCGATTATTCCTACGGAGGCGTTATCTGCATTCTGCTTCTGTACCTTCTCTATCGGTATCGGGAGTACTCGATCGGAGCGTCCTGGGCGTGGCTTTCGACTTACAACCATAACGAACTGCTGGCTATAACGGGATTTTGGCTTATCTGGTGTTATAATGGAAAGAGAGGAAAACAAAACAAATACTTTTTCTATCTGTTCTATCCGGGTCATCTGATAGTCCTTTATCTGATCCGCAAGGCGATCTTCGGAGCCTGACAAAGGCATCGAATACACTATATGACTTCAACATGAGAGCGCAGTGAAAGAAAGGGAGGACCGGTTATGGAATTAATGTTTTTGGGCGCTGATCACGAGGTGACGGGAAGCTGTCACTATTTGCAGGTCGGCAAGAAGAAATTCCTGGTCGACTGCGGCATGGAACAGGGGATCGACCGGTTTGAGAACGCGGATATGCCGGTTCCCGCGTCTGAAATAGACTTTGTCTTTCTGACGCACGCGCATATTGACCACTCCGGAATGCTTCCCAAACTGTATCGCGACGGATTCCGGGGGCAGATCATTTCGACCAGAGCGACGGCCAGTCTCTGCAATATCATGCTCAAGGATTCGGCGCACATCCAGGAGATGGAGGCGCAGTGGCGCAACAAGAAGGCAAAGAGAAAGATCGACGGAGAGGGATATGAGCCGATCTATACTATGGAGGATGCCGTAGAAACGATCAAACTGTTCGTGGAATATCCCTATGACAAGATATTCACGGTGTGTGACGGGATCCGCTTCCGCTTTACTGACGTAGGCCATCTTCTGGGATCTGCGAGTATCGAGCTGTGGCTGCAGGAGGGAAATACGGAGAAGAAGATCGTATTTTCCGGTGACATCGGAAATAAGATGCAGCCGCTCCTTAAAGACCCTGAATATACAGCGGAAGCGGACTATGTGGTCATGGAATCCACCTATGGCGACAGGATCCATGAGAAAGACGACACAGATGTGGTACAGGATCTGGCGGATATCATCTCCGAGACTTTCCACAGAGGCGGAAACGTCGTGATCCCCGCCTTCGCGATCGGCAGGACCCAGGTCATGCTCTACTACATCCGCCATATCAAAGAGAGAAACATGGTGCCGGATTTCCCGGACTTCCCGGTCTATGTGGACAGTCCGCTGGCAGTGGAGGCGACGCAGATCTTCTACGAGTGCGGGCAGGAGTGCTATGATGAAGAAGCGCTGGATCTTCTGGCAAAAGAGATCAATCCGATCGGTTTCCCGAATCTGCACCTGTCGATCACTACAGAGGATTCGAAAGCGATCAACTTTATTGAGGAGCCCAAGGTGATCATCAGCGCTTCGGGTATGTGCGACGCGGGACGAATCAAACACCATCTCAAATACAATTTATGGAGAGAAGATTCCACGATCCTCATGGTGGGGTATCAGTCGGTGGGTTCCCCCGGAAGAAAGATCCAGGACGGTGCCAAGGAGATCAAACTCTTTGGAGAAGATGTAGCGGTAAGGGCCAGAATAGAGACCCTTCCCGGGCTTTCCGGACACGCCGACAGACTCGGTCTCTTAGAGTGGATCGAGGCCTTTAAGTACAAGCCCCGCCAGGTATTTGTCGTACACGGAGAAGACCAGGTTGCCGAAATGTTCAGCAAGACCTTGTCCGATGAGTGCGGGATCAGATCGGCGGCTCCCTACAGCGGAACCAGGTACGATCTTGCGGCCGGCAAATTCATACTGATCACATCAGGAGTCCCGATCAGCAAGGCGACGGCAGGCAGAATGGTGAGCAGCTCCTTCACGAAGCTCAAATTCACAGGAAGGCGGATCCTCGACTTTATCAATAGTTGTCAGGGTCTTCCCAACAAGGATCTGGAGCGTTTCGCGCAGGATCTGGACGCGCTGATAGAGAAATACAGAGTAGATCAAAAGAAATGATCGTTTAAAGGACAGGAGAAAGAAATATATGAATTTAATCGCGGCAGTGGACCGGAACTGGGCCATAGGAAATAAAGGACAGCTTCTGGTCCGGATCCCCGGTGACCACAGGATGTTCAGGCAGGAGACCCTTGATAAGGTCATTGTTTACGGAAGAAAGACACTGGAGACTTTCCCCATGGCGCAGCCTCTGGATCGCAGGATAAACATTGTGCTTTCCGCGAACCCTGACTACAAGGTCAAAAACGCTGTGGTCGTACACAGCATAGAGGAACTGATGTGGGAACTGCGATCCTACCCCTCTGAAGATATCTATATCATAGGCGGAGAGAGCATCTACAGACAGCTGCTTCCCTACTGCGACACGGCTCATATCACAAAGATTGACTACGCCTATGAGGCGGACGCCTATTTTCCTAACCTGGACGAGGATCCGGAGTGGGAGGTGACGGCAGACAGTGACGAGCAGACATATTTTGACATCGCTTACACTTTCGTGCGCTACGAAAGGAAAAGTAAGTGAAACATATTGGCAGAGCGGCGGTGATCGCTGCTTACCCATTACGGAAAGGACGGAGTAAGTTTATGAAGAAAATCGGGAAGAGGGCAGTTCGCGCTGTTCTTCCGGTCATATTTATAATCTGTTCTCTTCTTCTGTCCGGCTGCGGGAAGAGGCTGGTAATGACCAGGGGATTCGAGAAGGACGAGTTGTTCAGGGTCGGAAATACCCGGTGCCTGATCTCGGAATACAATGTCTTTCTCCTCAACCTTCAGAAACACTGCGAGAGGACTTTCGGACACGGAGTCTGGGAGGGATCTGAAGGCGGTGAACTCAGGGAGTCCATTGAGCAGAGAGCGCTCTCGGAAGCTTCCCGCCTCAAGGTAATGCTGCTTCTGGCTGTGCAGGATAATATCATGCTGACGGATTCTGAAGAAAGCCTTGCCGATGAAGCGGAGACTGAATACTATCAGGGGCTTTCCGCGGCGGAGAAGGAGTATCTCGGGATCGAAGAGGACACACTGCGCAGGCTCTTTGAGCAGTATGCGCTGGCCCAGAAAGTGTACAAGAGCGTGGGCACATCTTTCGAGGAGCGGTATGACAGCTTCTGCACAACACTGGATTACGATCTGAACGAGAAACTCTGGGATACGGTGAAACTTGCGGACATCCCTGAACTGACTGAAACGCCGGGATTTTCTGAAATATACGCCAAGTATTTCGGTAATTCCTATCTGGGACAGGAGATCAGAGAGGAAGAAGAGAACAGACAGTAAACAACATAAAGAGAATTGTTAGCACTCATATTCGATGAGTGCTAATTTTTTGTTGACATTTGACTGCCGGAATACTAAACTCTCTGTTAGACAGGCATAAAAGCCCATTAAATAGTTAATCATTTTAAGATCATATAGACAGTAAAGGAGATAAAAGACATGGCAGAAAAAGGATCTTTGTCCATTAACAGCGAGAATATGTTTCCCATAATCAAGAAGTGGCTGTACAGCGACCACGACATTTTCTACAGAGAGCTGATCTCCAACGGATGCGACGCCATCACCAAACTTAAAAAGCTTGACGTCGTGGGCGACTATACCCTCCCCGAGGACTACAAGGCGAGGATCGATATTGTTGTCAGCCCCGCGGACAGGACGATCGCTGTGTCCGACAACGGCATCGGCATGACAGCGGACGAGGTCAGAGAGTACATCAATAACATCGCGTTTTCCGGCGCGGAAGCTTTTTTGGCAAAATATAAAGACAAGACCAACGATGACCAGATCATCGGTCACTTCGGACTGGGCTTCTACAGCGCCTTTATGGTGGCCGATCTGGTGACCATCGATACCCTTTCCTATCAGGAAGGCGCGGAGCCGGTACACTGGGAGTGTGACGGCGGCAGCACCTATTCCATGGACAAGGGCAGCAGGCAGTCTTTTGGCACGACTGTAACTCTGCACCTCACCGAGGACTGCGTCGAATTTGCCAACTACTATAAGGCTCAGGAAGTGATCGAGAAGTACTGCTCCTTCATGCCCACAGAGATCTATCTCTCCGAGAAGGATACCAGTGCAACCGAGACGATCAAAGAATCCGAGAGAAGACCCGATGACGTAGTGATCGAGGTCATCGAGCCCGAGAAGAAAGAGGACGGCAAGGAGCCGGAGGAGAAGAAGCTCAAGATCCGCAGGCGCCCGGTCCTTCTCAACGACACACATCCGCTCTGGGGCAAGAATCCCAGCGAGTGCACTGAGGAGGAGTACAAGGAGTTCTACAGAAACGTCTTCAGGGATTACAAGGAGCCCCTGTTCTGGATCCACCTGAACATGGATTATCCTTACAACCTCAAGGGAATTCTGTACTTCCCGAAGCTCAATCTCGAGTATGAGTCCGCAGAAGGCGTGATCAAGCTCTACAACAACCAGGTATTTATCGCCGACAACATCAAGGAAGTCATTCCCGAGTACCTGATGCTGCTCAAGGGCGTCATCGACTGCCCTGACCTTCCGCTGAACGTCTCAAGAAGCGCGCTTCAGAACGACGGCTTCGCGAAGAAGATCAGCGATTACATCACCAAGAAGGTCGCTGACAAGCTCGCCGGCATGTGCAAGACCGACAAGGAGAACTACGACAAGTACTGGGACGACATCAGCCCCTTCATCAAGTACGGCTGCCTTAAGGACGATAAGTTCTGCACCAGAATGACAGATTACATTCTGTTCAAGGACCTGGACGGCAAGTACCTGACAACTCCCGAGGCCCTCAATGTCAACAGGATCGATCCCGAGGCAGACGAGGAGGAGAAGAAGGCCGCAGAGACCGCGACAGATGAGAACGGTGAGAAAGTCGAAGCGGAAGTCGTAGACGAAAGCGGCGAGAAGGTTGAAGCTGATGAGAATAAGGAAGAGGAGGTCGTGGACCACACGATCTACTACGTGACAGATCCCCAGCAGCAGAGCCAGTACATCCGCATGTTCCGCGACAACAAGATGCAGGCCTTTATCCTCGAGCACACGATCGACCAGCCCTTCATCCAGCAGCTGGAAGCGAAGAACGAGGGACTGCACTTCGCGAGGATCGACGCGGATATCCAGGATGCCCTCAAGACCCGCACAGGCAAGAAAGCCGCAGAGACACTCAAAGAAGAGTCTGAGAAACTCGAGAAGATGATCCGCAAAGCAGTGGGGAACGACAAGCTCAGCGTCAAACTCGAGAACCTCCGCGACAAGAAGACCGCTTCCATGCTGACCGTCGACGAGCAGAGCCGCAGAATGGCAGACATGATGAAGATGTACGCCGCCTCCGGCATGCCCATGGGACTGGACAGCTTCGCCAAGGAAGGTCAGACCCTCATCCTCAACGCCAAGCACCCTCTGGTCAAATACGTCATGGAGCACGACGAAGACAAGAACACCAAGATGATCTGCCAGCAGCTCTACGATCTGGCACAGATCCAGAACGCGCCCCTTTCCGCAGAGGATATGGCGAGCTTCATCGTCAGGTCCAACGAGATCATGCTGATGCTGACGAAGCGGGAGGAAGGAAGCGAAGAGTGACATCATAGAGGCGGGTGAATTTCCGCCTGACAGAGTAAAAAAATGTAAAACTGCCATCAGACATGTGTCTGGCGGCAGTTTTTTTGCTGCTGCGTACAAAGCGCTCCGGGAGGGTATAATGCTTCTTCGCTAAAACAATATAAATACATTATCATTATCGAATGTGATAATATAAAGGGGATATATAGTTTCAAAAAAGCGTCATGAAAAATAGTATGAGGGGGAATAGCTACTTGCTTTCACAGTTTATCAAGTCAGCCTTAAATAAGGATGGGAAAAAAAGCGCATTTTATACGTTATACACGATACTGTTCCTGATAATGGCTCTTGCTTGTTTCTCCTGGTTCATTGTATGGGGGTATTCATTTATCTATGAAGGGGACGGATGGCATCAACACTTTATTGCATTAGTTTACTATGCAAAATATCTTAAGGGGATAATTCGTAACCTGGTTATTGAGCATCAGTTAGTAATACCGGATTGGGATTATTATATCGGTGAAGGAGCAGATATAGTAAATGTCTTTCACTATTATGTGATCGGCGATCCGCTGACACTGCTCTCAGTGTTTGTGCCGATCAGCTGCATGCAGTATTTCTACTCTTTTCTTTCTGCTTTCAGGCTTTATCTTGCAGGCCTGTCTTTTTCGGCATTATGTTTTGGCACCGGGATCAGGAACAGATTTGCGGTCATGACGGGAGCAATAGCCTTCAGCTTCAGCTGCTGGGCTCTTTACAGTGTCGTGAACCATCCTTATTTCAATAGTCCGCTGATCTATTTTCCGCTGATGATCCTGGGGATCGAAAAGATTATCCGGGGAGAAAAACCGTATTTGTTTATTGTGTCAGCGGCTGTTTCAGCAGCAAGCAATTTTTACTTCTTTTATATAATCGCAGTGCTGGCTATCTTATATACAGTCATCCGGCTTGCACTTTTGTATAAAGGAAATGTAAAAGAAGCGATTTTTAAACTGCTGCATCTGGGGGTTATGGCATTAGTTGGTGTCAGTATCGCCGGCATTATACTGCTTCCGGTGCTGATGGTATTTTTAAATGACAGCAGACTCTCTGTTAAGCAGGCTTTTGAGTGGTTTTATTCGGGATACTATTACAGCCAGCTTCCTGCCGTATTTGTTTCAGCCTCAGTGACATATTGGCTTTGTATGGGCTTTTCGGCACCGGTCATAGCAGCAGTGTTTTTATTATTTATTAAGAGAAAGGACAATTACCTGCTGAAAGTGCTCTTTATACTGGGCATACTGATCATGCTATTCCCGATTGGCGGAAGATTATTAAATGGTATGTCCTATAAAACAAACCGGTGGTCATGGGCGTTTGCGCTGCTCAGCGCATATATTCTTGTAAAGATGTGGGATGATCTGAGGACTCTTTCGTCAAAAGAGTGGAAGATCCTGATGGGAGCTTTTACAGCCTTGTATCTCATCTGCAATTTCTCTATCTATTCGAGGCTGGTTAATACATTTACCGCTGTACCGATGTTTTTTATCACATTGATCGTCTTATGGAATAAACCTTCCGATGAGACTCAAAGTATCCGTCAGCAGGCCCTGTTATTTTTACTTGTTGCAGCGGGTGCATTCAATTCGGCATATGGTTTTTATTCACCAAATGCAATGAGTATTGTCACGTCATGCAAGGAAAACCGCAAGGTCTGGACTGAGTGGGACAGCAATGAAGCCGCCGCTCTTAAGAAAGAGGTCGGTTCATCGTATGCGAGAATGACCGGCAGCTGGCTGAACGGTAACGCGAATGTTCTGAATGAGGTTTCAAGCACGCAGTATTATTGGACTAACGCTAATCCGTTCATGAGCAGGTTCAGAACAGATATGTATATGAAAGAACCTGTATTGTTCAACTATACCGGATATGATGATCGCGCGTCCCTGCTGGCTCTGTCCGCCGTTCAGTATTATATGGCTGACAATACCATTACAAAGAGTGTCCCGAAGGGATACTCCCTGCAAGGAGAATACAAAGAATATAGCGTATTTAAAAATGATCTCGCGCTGCCGCTTGCTTATTGTTATGACGAGTACATGACAAAAGATAACTGGAACACTCTTAATGTGGCTCAAAAACAGGAAGTACAGCTGGATGCAGCAGTGGTCGATGCAGATATTGCGGAGCTTTCTGCTGTACAGCGTGAATATCCGGATTACATCATTCCCTATGATCTGGAATACATGAGCAGAAATATCACAGAGTCCGAAGACGGTATCATAACAACAATGATTAACTCCCAGGTCGAACTGACCTTGCAGCAGGATGTCAAAGATGCGGAATTATATGTCGCGTTCGAGGGACTGGAATTTGTTCCGAACCGGATATATGACCTGTATTTCGGGGATGAATCCTCAGATCCGACAAATCTGTATGGTAAAGAGAAGTTCGACTTGCTTCCGAAGATGGAACAGATTGCCATACGGAAGGGCAGAATATACTGGGATCCCGTAAAGGAAGTAAGTATCAAAGTTGAAGCAACTGAAGAAATGCAGAATACGCTTCTTTATACGCCGCCGGAATCCTCTTTTTCCGCAGGGCGGCATGATTTCATTGTAAATCTGGGGTATTCTGATAAACCTGTTTCAAAAATTACGATTACGCTGCCGATCATAGGCCATTACTCTTTTGATAATCTGCGGGTTTACAGCATTCCGCTGGACCAATATCCGTCCAAAATTGAGAAACTGCGGGAGAATACACTTCAAAATCTTGAACTCGCAACGGACACGGTGAGCGGTGATATTTCTCTGGCGGAGCCCAAACTGCTGTGTCTTGCCATGCCGTATTCGAAAGGATGGAAGGCTTTCATTGACAATGAAAGCACAGAGGTCCTGTGCTTAAATGAGAGATACATGGGAATTGTGATTCCGGCAGGAACCCATAGGATCAGATTCAATTACTCCATGCCGTTTAAGAAGGCAGGGCTTGTTCTCACATTGATAGGTATTGCGGTATTTATTATTATCATTTTGCAATCCGAACGAAAACATGTTGAGAACTGAGGTGAGATCAGAACAGGTCTGTTGTATTAAGTTACAGCAGACCTGTTTGCGTATAGCGTAATGATGCCGGTTCCGTGATATAATGCTAGTATATTGGGAAATTATGTGGTTCGGAGCATAAGAATATGGGATATCGAGAGTTATACACAGCCGCCAATATGGCTGACGAAGAATATAATATTTCGGACAAGGGGCTGAGCATCACACCGGAGAAAATAAGCTTTACTGTGATGCCCGGCGCAGTCGCGGAAGGGCAGTTTGTGGTGGCCGGAGCGCCGGGGACCGCGGTGACGGGATTTTTGACATCGGATAACTTCCGCATGCAGCTAAGGCGGGACAGCTTTGCGGAGAATCCGGACAGGATCAGCTGGCGTTTTGACGCCGGGACTCTCGCAGAAGGAGAGATCTGTGAGGGGACGATCGGGATCGTGTCCAACTGCGGCGAGTACAGGATTCCCTTCAGGGCTGAGGCTGTGACGCCGCAGGTGGCGGGAAGAGAACTTCAGGAGATCCCGAACAGGAATTCCGCGGCTGAGAGGTTTTTATCGCTGGCCGACGAGGACTGGGGAAGCGCTGTGAAACTCTTTTACAGAAAGGATTTCGCGCAGTCACTGGTCACGGAAGAAGAGAGGATTTTGTACAGAGGACTCTCGCAATATCCCGGCAATGAACAGAATGTGGAGGAGTTCCTGATCGCCACATGCGGCAAGGATCCCGTTGAGTTCCTCACTGATATAAAAGAGATCAGGACGGAGATCCTGGACATCGGCAGTTCCGGCAGGGAACCCGGGAACGCGGAGTACCGGATTGCGGTACGAAGGCGGGGATGGGGCTACACGAAGCTGAGAGTGAGTATGTCCGGCTCTTTTCTGACGCCTGCGACAGCAGTCCTGGAAGGGGGAGACTTCATAGGAGATACATGTGTTTTCACCTATAAGGTGGAGAAACACAGGCTTCACGCGGGACGCAATTTCGGGAGGATCTTCCTGAGGTCGCCCTATCAGGAGATCCAGATCCCGGTGGAGATCATTTACAGGAGAAGAAGCGACGCCAGAGCGAGGCAGGACAGGGAGAGCAGAAGAGCTCTCATAGAGATGATGCGCCACTATGAGCGCCTGCACACCGGCTGGGCAAGACAGGCACAGGGACTTGAGAGCGGAGTCAACGACGGAGAGTGGCTCAGACAGGCGGACGAGCTGGTCAAAAGATTGTCGTTTTTAAGAAGAGACAGCATTCTGCCAAGGCTTTACGCCGCGCAGATCTTTCTTATGGAGAACCGGATCCACCAGGCTGTCACGGAGCTGGAGAATGTACGCAGAAAGCTTGCGGGCGTCGCTCCGGGAGAAGTGCTGGAAATGGGATACAGCCAGTACAAAGGCGAGTCGGATATCGAGTATTGTTACAGGCAGTTTCTGACCGCGCTGGCTTACAATGACGCCGACGTGATCACGCCCAGAGTGGGCAGGATCCTCAGGGAGCGCTACAGAAGGAATCCTTCGGATTGGAGGATCTCCTGGATGATGATGCAGCTCCTTCCCGAATACGCACCGGGACTTCCGGCGCGCTGGAATTTCCTGAAAAAGCAGTATACGAACGGCAGCAGAAGCCCCATCCTCTATCTGGAAGCCTGGGACATGATCCATGCGGATCCCGCCTACCTGAGCCTTCAGGAGGACCGCAGGACAGGAAGGTACGGAGGAGATGCCTTTGAGAGGCAGGTGCTTCTGTATGCGATCAGAAAGGAACTTCTCGATCCGCAGACCCTGGAGAGCGTACTGGAGAGAACAGAACGCAGAAGGGAGTTTTCGCGGTCTCTTTATCGTGTCCTGACGACGGCTTACGGGCAGGAGAGAATGAGGGCGATGCAGCCCCGGATCCTCAAGAGTATCTGCACATTGCTGATCAGGGGAAATAAGACAGGGCCGGAATATTTTGTCTGGTATTCAAGAGCCGTGGAAAAGGACCTGCCCCTGATGAGGCTTTCAGAGTGCTTCCTGCAGTCTATGCCGGAAGATTACGAGGGAGTCATTCCGGACAGTGTGATGAGGCACACTTTCAGAGGAAGCATGCTCACGAATGGAAGCAGGGCATATTTTTACAGATATCTGTATCAAAACAGAGAGCGCTATCCGGAGATTTTCAGGCAGAGCGCGGATGACATCCGCAGCTTTTTGGAAGTGCAGATCTCTGAGCACCGCATGTCGGACAACCTCGCGGCGCTGTATACGGCCGCGCTCAGGGACGCGCAGATCAGGCCTGAGAACGCGGGAGATCTGACTAAGCTTTCTTATCTGTCGCATTTGCGGACGACGCATCTTTATATGAAGAGAGCCGTGACGATCTATGCGCAGAGCAGCAAAGAACGCACGTATCCGATCGAGAACGGAAACTGCGTGCTCCCGATCTATGGGGAGGACAACCGGATCTTTCTCGAGGACGCGCAGCACAACCGCTATACAGCCAGCGTGCCCTATACCTGTGACAGGATGATGGACCCCGTCCAGGCGCCGGATCAGGTCTCGGTCCAGGAGATGACGGATCTTCCTTTCGCGCTTGAGATTTCGGGTGCAGCCGGTGAATCTTTCGAAGTAACAGATGAGACGCTGCAGTACTGTGAGATCCTGGTCAGATCCGCCGGGATCGCGCCTTCCTACAGGATAAGGCTCAAGCTCAGGCTTATGGATTACTACGAGCTGACCGGCGATCAGGAGAAACTGCGGGCAATGGCGGGAACATTGGAGCCCGGAGAACTGAGCCCCGACGACCGCGTAAAGACCATTGGAATCATGGCGCGATGCGGAATGTACACCGAAGCGGCAGAATGGCTCGCGGCCGGAGGCACGGATCACTGCCCGGCAGAACTTCTGTCGGCTGTAGCCCTGGGAGCTTCTTCGAATGCGCAGGAGGATGAGCGGAAACTGGAACAGGCGGGAAAGATCGCCTGGGCGGCTTTCGAGCGCGGAGATCACAGTAGTGATGTTCTGGCACTGATCCTGAGCAGTTTTAACGGACTGACAGAAGATCTTCTGCGCGTAAGAGATTCGATCCTGGAATTTGCGGAGGACGAAGACCCGCTCATCACTGCAGCGGAGGACAGACTTTTGGCCCAGATGCTCTTCAGCGGGGAGATGGCAGCCAATCAGGAAGAGCTTCTTTTGAGACAGTACGGAAAAGGCGATGCCCACAGAGCGCTCGCGGCGGCCGGCATTTCTCAATATTGCCATTATGTTTTTGCCGAGTGGCATGCAATGGGCGCTGATGTCATGAGGCTGATCACAGAGGCGGACCGGGAGGACCATGAGCTTCCCGCGATCTGCAGACTGGCCTATCTCAAGACGCTGGCCGACAGAACGGACAACTTCACGGAAGACGAAGCTGTCACGGCAAAGAGATTTATGACTTCCCTTCTCAGGGAGGAGATAGTATTTCCCTTCTACAGGCAGTTCGCCGGGGCAGGACCGGCTCTCAGGCTCTATGACCGGGAGACAATGATCGAGTATCACAATCCTGCGGGTGTAAGAGGCGCAAGGGGCCATGTAGTCATTCACTGCGCGCTGGAAAGAGGCGGCAGGCAGGAGCCCTTTATGGCAAGGGAGATGAAGGAAATGGTGCGGGGATTCTATGTGAGCTCCTTCTTCCTGTTCTACGGTGAGCAGGTGCACTATTTTATCACCGACGATCCCGAGGAGAAGAACATCGTGGAGAGCGGCACTATAGGACAGGACGCGAGGATCGATCTGGCTCAGACGGACCGTTTCGCGCAGATCGACGCCATCTCCAGAGCGGCTGCGCTCAGAGAGCGTGAAAAGACGGTACAGCTGCTCAGCGAGTATACGAAGAAAGAGTATCTGACAGCCGCGCTGTTCGGCGCGGAGGAGGAAAACGATGTTATTTACCAGACTACCTGAAAAAAAATATCTTCTGGGGATCGATATCGGGGAGACTTTCTGTCAGATTTCCTATCTGAACACGCGAAGACTCACAGCGGGGATGGACCCCCATACATTTTCTTATGTCGCGGGAGGCGAGGAGTTTGACATCCCGGCTGCGGCTTTTCAGGATCCTGACAGCGGAAAGTGGTGTTTTGGAAATGACGCCCTGAATATGTCCGCCGAGCGCGGGAAGGAGCCGCTGACCAACCTTCTGACTAATGCGCGAAAGGGTGATGAGAACGGCGATCTGCAGATCCTGATCGCTTTTCTGGGATATTGTATGAGTCTGTTGTCCAAAGAGGTGACTTTTGAGGAGATCGAAGCCATCACATTTACTACCGCCGACATGGACAGCACAAATGCGGAGATCCTTAGAAAAGCCGCGGAGTTACTTTTCCCCGGTTTTGACAAAGTGGCCTACGAGGAGCACATCAAGTCCTTCTATCACTACGTGCTCATGCAGGACGAGGAGCAGCGAAGGCAGTCGGTCCTTCTGGTGGACGGATGGTCCGATTCGGAACTGGTGCTCTACACGCTTTCCTTTAACAAGAAGACCAGACCCATAGTGTGTTTTCCGCAGGAACGCCATCTGGAGCTTCCGGCGGATGCGGACGCCGCTGAGAAGGACAGACTGCTCTTCGCGGCAGTGAGAGAACTGATGCAGGAGAAAGAATTCTCCGCAGCCTATCTCACGGGCAGGGCACTGGCAGGCGGATGGATGAAAGATTCCCTGAATCTGATCTGCCGGGGACGGCGCGCATTTCAGGGAGATACGCTTTACAGCAAGGGCGCGGCGGACAGCACTATGGCGGCCTGCGGGCTTGCTTCCAAAGCCGATAAGTATTTCTACCTCAGCAGGGACGCGCTGCGCTGCAACATCGGTATGGAGTGTCTCAAGAAAGGCAGGACAGTTTATCAGGCGCTTCTGGATGCGGGCGCCGCGTGGTACGATGCCGCCGCACAGATCGATGTCCTCCTGGAGGAGGGAGATGAGATCGTCCTCTTAGAGACATCTGTCGACCGGGGAAACGAGCGGGAGATCGCGATCAAACTGGAAAATATGCCGCAGAGGCCCAGAGCTGCCACGAGACTGAGGGTCAGGCTCAGCATGACCGCTGCGGACAGAATGAGGCTGGAAGCCGAGGACCTGGGGTTCGGAGAGATCTTTCCTTCTTCGGGAATGAAATGGGAACAGGAGATAGCCATTTATGGGTAGGTGTATTTTGACAACGGGGCGGATCGCGGAAAAGCCCTACCGGATCAGAGTTATAGACCGGAATGTCTATACTGTGGAGGAATTATGCTATTCCATAGCCCAGTGCGCCTCTTTCCTCGACGAGGATTTTATGGACCATGAGCTCTTAGTATGGCTTGAGGACTCCTGCGGGCTCGCCGAACTAGCTTCCCAGCTCAGATCACTGCTGAGGGGAAGGTGCGCGGTCGAGGACTTTGCCTCTGTACTCCTTCTGTATGTGGGATATCAGAGCACAGCTGAAATAGAGAGGATCAGGGCGTCGATCTCATCAGGAAAAGGAATGGAGCCCTTCCAAAGGAGACTGAGCGAAGCGAAGTTCGCGGCATCCAGAGGGCATATCACACAGGCCATAGAGCTGATGGACGGGATCGAGGCGGAGCTTCCCGAACTTGAAAGGGAAATGAGAGGCAGGATCTGGGCAGAGAAGGGACTTCTCTATGCGCAGGGATTCAGGTACGCGGAGGCGGCTGACTGCTACGGAAAAGCCTGGAGGCTCTCCGGCAGCAGACAGAATTGTGTCAGATACCTGGCGGCCCTTCGTTTTTCGATCCCTGAAGAGGAGTACAGGGCCTTCATAGAGGAGCACCCGGAACTGGAGGATCCCGCGAGGGAACTGGACAGCGCTACAGCCATGGCGGAAAAGGAATGGAAGAACGGAACGGCCGGACGCCAGAGTAAGCGCATGCAGGTTTACCTCAGGAACGGGCAGGCCAGATCTTTCGACAATTACGCCCAGCAGAGGATCCGGGAACTGAGAGACAGCTTCAGGGATGACAACGCGCCCTCATTCTAGGAAATAAAGGGCCGAAGCAGTATCTTTGAGAATCCTTTTATTGAAATTGGAAAAAATATTGTTATACTGTATTACGTTGTTAAATAAAGAAAAAAATCTTTACTGATTTTTGATCAGTTCAAGAAAGGAAAGCAGAAATGGCCAATGACAGATATGTAAGTCCGCTTTCAGAGAGATACGCAAGTAAAGAGATGCAGTATATTTTCTCCCCTGACATGAAATTCAGGACCTGGAGGAAACTGTGGATCGCGCTGGCAGAGACAGAAAAAGAACTGGGACTGCCCATTACAGATGAGCAGATCGCCGAACTCAAAGCCCACGCCGATGATATTAATTACGAAGAAGCCAAAGCCAGAGAAAAAGTGGTCCGCCACGACGTCATGAGCCATGTCTATGCATACGGACTGCAGTGCCCCAAGGCGAAAGGAATCATCCACCTCGGCGCCACCAGCTGCTATGTGGGAGATAACACGGACGTCATCATCATGAGGGAAGCCCTCAGACTGGTGCGCCGCAAATTGATCAATGTTTTGGCGGAACTGGCTGTATTCGCTGATGAATACAAGAGTCTTCCCACTCTGGGATTTACGCACTTCCAGCCTGCACAGCCCACGACAGTAGGCAAAAGAGCGACTCTGTGGATGCAGGAATTCTACCTTGCACTCGGCGAGGTGGAACATGTGCTCGGAAGCCTGAAACTTCTGGGAAGCAAGGGTACCACAGGCACACAGGCTTCTTTCCTCGAACTGTTTGACGGTGATCTCGACAAAGTGGACCGCCTTGATCCCATGATCGCTGAGAAGATGGGATTCGACGGCTGTGTTCCGGTATCCGGCCAGACCTATCCCAGACTTGTGGATACTATCGTCCTCAATGCGCTGGGGATCGTCGCTTCCGCAGCCATGAAACTCGGAACGGATATCCGTCTTCTGCAGCATCTCAAGGAAGTTGAGGAGCCCTTCGAGAAGAGCCAGATCGGATCCAGTGCAATGGCTTACAAGAGAAATCCCATGCGCAGCGAGAGAATCTGTTCTCTCTCCAGATATGTGATGACCGATGTCCTCAACCCGGCAGTAACAGCCGGCACGCAGTGGTTCGAGAGGACCCTTGATGATTCTGCCAACAAGAGACTCTCTGTTCCCGAGGGATTCCTTGCCATCGATGGCGTGCTCGACCTGTGCCTGAACGTCACGGACGGCCTCAAGGTCTATCCCAAGGTCATCGAGAAGCGCCTCATGTCGGAACTGCCTTTCATGGCTACAGAGAACATCATGATGGACGCCGTAAAGGCGGGCGGAGACAGACAGGAACTCCACGAGAGGATCCGCGAACTGTCCATGGAAGCCGGAAGACGAGTGAAGGAAGAGGGAAAGGACAACAACCTGCTTGAACTGATCGCGGCAGACCCGGCCTTCCACATGAGTATTGAAGAACTTCAGAAATCTATGGAGCCTTCCCGCTATATCGGATGCGCGCCTCACCAGGTGGAGAGATTCCTGAAGGATGTGATCCGCCCTGTGCTGGATGCAAACAGAGACATTCTCGGAGAAAAGGCTGAGATCAACGTCTGATCACAAAAGCTGACCCTGACAATTCATTATAAGCGGCTGAAGGAAAGTGTTCTGACAGTCAAAGGAGGAAGATATGGTTAAAGCTGTTGTAGGCGCGAACTGGGGCGACGAGGGAAAAGGCAAGATCACTGACATGCTTGCCGATTCCGCTGACGTCGTGATCCGCTTTCAGGGCGGTGCCAACGCGGGACACACGATCGTCAATCAGTACGGCAAATTCGCGCTCCACACACTGCCGTCCGGTGTATTTCACCAGGATGTGATGAACATTATCGGAAACGGAGTCGCGCTGAACGTTCCGCTTCTCTTTAAAGAGGTTCAGGGGATCATCGAAAAGGGAGTGCCGGCGCCGCAGCTGATGATCTCGGACCGCTGCCAGATCGTGATGCCTTATCACATTCTCTTCGACCGGCTCGAGGAGGAGAGACTGGCGGGCAAGTCATTCGGCTCCACCAAGTCCGGCATTGCGCCCTTCTATTCCGACAAATACGCCAAGATCGGTTTCCAGGTCAATGAGCTGTTTCAGGATGAGGCAGTTCTGGCGGAGAAGATCGCGGATGTCTGTGTCAAAAAAGACATCCTTCTGGTGAATCTCTATCACGCAGATCCTATCGACCAGAAGGCGCTTCTGAATACTCTTTTGGAGTACCGCGACATGATCGCTCCCTATGTGGGCAATGCCGCTGAGTACCTGGAGAGAGCTATCAAAGAGGGCAAGACGATCCTGCTGGAGGGCCAGCTCGGCACAATGAAGGACCCTGATCACGGCATCTATCCCATGGTCACTTCTTCCAGCACGCTGGCTGCTTACGGCGCGATCGGAGCGGGAATCCCGCCCTACGCCATTGAGAAGATCGTAGTTGTAAATAAAGCCTATTCATCCGCGGTAGGAGCGGGGGAATTCACTTCCGAGATCTTCGGGAGCGAAGCTGAGGAACTTCGCAGAAGAGGCGGAGACGGCGGCGAGTACGGCGCGACTACCGGAAGGCCCAGAAGAGTCGGCTGGTACGACTGCGTGGCCTCCAAATACGGATGCCGCCTGCAGGGCGCTACGGATGTAGCCTTCACTGTTCTTGACGTTTTGGGATATCTCGACGAGATACCGGTTTGTGTAGCTTATGAGATCGACGGAGAGGAGACTACAGAGTTTCCTGTCACACATGTGCTCAAAAAAGCGAAACCGGTGTGGAAAAAGCTTCCCGGATGGAAATGTGAGATCAGGGGGATCAAAAAGTACGAAGATCTTCCCGAGAACTGCAGAAACTATATTGAGTTTATAGAGCAGCAGATCGGATACCCGATCACGATGGTATCCAACGGACCCGGAAGAGACGACATTATTTACCGCGAATCCGCGCTCAGCAATAAGTGATATTATGAAGATCGATACAGTAATATTTGATATTGGCGGAGTTCTCGTCGGACTTGGCAGAATCCACTTTTTTGAACAGTTCGGCTATTCTCCCGAGATGTGTCAAAGGCTCCTGAATAGTATACTTAGAAATCCTAATTGGAAAGAATTCGACATAGGGATTCTGAGCGACGAGGAAGTGATTGACCGCTTTGTACAGGATACGCCGGAACTTGAGCAGGAGATCAGGGCCTGCATGAAGAATATACACGGAGTCGTATACAGAATGGAGACCTCGATCCCGTGGATCAGAGAGATCCGCGAGAGCGGAAGAAGGGTCCTGTACCTGTCCAACTATTCTATGAAAGTTGCCAGGGACAACGAGGACGCTATGGACTTTCTGCCGTATATGGACGGAGGACTGCTGTCCTGCGACTACCATGTGATCAAGCCCGACCCGGCTTTCTATCAGATCCTGATCGACAAGTACGGCCTGGAACCGTCAAAATGCGTGTTCCTGGATGACCTGGAGGAGAACCTTGCCGCGGCGAGAGAATTCGGGATCCACACGATCCGGGTTATAAACCATGAGCAGGCGGCGGCGGATCTGAAGGCTCTGTTGGAGGAATCATAATGAGCAACACTTCTGAAAACAAGAACACTGAAGAAAAGACGCCCGGCACTGTTAAGAGAGTGGCTGCCGTAATCGGCATAGTTCTTTTAGTGGGCCTTTACGTTCTTACTTTTGTAAGTGCCCTGCTTGGAACGGCAGGCTCAGGACGACTGTTCCGCTTCAGTCTGGGAATGACGATCGCCGTGCCGATCTTTCTGTGGCTCTTTACCTGGTGCATAAAAAAGTTTACTGATCGGTAAAAACGTCACTGTTTTGGCAGAAAAATCAAACTTACCGCTTGACAGTAAGCGGACTGAGTGATATTGTATTTTGGTACGTGAAAAACACGTTATTGGTACAAAAAAGAAGAGTTACCGCTCTCACCCAACGGCGCAAGCTTTTGCGGTTAATACCAATCTTTGATCCGGCAGCTGTTTCGGGAAGAAAAGAGCTGCGCCAAGATTCAGGATTTGTTGACAGCGGTACGGATTGTGCCGCTGTTTTCTTTTGTCTTAAGTTGTGGAGGGTACTACAATCAGAAACACTAACGACAATTTATTCATTAATGAACAGATTCGCGACAGAGAAGTTCGAGTGATCGGCCCCGACGGCGAGATGCTCGGCATCATGTCCGCTCTCGAAGCAAGAAAACTTGCTGAAGAGGCTGAACTTGATCTGGTCAAGATCTCTCCCGGTGCCAAGCCTCCGGTGTGCAAGATCATCGACTATGGCAAGTACAAATATGAAAAGACCAGAAAAGAGAAGGATGCCAAGAAGAAGCAGCACACTGTCGAGATCAAGGAGATCCGCATGTCTCCAAACATCGACACCAATGATCTTCAGACCAAGATCAACGCTGCAAGGAAGTTCCTCACCAAGGGCGACCGCGTGAAAGTAACACTTCGTTTCCGCGGACGTGAAATGGCCCATATGCAGCAGAGCGCCCATATCCTCACGGATTTCGCGGATGCGCTTAAGGACTGCGCTATGGTTGACAAGACCCCGAAGGTAGAAGGAAGAAGCCTTACCATGTTTCTTGCCGGCAAGAAGCAGTGATCTAAGGACCGGTTCCGGGACTTAAAGATAACTGCGTGATATTCGCAGCCGGTTTGAATAGAGTTCTGTCAGGGGGTTTTATGACAGAAACAGAACCGCAATCAACAGTGAAAGACTTTGGACTTTCACTCAGAAGTCTGTGTCCGTAACGCCGCAGACATTTTCCGGACATGCCAAAAGCGTGATCCGGATGTGGACGATGATCCACGTTTGGCAAAGGAGGTAAATAGAATGCCCAAGATGAAAACTAAGAGAGCTGCTGCAAAGCGCTTCAAACTGACAGGCTCCGGCAAACTTATGAGATTTAAAGCCAATAAGCGCCACATCCTGACCAAGAAGTCCACAAAGAGGAAGAGAAACCTCAGAAAGCCTATTCTGGCGGACGCTACCAACATCAAGACAATGAAGAAGATCATGCCTTATCTGTAATTAGACAGGTGCATGAAGAACGGATTCGAATTACGAAGAAACGCACAATTGTAATTGTGCCTTACATATAATGGAGGATAGATAAAATGGCCAGAATTAAAGGCGCTCTTAATGCGAGAAAGAAACACAACAGAGTATTAAAGCTTGCCAAGGGCTACAGAGGAGCCAGGTCCAAGCAGTATAGAATTGCCAAGCAGTCCGTTATGCGTGCTCTTACATCTGCATTCGCAGGCAGAAAGCAGAAGAAGAGAGAGATGAGATCCCTTTGGATCGTTCGTATCAACGCTGCAGCCAGAATGAACGGCATCAGCTACAGCCAGATGATGCACGGCCTCAAGGTCGCTGGCGTTGACATCAACCGTAAGATGCTCGCTGAGCTCGCAGTCAACGATGCAGCAGGCTTCGCAGCACTCACTGAGGTTGCTAAGAAAGCGATCGCATAATTGAAATAATGTTAGAAATAATGGAAACTGTCGCTTATTATAGTATAAGCGGCAGTTTTTTTTGCTGCTGTATTGTTTCGATGATCTATACACCGTAAAGTCGTGACATAGACGCGGTGTGATTATTTGACTGGGGCAGATTATGAGGAAAGGTTTGATCGTGCTGACTCTTGCAGCGGCAGCGCTTGTACTGAACTCCTGCGGAGCAGGCTCCGCGGCAGGCGGAGAGAAACCGCCGAATCAGGTATACGAATCCGAAGAGGCCGGGTATGACAGCTCGAGTGAGATAGGATATACAAATGAATATTCGTACGAATACGCGACGGAGCATCCCGCCTATCTTGAGGAGAACAATATGAACACAGAGGAGATCAACTGCTGGGGAGATTCCATTACTGAGGGCTATGGGAGCGACGGACTGACCTATCCGGATGTGCTGGAGGAACTGACGGGTATCCCTGTCAGAAATCTGGGCGTCGGAGGGGAGGACAGCGTGGATATCCTGAAACGGAGTGCCGCCTATGGCAGCCAGGAGGAGGATATCCTCGTGATCCAGATGGGAGACAACGGCGGCTGGATTAATCTGGGACAGCTGATCCGCCAGTATCGCAAACTGATCTCGAAAGCCGGTACGGACCGCTATATCATCATAAGTTCCACGGACGACCCGAATGACTTCGAACAGATCTGGGGGTATACGACGGAACCGGTGGGACTGGAAAATACCTGGTACGAGGAGGAGTTTGAGAAGGAGTTCGGAGAGCACCTCTTTAATGGAAGGAAATACCTGATCGAGCACGGACTTCAGATAAATGGGCTCAGGAGGACAGAGACTGATTACATGAGGGCGAAAAGCGGATGTATTTCCCTGCAGCTGCGGAACCCGTGGATCGACAACACGCACCTCAATGAGGCGGGATATACCGCCCTTGCGCATGGGGTATATGAAAAAGGAAAAGAATTGGGGTATTGGTAACAGCTCAGAAAAGGGGGAGAAGATGGGAGAGAAGAGCAATTGTTTTCCGGACGGCACGCCGATCGATCCGTGGTTTTACGATCAAACGGTCCCGGTGTGCGCGACAGGCAGAGAATACAGGGTCACAGAGCACGGGATCAGGGATGACGGAACTCTGCAGACTCAGAAACTGCAGGCGCTGATCGACCGGGCGAGCGATGAGGGCGGCGGAACTATTGTCGTATCCGGCGGGACTTTTCTGACGGGAGCGCTGTATTGTAAGCAGGGCACACATCTTCGGATCGAACGGGGAGCTGTTCTTATGGGCAGCGACGATATCCTGGATTACCCGCTGTGTGAGACCAGGATCGAGGGGGAGAGCTGTCTCTATTATCCCGCGCTGATCAACGCGGCAGGCCTGGACGGGTTCTCGATCACGGGAGAAGGCACCATCGACGGAAACGGTCTGCGCTTCTGGAAGGCTTTCTGGCTGCGCAGGTCATGGAATCCCGCCTGTACCAATAAGGACGAGCAGAGGCCGCGCCTTGTCTTTGCGGCGAACTGCAGGAATGTGAGATTTGAGGGAGTGACTTTCCGCAATTCCGCTTTCTGGACAACGCATATCTACAAGTGCAGCCACGTGAAGTATATCGGCTGCAGGATGCTCTCACCTCACGAGCCGGTGGGCGCGCCCAGCACAGACGCGATCGATATCGACGCGTGCAGCGATGTTCTGGTCAGGGACTGCTTCATGGCGGTCAACGACGACGCGGTAGCCCTGAAGGGAGGAAAGGGACCATGGGCGGACACTGCGCCGGAAAACGGGCCCAACGAGAGGATCATCATCGAGGACTGTGAATACGGATTCTGCCACGGCTGTCTGACTTTCGGCTCAGAGAGCGTGCACAGCAGCAATATCATCATGCGGAATATAAAAGTATCTACAGGCTATAATTTTCTATGGCTGAAGTTCCGTCCCGATACTCCGCAGTGCTACGAACACATTCTGGCGGAGAACATCGAGGGGAAGACCGCGAATTTCATCAATATCAACCCCTGGACGCAGTTTTATGACAATAAGGGACGGACGGATATGCCGATATCGAGGGGAGATGACCTGACGATCAGAAACTGCCGGTTTGAGTGCGACACATATTTCAATGTGAAGACGGACGAAGAACACTACCATCTGTCGAATATAACTCTTGAGGATCTGGATATAACGGCTGTGAACGCGCAGTGCGATCAGACCGCAGTCGAAAATCTCACTGTAAGGAATGTGCGGATCACAGGGAAGGAAGAGATCGAATATCACGACAGCGTCACGACGATCTAAAATGAGTCTGTGGTGATTCAGACAGTAGTCCTGATTTTTGCCTTCACGGCTCAAAGAAAAAAGCTCGTAAACATTTCGTTTACGAGCTTTCTCTTTCATCGGAGTGACGGGATTCGAACCCACGACCCCTTCGTCCCTAACGAAGTGCGCTAGCCAGCTGCGCTACACCCCGATCTTCTTTCGAAGTACCTGTTTTTCAACAGGCAAATGCTATTATATATGGTTGCGGGGGGAATTGCAAGTCTTTTTTGAAAAATATTTTCATTTGAAGTACTTTACAAATATTATGGCGAATGATACAATTCAATTGCGCAAAATATAAATAAGAGAGGTGGATATATGAGCGGCATTTACGAAATGGAGAAGACAAACAACAGCGATTCATCCCGCGAGAAGACCATTATCAGAACCAGCATCATCGGAATCATCGCCAATGTTTTTCTGGCTGCTTTCAAAGCTGTGATCGGAATCATGACGCATTCCATCGCTATAGTGCTTGACGCAGTGAACAACATCTCTGACGCAGGAAGCTCTCTGATCACAATCGTCGGTACAAAGCTTGCAGGGAAAGAGCCGGACAAGAAGCATCCCTTCGGTTATGGCCGCATTGAATATCTCAGCGCAATGATCATTTCTGTAATCGTTCTTTACGCTGGTATCACTTCTTTTGTGGAATCTGTCAAGCAGATCCTTCACCCGGAGACACCGGAGTATAATACAATTTCTCTGATCATCGTTGCAGTCGCCGTAGTAGTAAAGGTGCTTCTCGGCCGCTATGTCAAGAGTGTTGGCGAAAAGGTAAACTCGGATTCTCTGATCAATTCAGGTGAAGATGCTACGCTTGACTCGATTATTTCCGCGTCCACGCTGGTCGCCGCAGGTGTTTTCATGATCTTCCACATATCACTGGAAGCGTGGCTCGGCGCGATCATCTCTGTCGTGATCATCAAGTCCGGTATCGAAATGCTTCAGGATACGATCTCGAAGATCCTGGGAGAGCAGAATGACCCGGAACTTGCCAGAGAGATCAAGCGCACCGTCACGAGCTTCCCTGACGTGCAGGGAGCCTACGACCTGGTGCTCAACAACTACGGCCCGGACGCCTGGAACGGCTCTATTCACATTGAAGTTCCTGACACATATACCGCAGATCAGCTGGACCTGCTGATCCGCAAGATCCAGATGGCGGTTTACAAGAAGCACCGTGTCGCGCTGACAGCTATAGGCGTCTATTCGGTCAACACAAGGGATGCAGAAGTGATCGAAATGAAGCGCCGTGTCAGGGAGATCGTCTTTGCTCATCCGGATGTGAAGCAGATCCACGGCTTCTATTTGGTCAAGGAAGAAAAAGCAATGCGCTTTGATATTGTGGTCAGCCTTGCGGCAAAAGACCGCAGAGCTGTTTACAAAGAAGCTGTCGCTGATGTGCAGAAAGAATTTCCTGATTATACGCTTCATGTCGCTATGGATACCGATTTTGCGGAGGAGTGACGCTTCATCCCCGCTTTTGCCCATTGCAGAATGAAAGTGAAGACCTTATAATTTAATGGGATTTTGGGGAGTAGCGATCCTGCAAATTGGTTTAGATAAAGGAGAATCGAGCACATGAGTAAATCAGAACGCAGAGTAGGCACAGTATCCAGAGGCATTCGCTGCCCGATCATCAGGACCGGGGACGACCTGGGCGTGATCGTGACAGAGAGCGTGCTGCAGGCGGCGGAGAGCGAAGGATTTGAGCTCAGGGACCGCGATGTCATCGCAGTCACGGAGTCTATTGTCGCAAGGGCACAGGGCAATTACTGCACTGTTGAAGATATTGCGGAGGATGTTAAGAAGAAACTCGGCGGCGGCACGATCGGCGTTATCTTCCCGATCCTTTCCCGCAACAGATTCGCGATCTGCCTGCGCGGAATCGCAATGGGCGCGAAGAAAGTTGTTCTGATGCTCAGCTATCCTTCTGATGAAGTGGGAAATGAGCTGGTGAGCCTCGACAAGATCGATGAGGCGGGCGTTAACCCTTACAGCGACGTTCTGACTTTGGCAAAATACAGAGAGCTCTTCGGCGTCAACAAGCATGAATTCACCGGCGTCGATTATGTAGAGTACTACGGAAACCTTATCCGTGAGTGCGGCGCGGAGTGCGAGATCATCTTCGCCAACCAGCCCAAGGCGATCCTGGAGTATGCGGATCATATTCTCAACTGCGATATTCACACCAGAAAGCGCACCAAGAGGATCCTTCTGGCGAACGGCGCCAAGGCGGTATGCAGCCTCGACGAGATCATGAACGCACCTGTTAACGGAAGCGGATGCAACGAACTGTACGGCCTTCTGGGTTCCAATAAGTCCACAGAGGACAAGGTGAAACTCTTCCCCAGACAGGCAAGAGGGCTCGTACTTGATATCCAGGAGAGAGTCCTTAAAGCGACCGGCAAGCATGTGGAAGTCATGGTATACGGCGACGGCGCGTTCAAGGATCCCCAGGGTAAGATTTGGGAGCTGGCCGATCCGGTAGTTTCTCCTTTCTTCACAGACGGACTGATCGGAACGCCCAACGAGCTTAAGCTCAAATACCTTGCGGACAATGATTACAAGCACCTGTCCGGAGAGGAACTTAAGGCAGCGATCTCTGACAGCATCCGCAAGAAAGACGCTGATCTCAAGGGCAGCATGGCTTCCCAGGGAACAACTCCCCGCCAGCTGACAGACCTGATCGGATCTCTTTGCGATCTGACGAGCGGTTCCGGCGACAAGGGAACTCCTGTTGTTCTGGTGCAGGGATACTTCGACAACTATACGAACAACTGATTCCCGGCGCGGAATCTGACGGACTGACTGGCAGCACAGTATTTTGACAAAGATACGGTTAGGCGATGAAAAAGGACAAGTTCAGAAATAAAAAATGGTATAACAATGCCGTTGCGATCGTGATCGGCGTTGTGAGCTATGTGGCCCTGACCAATCTTGGGGTGATAAACGACTTTCTCAGGAATGTCGGCGGATACTTCATGCCCATTTTTTACGGGGGCGTGATCGCGTATCTGGTCAATCCGCTGGCGACCTGGCTTCAAAAGAATGTCTTTAAGAAACTGCGGAGCGAGAACCTGAAATGGACGCTCTCCGTATTTCTGGGAATGATCCTGGTGCTCCTGTTCCTGTCTGCGCTTCTGTTTATGCTGGTCCCTCAGCTGATCGAGAGCATTTTGCTGCTGGTCAGCAACATGGACAACTATATCGCCAGGCTGAATCTGCTGATCCAGAGCCTGAACATAGGGGCATTCGATATCGGTTCGCAGCTGGAGAGTATGATGGGATCTCCGGAGGATCTGCTCAGAACAGCTTCCCAGTTTCTGAGCACTTCATTGAGGCGAATCCTCAGTACTTCAGCGAATATCGGAAGGACGATCTTTAGTCTGCTGATCGCGTCGATTTTGTCCATCTATCTTCTTCTTGCCAAAGATTCGATCAAAACCGGGAGCAGACGCCTGATGAGATCGCTCCTTTCGCAGAAGTGGTATGATATCGTGCTGAATTTCATGTCGCGATGCAACAATATTCTGGTTCGCTATATCGTGTTTTCACTTCTTGACGGCGTCATAGTGGGCGGCGCAAACGCGGTCTTCATGGCGATCTGCGGAATGCAGTATGTAGGTCTGGTTTCTGTCGTCTGCGGTGTCACAAACCTGATCCCGAGTTTCGGACCGGTCATCGGAGCGGTGATCGGCGGATTTATCCTGCTGCTGGTCAATCCGTGGCATGCGCTCATGTTCCTTGCATTTACAGCGATTCTGCAGACTCTTGACGGGTATGTGATCAAGCCCAAGCTGTTCGGGGATTCTCTCGGGGTCTCGGGACTGCTGATCCTGTGCTCAATCGTTCTCTTCGGCAATATTTTCGGCGTAGTGGGAATCCTGCTCGCCATACCGCTGGCCGCGATCATCGACTTCACATATGAAGAGGGGATCCTGCCGCTTCTGGAGATGAGAAGAGCGGAGATGGATGCTGAGCTCGGGACAGAAGATCCGGACGAAAAAGAGTCGAAGGAAAAAGCTGCAGCCATGGAAGTGCTCAGCGAGATGTCAGAGGGCGGAAAACGCAAATGAAGATCTCGATTCTTACGATGTTTCCGCAGTTGTTCGACAGCTTCCTGCAGGGACCTGTTCTGCAGCGGGCGATCCGCAAAGAAAGCCTGCAGATTGAGATCATCGATATTAAAGATTTCGCTCCGGGGAGCTACCGGCACATTGACGATTCACCTTTTGGCGGCGGAGCCGGTATGGTGATGCGTTGTCAGCCGGTGCTGGACGCGCTCAGATATGCACAGGGCACAGGAGAGGGCATTCCTCAGGGCGGAAATGCAGTTTCAGCTGCGATGACGCCGGCCGGACGAAAGTTTGATCAGAAGACGGCGCGCAGTTATGCGCAGCTTGATCATCTGATCCTGATCTGCGGCCATTATGAGGGCATGGACGAGCGCATATACAGCCGCGTGGACGAGCAGATCTCCATCGGGGACTATGTTTTGACAGGCGGAGAGATCGCCGCAATGGCAGTGTCGGACGCGGTGATAAGGCTCCTGCCCGGCGCGATCCGGGACGGCAGCACCAGCGAGGAATCCTTTGAAAACGGACTTCTGGAGTATCCGCAGTACACGCAGCCGGCGGTTTACGAGGGCGAATCGGTGCCCGAGGTCCTGCTGTCAGGGCATCATGAAAAGATCCGCAAATGGAGGCTCAGGGAGTCTCTTAGAAAGACGCTTTTGATGAGGCCGGATCTCCTCGACGGAAGGGAGATGACCGAAGAGGAAGCGGAAATTTTGGAAGAACTGGCAAAAGAGAGAAAATGAGACGGGGAATTTCCACCGTCTCTTTTTTTATATATAATGGTTGTAAGAAAGGAGGCAGAACGGAATGGAATTTCTTAAAAGTGATTACAGCCTGAATGATATGCAGCTGATGGACCTGCTGATCTTAGTGATGGTGATCAGCGGCATCAGCGGATTTATATATGAATTGTTGTTTTACAGGATCGATCTGGGATATTTTGTCAAGAGGGGATCCAGTTATGGTCCGTGGGTGCCGATCTACGCATTCGGAGGCCTGGCATACGCGATCCTGGTATATCGGTTCAAAGAGAGCCCGCTTCGTGTCTTCCTGCTCAGTGTGATCGTGTCAGGCGTCCTGGAGTACGTTACAGGATGGGTTCTGTACAATGTGTTCGGAACAAGACTGTGGGATTACAACACAGAGATATGGAATTTTGGAAATATAGGAGGGTATGTCTGTTTTCGGTCGGTCTTTGTCTTCGGCCTTGCCGGACTGGTCCTGATCTATGCCGTCATTCCGATGCTGGCCAGGTTCATAAAACTGTTTGATCCCGCGTTTGTAAATGCGGTGTGCCTTACCCTTGGAGCTGTGTTTGCTTTGGATTGTATATTGTACCAGATCATGAAGTTAAGGAATTAGGAGGGATCATATGTCTATTCTCGCAGCGTTTATGGTGCCGCATCCGCCCATGATCGTACCTGCTGTAGGGCGCGGAAGTGAGGCACAGATCAGGAAGACGACCGCTGCCTATGAGCGCGTCGCGGAGGAGATCGCGGCGCTTTCGCCGGATACGATCATCATCACAAGTCCGCATTCCGTTATGTACGCGGACTATTTCCACATCTCTCCCGGCAGGAGCGCCCGGGGGGATTTCGGACAGTTCCGGGCTTCGCAGGTGAGTTTTCAGGAGGAGTACGATACGGAACTGGTCGCCGCCATCGACCAGCTTGCCCGGGAGAAAGGATTTCCCGCAGGCATCATGGGAGAGCGCGAAAGGCGGCTTGACCACGGGACTATGGTTCCTCTTTACTTCATCCGCCGCAAATATTCGGGCGGCAAAATAGTGAGGATCGGCCTCTCAGGTCTTCCCCTGACTGAGCACTACAGATTGGGGCAGATGATCCGGGATGCAGTGGGGAGCCTTGGAAGAAGAGCGGTATTTGTGGCCAGCGGGGATCTGTCCCACAAACTTCAGGATTACGGTCCCTATGGATATGCACCGGAGGGTCCGCAGTACGACGAGAGGATCATGGATGTCTGCGGAAGGGCGGCTTTCGGGGAACTGTTTGATTTCGACGAGACCTTCTGCGACAGGGCGGCAGAGTGCGGGCATCGCTCTTTTGTCATCATGGCGGGAACTCTCGACGGACTGTCTGTAAAAGCGGAACAGTTATCCCACGAAGATGTGACCGGGGTCGGCTACGGGATCTGCACTTTCTATCCGGGAGATCCCGACGGCAGCAGGCACTTTCTGGATGAGTACCTGAAAAAAGCTGAGGATAAACTCTCTGCGGAGAGAGCAAAAGAGGATCCCTATGTGCGGCTGGCCAGAGCGTCCGTGGAGCACTACATCCTTAAGCACAGGAAGATGGAAATGCCGCAGGATCTGCCTGCTGAGCTTGTTTCGCGGCGCGCAGGGGCTTTTGTGTCCATCCATGAGCACGGCAAACTCCGGGGATGTATAGGCACGATCTCGCCTGTCAGGGGCTGTCTGGCGCAGGAGATCATAGATAATGCGGTCAGCGCCTCCACAAGGGATCCGCGCTTCGATCCGATCAGGCCGGCGGAACTGAAATGGCTGGAGATCAGCGTCGATGTGCTGGGGGATCCCGAACCTGTCAGCTCGCCGGATGAACTGGACGTCAAGCGCTATGGAGTCATTGTCACCAAAGGCAGGAAGAGAGGACTTCTCCTGCCGGATCTCGACGGCGTAGATACGGTGGAAGAGCAGATTTCCATTGCTAAGAGTAAAGCCGGGATCGCAGACTGGGACAAGAAAGTCGAACTGCAGCGTTTTGAAGTCGTGAGGCATCACTGAGCGGGTTTACGGATGCATAATAGGCGGAGGTGCTGTTATGGCGGTATGTGGAGTCTGTTTCAGACACTGTGAGCTTTCAGAAGGACAGATCGGCTTCTGCGGCGCCCGGATCTGCGCCGGCGGAACTGTGCGGGCGGCTAACTACGGAAGGATCACTTCCCTTGCTCTCGATCCCATAGAGAAGAAGCCGCTGCGGCGTTTCAGACCGGGAAGCCTCATTCTGTCGGCGGGCAGCTACGGCTGCAATCTGCGCTGTCCTTTCTGTCAGAATTACGAGATCTCCTGGTCACAGGAAGCTATGCGTTACGCAGACCGGGCGGAGCTGGTGACGCCGGAACAGATCGCTGAGACGGCGCAGTATTACAAGAGAAAGGGCAATGTCGGAGTTGCCTTCACTTACAATGAGCCGCTGGTCGGATATGAATTTGTGAGGGATACAGCCAAAATAGTGCATGAGAGGGGCATGGTCAATGTGCTGGTCAGCAACGGCACAGCGGAGGTCTCCGTTCTGGAGGAGATCCTCCCCTGCATGGACGCGATGAATATCGATCTGAAGGGGTTTACGGACAGGTATTACAGGGAAGTGCTCGGCGGAGACAGGGAAATGGTAATGCGCTTTATAACCCGCGCTGTTCAGTCCTGCCATGTGGAGCTGACTACGCTGATCATTCCCGGAGAGAATGATTCCGAGGAGGAGATGCATAAGATGTGCGAATGGATCTCTTCTCTTGAAGGGATCGTACCCGGAAATGAGATCCCGCTTCACATCTCAAGATTCTTCCCGCGCTTTCACATGACGGACCGCGAGGCGACATCTGTAAAGAAGATCTACCGTCTGGCCGAAGCGGCCCGCGAAAAGCTCAAATACGTATATACTGGAAACTGCTGAAATTAATGAGATATGAAAAAGCGCCGACCCTTTGGGGGACCGGCGCTTTTATTATACCTGTTTATTCCTCTTCCTCTTCTTCAACAGGAGCGTCGATCGCGTTCTTGCGCACACTGTCGATGCCGTTCATGCAGCTGGCCATCTTCACATAGCCTTCGCTGATCGCAATGATCTGCCCGTTGGTGGCTTTGAGGCGGAAGCGGTATTCGCCCTTCTTGTCCATATAGACCTCGAATTTAGGGCATTTCTGCTTGACATAGCCTTCAACGGTCTGATCTTCGAGTGCAGCTTCCGGCGCATTTTTCATTACGCTGGCTGTGCCGTTCAGACAGGTCTTTTTGTGTTTGTAGACCTGAGAGGAAGCGATCACCTGTCCGTTTGAAGCTTTGAGGTCGAATTTAAGTCCATTCTTCGCGTTCTTGATTACAAATTTTCCCATACAGCACCTCCTGCTATGAAAACGTTTTATCATTAAAAGTATATTGAAAAACGGACATTTATTCAATTATCAATAAACAAATTGCTTGTAAAAAAGATAATAATCTGACTATTTTGCTCCAAACAGACACGTTCCGAAGGCAGTCCGGGGAAGGAAACGGGTACATATTATAAAGAAAAAAAGGTATAATAACAGTGTATGGCAATAGTGTCTGACTTTGAAAAAGGTGCGGAAAATGAATGGTGTGATACTGGCAATTTCCTGGTTTTTATCCAAAACATTGAATGCAGGGATAGTGATCCTGGCCGTCGTTGAAGCGGTGCTCATGATCATGGCCTATAACAGGATGATCGTCCTCAAAAAGAGGATTGACACTCTCAACGGCGAGACGCCCGGCAAACAGGTGCTCAGGAGCAAAAAAGCAGGGATCGTGGAAACGGAATATACGATAAAGGTGAAGAAGGACTGGAAGGAATTCGACAAGTTCTGCGACGACTACCAGAACGACTCGATGCTGTTTTCCTCCGTGTCCCTGATCATCCAGATCTTTCCGCTGCTGGGCATATTGGGAACGGTCACGGGACTGTTCGTCGCGATGAACGGGAATGCTGACTGGTCCAACGCGCAGAACCTCTTTGAGGGCGTTTCGTTCGCGCTCTCCTCGACGGTGCTGGGCATCCTCTTTGCGGTCATCTTCAAGTTCGTGGATATTCTGTTCTGTTCCAGATACCTGAACTATATTGACGACGGCGTCGATCGTTTCCGGGAGAGCTACAATGTTGCCAGAGAGATTCCGCTGGGAGGTGGGGATCAATGAGAAACAGAGGCCGGCGCAGCCGGGGGAGTGATGACATTAATCTGACTCCGCTGCTGGATGTCCTGTTCGTGATCCTCTTTATCGTAATGCTGGCCGGAACCCAGACGCAGAAAGACATGCAGGAGAGCGCCGAGGAGTCCCGGAGCAAGATCTCGGGACTTGAAGAGCAGGTGACGGATTTGGAGGAGCAGAACACGATCCTGAAGAGCGAAGTCAGCCGGAAGAACAAGATCGAGGACAGCGGCAAGAGATACGAGTCGGACGCGGTGATCGTCACCTTCATCAACGAAGTGGAGGACGGAAATCACGTTCTCAGGGTTTACAAGGGGAGTGATCAGGAAGTCGAGTCTTTCCGGCTCGGATCGGACAGGACGGACTACACGAAAAGGCATGTGACAGAGATCATCAACGACATTGTGGATGACTATCCGGATCATCCGGTGTTCATTGTCTTCCACTGCGACACAAAGTCGATTTACAGAAAAGAGGAGTTTGTGCCGATTCAGGACGCTCTGAAAACACAGAAGCAGCTCAGAAAAGAAGTTTTCTATCAGATCGTGGAGGAGTAAAGGTATGGCGGAAGAGAGAAATAATGGCGGAGGCGGAAGGACTGCTGCCACAGCGGGGATTATAGCGCTTTTGCTGCTGCTGGGAGGCGGTGGATATTTTGGCCTGGGGCCCGGTCAGGGCATGCTGCCGGGAAACGGAGACTCGGTGCAGCAGGAACAGAGCGAGAGTCAGGGCGAGGCGAAGGAAGCTGCTGCGCAGACAGAGCAGGACCAGAAAGAAGAAGCCGTGAGCGAGATCCCCGACAATATCATCGTCACGATCAAAAAGGATGTGGTGACGATCAACGGGCATGAGGTCGCCGACAGCGAAGAGCTTAAAAAGTATGTCGAGGAGTACAACAGCGATTCCAGAACCTTCACACTCGAAGAGGAGGAGTCGATCCTGGACACCTACAACTGGGTCAAAGAAGTGTTTGATGAGCTGGATATCCAATTAAAGAATTCAAAATAGAGACGGTAGTGATTGATCAGGAACATGCAAGGTAAAGAAAACGACAGGGCGGCAGTGAACCGCTCAAGACTGTTTATCGCCTTATCAATGGCGATCTTTGGAACGATCGGACTCTTTGTCCGCAATATACCGCTTCCTTCGGCGGAGATCGCTCTATGCAGGGCTATGCTGGCTATATTGGCGATCGGATCCTATCTGCTGGTCACAAAGCAGAAGCTGGAGCTTTCAGGCATGCGCAGGGAGTTGATCCTGTTGATCATTTCCGGTATAGCGATGGGATTCAACTGGATCCTTCTTTTTGAAGCTTATAAATATACGACGGTATCTGTTGCGACACTCAGTTACTACGCAGCACCGGTCATAATCACGCTGGTGAGCACGATCCTTTTCCGGGAGGAGATGACAAAGAGGAAGCTTGTGTGTTTTGTCATGTCGACGCTGGGCATTCTTCTGATCACGATAAGCGGAGGAGGAATGAGCGGAAGGGGAACAGATCATATCGGCATTCTGTTCGGCCTCGGCGCGGCAGTGCTGTATGCGACAGTTGTCCTGCTCAACAAATTCATTAAAAATGTGGGAGGGATCCAGAGGACATTTCTGCAGTTTGTGGCGGCGGCTGTGACCCTGTTTCCGTATGTGATGCTGACCGGAGGAATGCATCTGGGAGAAGTGAACGGGCAGGGCTTAGGACTTCTGCTGATCGTGGGCCTGGTCCACACAGGAGTTGCGTACTGTATGTATTTCTCCTCCCTGCAGCATGTGCCCGGGCAGGAAGCGGCTGTACTGAGCTATATAGACCCGCTGGTGGCGGTGATCCTTTCGGTCAGTGTCCTGCGCGAGCCGATGAGCGCGCTGCAGGTGATCGGAGGCGCGATGATCCTCGGGTTTACGCTGCTCAATGAGCTGCCGGAGAAAGAGTGATATGTTCCCGGTATGGTGATTCCATTCCGGTGAAAATATAGTTTAAATTTAAAGGAGGTAATTACGATGACAGCAATGGAAAGAGTTTGTACTTTTCTCAAAGAGGCCGGGACCTACTACCTGGCGACAGTGGACGGTGACCAGCCCCGGGTACGTCCCTTTGGAACGATCCACATTTTCGAGGGAAAACTCTATATCCAGACCGGCAGAGGAAAGGGCGTGGCCAAACAGCTGGCGGCTAATCCCAAAGCTGAGATCTGCGCTTTCAAAGACGGCGTATGGCTCCGCGTTGCAGGCGAGCTTGTCGATGACAACCGCGTAGAGCCCAAGAAATCAATGCTGGAGGCTTATCCTGAGCTTCGCGCCATGTATGATCCCGAAGACAACAATACGGAGGTCCTCTATTTCAAGGACGCCAAGGCGACGTTCAGTTCCTTCACCGCTGCGCCGGAGACAGTGGAGTTCTGAAGATAAGGTTATAATTGCAAATAAAAAAGAAGGCACCGCAGTTGGTGCCTTCTTTTTTGTTGTCTGTGTTTTGATCAGATCAGGATGTACTTGAGAATAAATACAACCGTCAGAACATACATCAGAGGAGTGACCTGCTTAGCCTTGCCGGATGCTACATTGAGAACAGTGTAGGAGATGATGCCGAAGCAGATACCCTCGGAGATGGAGTACATGAACGCCATCGCGAAGATGCAGATGAAAGCGGGGATTGCTTCCAGGATGTTATCCCACTCGATCTTGCTGACCTGCTGCATCATGAGGAAACCGACCATTACCAGTGCGGGAGCAGTGGCGAAGGAAGGAATCGTCAGAAACAGAGGAGAGAAGAACAGAGCCAGCAGGAAGAGCGCGCCGGATGCGATCGCGGTCAGACCGGTGCGTCCGCCTTCTGCGATACCGGATGCGGACTCAACGAAAGTAGTGATGGTGGAAGTTCCGAGGCAGGCACCGCACATTGTTCCGACAGCGTCGGAAAGGAGAGCGCCCTTGATGCCGGGAAGCTTGCCCTCTTCGTCGAGGAGGTTAGCCTTGGATGCGCAGCCGATCAGGGTTCCAAGTGTATCGAACATGTCGACGAACAGGAACGCGAACATAACAACGATGAAGTCCACGCTCAGGATGCTGGAGAAGTCCAGTTTGAAGAGTGTGGGAGCAACGGAAGCGGGCATGGAGATGATTCCGGAAGGAATAACGCTGTAGAAGCCTGCTTCGGGATTCGGAACATAGAGGCCGATGAGCTGGCAGATGATGCCGAGTACCCATGTGGCGATGATGCCGAGCAGGATCGCGCCCTTGACGTTGCGCAGCATCAGGATCGCAGTGATCAGGATGCCGAGGATAGCCAGAAGAACAGTGATGCCTTCGGAATTGAAAGTGCCGTTCGCGATAGATCCCTTAAAGGAAAATACGGAAACCAGCGTAGCGCTGTCCACGACGATGTGCGCGTTCTGCAAACCGATGAATGTGATGAAGAGGCCGATACCGACGGATACGGCGATCTTGAGGGTTGCAGGGATCGCGTTGAAGATCGCTTCTCTGACGTTGGTAAGGGAGAGGACGACGAAGATCAGACCTTCCACGAAGACAGCTGTCAGAGCCATCTGCCAGGAATAACCCATTCCCAGGACTACGGTGTAAGCGAAGTAAGCGTTAAGACCCATACCTGCGGAGAGCACGAACGGAAGGTTTGCAAGAAATGCCATCAGGAAAGAGGCAATTGCAGAAGCCAGTGCCGTCGCTGTAAAGATCGCACCTGCGTCCATGCCGGATGCGCTCAGGATGCTGGGATTTACAGCCAGGATGTAAGCCATTGTCATGAAGGTAGTAAGACCTGCTGCCAGCTCTGTTTTGACATCAGTGCCGTGCTCCTTCAGTTTGAAAAACTGTTCCATAGAGTTTTTCCCCTTTCTATTTGGGACGATCGGGTCCCGCATTAATGTGATTTTTACGGACGTATGATAACAGAGAATCTTTTTTTTTTCCATAGAAAAAGGATAAAATCATTAAATTTCTCTAAAAATTGATGAAATTTAGCATTTAAACACAAAAAGAGACACCCCTGTGAAGGAGTGTCTCTGCCGCGGCTGCTGATTCAGAGCCTTATTTTTCCTTTATGCTCGCGACGACCATGCCGGTAAGAGCGAGGAGCGCGATGGCGTTGGGAATGACCATCAGCTGGTTGAACATGTCGGAGAGCTCCCATACAAGGTCGTTGGAGGCGAGCGTTCCGAGGAAGATGAATACCAGCGCGATGACTTCATAGACGCGGACAGCCTTCTGTCCGAAGAGGTAGATGACGTTGATCTTGCCGAACATGTTCCAGCTAAGGACAGTGGAGAAGGCAAAGAAGAACAGGCAGATCGCGACGAAGGCGCTTCCGAAGCCCTGGCCGAATACCGTACTGAAGGCGGTCTGCGCCAGGTTGGATTTTACGATCGCTTCGCCCGCCGCGTTGACGCTGCTCTGGGAGTAACCGTTAGCAAGTACGCCGTCGGCTGTGTATAGCGTGGAGATGATGACCAGCGCGTTCAGCGTCAGGACAATAAAAGTATCGATGAAGACGCCGACCATAGCGACGACGCCCTGCTCGTGAGGGCTTTTCACATTGGCCTGCGCGTGAGCGTGCGGAGTGGAACCCATGCCGGCTTCGTTGGAGAAGAGCCCGCGTTTGGCCCCCTGGGAAACGGCTGTCTTCAAAGCCATGCCAAAGCTTCCGCCGATGATAGCCTGGGGCGTGAAGGCATACCTGAAGATCATAGCGAAGGTCGCCGGAATGTAAGTGATGCGGGCGATGAGAACTACGATACCGCCGATGATGAAGATGACTGCCATGACCGGGACGATCTTCTCTGTTACGGAAGCCAGGCGGTTCATTCCGCCGATGAAGATGACCGCGCAGATCACGACCAGGACGATGCCGACGATCCAGGACGGAACGCCGAAGGCCGTCTGGAAGGTGGAACCGATGGAGTTGGACTGCACCATACAGCCGAAGAATCCCAAAGCGAGGATGATCGCGACGGCGAAGAAACCGGCGAGGAACCTGCCGAAAGATCCTTTAAATGCTGTGGTGATGTAGTAAACAGGTCCGCCCAGGATGCTGCCGTCTTTGTGTTTGATCCTTGTCTTTTGCGCGAGGACGGCTTCCGCATATATAGTCGCCATTCCGAAGAACGCAATGACCCACATCCAGAAGATCGCGCCCGGACCGCCGGTCAAAATAGCGCCGGAAGCGCCGACGATATTGCCGGTCCCGACCTGGGCCGCGATGGCGGTGGCCAGAGCCTGGAACGAACTCATTCCGCTCTCATGCTTTTTGCCGTTGAGCGAGATGTTTCCAAACACACTTTTTATTCCTTCCGGGAAAAAGCATATTTGGACAAATCTTGTTTTGACTGTGTACCAGAGACCGACCACGATCAATAAAATGACCAGCACATAATCTGAAAGATAAGCGTTGATAGTCTGCACAAGCTGCAATAACATTTCTTTATTTCCTCCGTTTTTGCAAGTAGTTTCTGCTCAGCTGTATTCTACGGACCGGAGGAAAAAAAGACCGCCGGAATCGCTCCGGCGGTCTCACTGCGCACAAGTAAATAACGCGGCTGTTAGCCGGCCATGCACCCTGTCCTTTGACCTGAGAGATTCAGCTTGCGCCGCAGCGGCGGCTCAGCCTTGCACCTTCGGTACTCGATCACGAGATTCTCCAGAGCTACATCCATTCTTAGTCGCCGCCCGCCTTCGCGGGCACCTGAGAGTGCTGCTCCTTCGGCAAAACGGCCCGGCCTCCGCTGTTTTGCCGCGGATGCAGGCGCATTTCTTTCTCCTAAGAATTTCAACGTAGAAGTATAAAATTGCTGCAAGAACGAGGTTAGCAAATTATAACGGTTAAGTCAAGTTCAGGAAGAAAAATAGTGTAGTTAATGAGTACTATAGCGCCTTTTATGGAATGATGATAAAATGTAGACGTAGCAGTGGCCTTGACGCGCAGCGCGGTATTCCGCGGGCGGGTCCTGTATGACAGTATTGAGGATAGATATGGGAAAAATAGTGGTCGGCTGCTGGGACTGCGATTACTGCGGCGCGGACAGGATCTCCGGAGAGGTCAAGATCTGCCCCAAATGCGGTAAACCCCGCGGCAAGGATATTACCTTTTATATGGCCGGACCTAAAGAGTATGTGAAGGATCCGGACAAGATCAATAAGAATCCGGACTGGCTGTGTCCGTACTGCAACACGCTTAATCCTGACGACAGCAAATTCTGCACCGCCTGCGGCGCCGCAAGGGCAGAGAGTGAAGCCAACTACTTCGAGAGCAAGGAGAAGGACAGAGAGCGTGAGGAGAAGCGTGAGGAAGCCAGGCGTGAAGCTGAAGGCGCCAATATCTCCAAGGCAGGAGCGGGCAGGAGCAGGCTTCCGCTGTTTATCGCGCTGATCATCGCGGCCGGACTGTTGATCTACCTGATGATGCCCAAGACCAAGGGACTGTATGTGGATGCCAAGTCCTGGGAGAGGTCTATTTCCATCGAGCGCTACCAGGAGGTGAAGGACAGCAGCTGGAATCTTCCGGACGGAGCCTGGGATGTCACAAGCCGCGACGAGGTCTACACCTACAATCACGTTCTGGATCACTATGAGACCCGGACGAGGGAAGTCTCCGAGCAGGTCCTGGACGGTTATGACACGGAGATCGAGTACAGAGACCTGGGGAACGGCTACTACGAGGAGATCGAGCACCAGGTGCCGCGCTACAGGACGGAGTACCATACGGAGACCTACGAAGAACCGGTCTATGTGGACATTCCGGTATTTGCCAAGAAATATTACTACAGTATAATGAAATGGCTGTACGACCGGGATGAAGTCACATCGGGAACTGATACGGAACCCTATTATGCCGAACTCAGTCTGCCGGATACGGAGCGGGAGAGCGGCCGGACTGAGAAGTACTGGATCCTCTCGGGAGACAAGCAGTACAGGATCAAATATGATCTGTGGCAGCAGGTGAAAACGGGGTCCGACATAAAGGCCACAGTAAAGGGCGGCGAGATCGTAGAACTCAAATAGATGTTAAAATAGTGTGAAATCGGAAGAGACTGTCGAATCGGCAGTCTCTTTTTTTGTATAATGGGAGATATTGATCGATGATGTCGGCCGTACGATCTTTTAATTCATAATGGAGAAAAAGCGGCCGCTTTAGGGATATAGAGAGAAGATGACTAAAATTAATAAAAAGATACTGGCAGCGATCCTGCTGGTCCTGTTTATCCTGTACTGGGCGGCAGTCAATATTCTGGTCAGCGCCGTGCTGGTGCCGTCTTTTATGGAAAAACTTGATGCTTTCCAAAGGATCTCTGAACAGAGCTACGCGGAGCAGGTGCAGGAGACCGAGATGAAGCAGAACCTGACCGCGATGACCGTGGTCGGGAAAGTCTGGGGAAGGCAGCAAGGCATTGAACAAGTGGAAATCATGTCAGAGGACGGGTACAGGCTGAGGGGCGTGCTCATGCAGGATTCCGGGTACGCGGCGGAGGCAGGGCAGAAATCTGCCGGTCCGCACCGGTGGGTCGTACTGCTGCATGGTTACACAGGCAGTAAGGAGATGATGTACGGGTACGCGTACTGGTATTGGATGAACGGATACAGTGTCCTGGCGCCGGACTTTCGGTGTCAGGGAGAGAGCGAGGGCGACTATATTGGGCTGGGAGCTACAGACAGTAAGGATCTTGCAGGGTGGATCGGCCTGATCCTGCAAAGGGACCCGCAGGCGGAGATCGTTCTGCACGGCCTGTCTATGGGAGCTTCCACGGCGCTTCTGTACTGCGGGCAGGAAAATGTGCCTGATAATATAAAAGCGGTCATTTCAGACTGCGCTTTTACTGACGCTTACTCGATGTTTAAGGAGAAGATCGGAAGCTGGTTCCATCTGCCCGCCTTTCCGGTTGTGGATTCGGCAGAGCTGATGATCCGGCTTCGCGCCGGATACGACCTGAAAGAAACCAGTCCTCTGAAGGCTGTCTCCGCGAGCAGTGTTCCCACCTTATTTATACACGGGGAAGAAGACCGGATGATCCCGGTCAGCATGTGCCGGGAACTGTACGACGCGGCTGCCTGCGAGAAAGAGATCATGATTGTAGAAGGGGCCGGACACGCGCAGGCTGCTGATAAGGATCCGGCGCGGTATTTTGAAGAAGTGGAGAAGTTTTTGAGGGAATAGATGAACCTCACATCCATACAGAGAGAATTTCTTAATGGATGGGGAGTGTCTGGACCCTTCTGGCTGTACCCTCCATCAAAACAGAGAGAACTCCTTATTTGGTGGAGCCATTCTGAGCACTTCTGGCTGTACCCTCCATCCATACAGGGAAAACTTCTTAATGGATGGAGAGTCTGAGTCTGACAAGCTTTTTACAGCCCATCCGATTTGGCGTCAAGCCGGAAGTGGATGGAGAGTTCACATTAGTAAAGCCGGATTACCGTTAAGTCAGATAGGGGGCGTCGCATTTGAAAAATGCAACGCCCCCCAAAAAGAATTTGTTCGGCAAAAAGTGATTTATTTGTTCAGGATCATTCTCACGGCGCCATACATACCTGCATCGTTTCCGAGAACAGCGAGCTTGAAATCTGTATCGCGGGACGCATGGAACGCGGCGGGTTTGTAGTATTTCTCCACTACGTCAAGAAGGATCTGTCCGGCTCTGGAGACGCCGCCTCCGATAACGATGACGTCGGGATCTACGACGCAGGTGATATGCGCGATCGCTTCGCCGAGCATCTTGCCTACCGTTTCGATCACGGACAGGGAGAACTCATCTCCTGTCTTGGCATAGTCGAAAACGTCCTTGGCCGTAAGGGGATCGAGATTGCGCAGAGGTGTCTCCGCAGCGGGATTGGCTTCCAGGGCGATATGTGCCAGACGGACTACGCCCGTGGCAGAGCCGTACTGCTCGAGGCAGCCCTTCTTGCCGCATCCGCAGACCGCAGTCTCATTGTCCCTGACTTTCATATGGCCGATCTCACCTGCTGCTCCGTGGGAACCTGCCAGGATCCTGCCGTTAATGATAATACCGCCGCCGACACCTGTGCCGAGCGTCACCATTACGACATTGTCAAAGCCCTTGCCTCCGCCGTTCCACTGCTCGCCGAGAGCAGCTACATTGGCGTCGTTTCCGACTGCAACAAAGACGCCGTCCAGCAGAGAGGAGAGTTCCTTTCTCACATCAATGACTCCCCATCCGAGGTTGACACACTGATCGACGATGCCGCCGGAAAGAACCGGTCCGGGGACTCCGATGCCGACGCCTTCAAGGTCATCAAGGGTCAGCTCATTATCCTTGAGTTTTTTCTTAATGGAGCGGGCGATATCCGGAAGGACCTTCTCTCCATTGTTCTCTGTGCGGGTAGTGATCTCCCACTTATCGAGGAATTTCCCGTCCGTGCCGAAAAATCCCATCTTGATCGTTGTGCCGCCGATATCGACGCCGAATGCATACGGTTTCATAGAATGTATAACCTCCTGATACTCTTAAGTCTTCGTGCCCTGCAGGCACCCCATATTACCTGAACTTACACGCAAACATTTTTGCTCAAAATAATCGTAACATAAAACGATGCCTCTTTCCACAAATAAAGGAAAGAGGCATAAAACAGATTATTTATGATATAACTTATTGCTCTCGTAGTGAGGCTCGCAGGTGAGGTTCACGCCGAGCTTTTTGAAGACGCCCGAATCGATCTGGGAGAGGATCACGGAGGAGTGCACTTCCAGTCCCCTCAGGTGCTCTAACTGGTCGATCGCAGCCTTGGCGCAGGGGTCTGTGACTCCCGCGATAGCGAGCGCGATCAGCAGCTCGTTCAGGTGAAGGAGAGAAGTATTGTCACTTCCGAGGTGGTCGATCTTCATTTCCATGATCGGATTGATGATCTGGGGGCTGATCAGCTTGATATTGTCCTCAATGCCCGCAAGCTTCTTGAGGGCATTGAGCAGCAGCGCTGACGAAGCGCCCAGAAGTTCAGAGGTCCGTCCTGTCAAAATAGTGCCGTCGGCCATCTCCATAGCGGCCGCGGGAGCGCCGGTCTTGTCGGCGTTGAGATTGGCCGCCATGACGACGGGTCTCTCCGAGATATCAATACCGGATTTCTTCATCAGGAGTTCGATCCTGCGGATCGGCTCTTCATCCGCGTTCCCCTTGCGGTGCTCGCACAGCGCGTCGTAGTAGCGGCGGATGATCTCCTGGCGGGCGGCCTTCTTACAGACCTCGTCATTGCTGATGCACAGGCCGACCATGTTGACGCCCATGTCAGTGGGAGATTTGTAAGGAGAAGTTCCGTAGATCTTTTCAAAGATCGCGTTGAGAAGAGGGAAGACCTCAACGTCGCGGTTGTAATTGACGCAGGTCTTGTTGTAAGCCTCGAGGTGGAAAGGATCGATCATGTTGATATCGTCCAGATCCGCTGTGGCGGCCTCATAGGCGAGGTTAACAGGGTGATTGAGGGGCAGGTTCCATACCGGGAAAGTCTCAAACTTGGCGTAGCCGGCCTTGATGCCTCTTCGGTTCTCGTGATAGAGCTGGGACAGGCAGGTCGCCATCTTGCCGCTTCCGGGACCGGGAGCAGTTACGACGACAAGGGGACGGCTGGTCTCGATGTAGTCGTTGCGTCCGTATCCGTCTTCGCTGACGATCAGCGGGATATCCACGGGATATCCGGGGATGGGATAGTGCCTGTATACCTTCAGTCCCAGGGACTGGAGTTTCTTCTCATAGACAATGGCGGAAGGCTGATTGGCAAATCTTGTGAGCACTACGCTGCCGACAAAGAGGCCGTGGCTCGTAAAGGCGTCCACGAGACGCAGCAGATCCTCGTCATAAGTGATGCCGAGGTCGCCTCTGACCTTGTTCTTCTCTATATCCGCCGCATTGATCGCCACGACGATCTCAGCCTGATCCTTGAGCTCGCAGAGCATAGTGATCTTGGAGTCGGGTTCAAACCCGGGAAGCACTCTGGAGGCGTGATAATCGTCGAACAGCTTGCCGCCGAACTCCAGATAAAGCTTGCCGCCAAACTGAGAAATGCGCTCTCTGATGTGTTCAGACTGTGTCTTGAAATACTTGTTGTTATCAAATCCGATCTGCATGGATGATCCCCTCTTTCTTTAAGAAAACACTGTCAGGTTACTCTTTTTTGAAAAAACAACTATCGACTATTATATCGCATCCGCACACGCATAGGAAATGTTTTTTTATGACCGAATTGCTCAAAATCGTAATTAATGCTAACATTGACGAGAAAAGACAAAAACTGCATCCGGCCGGCACATCTGCCGGAGCATTACGGGATTTATAAGGAGAATAAATCATGTACCGTCTCACATCCAAACTGATCATTTACAGGGGCATTGGGGAGGACAGCATACTGCGCAGTCTCGCGGACATCTGCCGTCAGTTCGACAGCGGAGACTATGACCGCGAAACAATGATCGAAGAGATCTATGAGCAGGTCCACAGCCTCTTAGACCTTGCGACTACTTACGGGTTTAATAAAAACCTGTGGCACAACTATCTCGCGTATCTGATCGCCACGACAGAGACCCCTTTTACTCTGGTATCGGAGAAGGTTGGCGCCAATAAGGGCAGTGTCAACGCCTTCGCACTCAATGATTTCAAGATTTTCCGGGAACTGTTCAACTATGACTTTGGCAAAATAGAGAGCGCGCTGGGGATAGGCTGCTTCAGCATTCTTGAGGATTACACGGCAGTGGGGAAACCCGAGAGGGTGTTCAACAGAAGCGTCAGCGAAAAGGTGCAGGAGCTGAGCGCCGCGATCGAATCGGTGGAAGAGAAGGGCGCGGAAAAAGAGACCGGCAGCAGCTGGAAGCCCGAACAGGAGATGTACGATATCATCACCGGCTTCTACAAGGAGTACGGCGTGGGCAAATTCGGTCTCAACAAGGCGTTCCGCATAAATGATGAGAACAAGGAGAAGGAGTTCCTGATCCCGATCACCGCGACCAGCGACGTGCAGCTGGAGGACCTGGTGGGATATGATCTGCAGAAGCAGAAGCTGATCGCCAATACGGAGGCCTTTGTCGAAGGGCGCATGGCCAACAATGTCCTTCTCTACGGCGATGCGGGAACGGGAAAATCTACCAGTATCAAGGCGATCCTGAACCGCTATTACAGCAAGGGACTGAGGATGATCGAGGTCTACAAGCACCAGTTCAAGGACCTGCAGCGCATCATCTCTGAGATAAAGAACAGAAATTACCGCTTCATTATTTACATGGACGATCTTTCCTTCGAGGAATTTGAGACGGAGTACAAGTATCTCAAGGCCGTTATTGAGGGCGGACTCGAGACAAAGCCCGAGAATATCCTGATCTATGCGACGTCCAACAGAAGGCATCTGATCAAAGAGACCTGGGGAGACAGAAACGACAGATCCGACGACGAGATGCACCGCAGCGACACGGTCCAGGAGAAGTTATCTCTTGTGGCGCGCTTCGGTGTCACGATCGGTTACTTCAAGCCTTCACACCAGGAATATCTGCATATTGTCAGCGAGCTGGCGAAACGTTATCCGGAGATCACATTGTCGGAACAGGAACTGGCGCTTCTGGCCAATCAGTGGGAGCTTCGCAGCGGCGGCGCTTCGGGAAGGACTGCGCAGCAGTTCATCAACTATCTTGTGGGCAGCGCGCAGCAGCGGGAACAGAATTCATAACGAGAAACACAAAAAAGGGAGCCGGATGGCTCCCTTAAGTTCTTATTAGAGATGATGAATCAATCAGATCAGCCGGCGAACATTGTCCCGTCAAAAGCCTGATCGAGGCGGAGACCGTTTACTTTCTGCGGCCAGTCCTCAGTGACGATAAAGCGGTAAACAACGCCTTCGGCTGTCCTGACATCGACCGAATCTTTCCCGTTTGTCCTGTAAAGACTGCATTTGCTCCCTTTGGGAAGGACCGCGTTTGACTTAGTGACCACGCCCGTTGCGGGATCAACGATATCGGCGGGGAGATCTGTGAGGCTGGTCAGAGCCAGATCAGAGTCGATCAGGTACTGATCAGACAAAAGAACGGGCATTCCGTCTTCGCCGACCCTGTAGCGTGCTGTTGCAGAGTAGGTGCTCATAAGATCCATATGGGTATCGAGACAGAAGGAATCCGGCGAGGAGATGAACTGCTCGTCCATATACCACAGGTCGGGGTCGCTGCTGTCGCGGCGGAAGCGGGCTGAAAATCCTGTTCCATTGAGTTCGCCCACAAAGACGGGCGCTTCCCCGCTCAGGTCGAATACACAGGTAATTCGGTAGTCGTTGTCAGTGATGGTCTGTACATAGAGATAGTTCTTTCCCTTATCAGTGTGGATCAGAACTCCGCGCGCGTTAAAGAAGTAGGTCTCATGCAGGCACTCCTTGTCGCCTACAGCGACTCTGAGCGCAGTGTAGGAACCAAGATCGCCGCTGGTGTCAGGGCGGGCATTAAGGCTCACCCGCTCTAATGTGCCGTCTCCGTTGAGGTCCGCCATCACGGGATAAACCGTATCTGTCGGGAGCGTATAGGCGCCTTTATGGGGGGCATACAGGTCAGTGAACAGATCGGGATACTTTTCAAAGGAAATCTCGGCTTCTACGGCACCTTCTTCCTCTGTGCTGATCGCGCCGGGATTAAAACGGAAGATCACGCCGCTGTCGCTCAGGACCCAGGTGGGGAAGAAATTCTCGGACGCAAGGGCTTCGGAGACGGATTCCTCGCGATCGCCTGCGGGATCTCCGGTGCTCATAAAACGAAGGTTTTCGTTGACGGCAATGACCAGCGCTTTTTTGTTATTAAGATCCCTGATGATATCTTTAAGGGAAATCATTTTGCCGGAAGCGGTATCGAGAGTGATCCCGCGGAAAGTCGTAGTTCCGCCGGCGGCGCCCGGAAGAAAACTATAGCAGGAAGTGAAGAAACTCACCGCCTTGTCATCCTGACGCACAGGGACGATCCTGCTCTCAAAAGTAGCTGACGCCCTGTCTTCGTCGGAGATCCCGTTTTCAGCTATGTATTGTCTGGCCTTATCGGCAAGTTCCTTGAAATCTTCTCTGCAGGAGGCAGAGATCTGTTTGTTGAATTCAGCCAGACCGCTGCTGAGGGCAGGGTACTGTTTCGATGATTCCTCGGAGAGAAGGGCTGCCTGGAAGTAGCCGTCAGCTATGCTCTCATAGTTGTCTGACTCGAGCAGGTAACACTTGGAGAGAATAAGCTCAGGGGGCATGACTGCCGGAGAAACCTGACTGCCCGCGGGATTGTTTCCCGGCTCTCCCGACACGGTTTCCTCTGTTCCGGCCGAAGCGGCAGTTGCAGCGTAAACGCTGACAGGAGCTGCCAGGGGGCTCAGAAGTGCAGCCATAAGTATACTGCTGCACAGAAGAGGATAAATTATTACAAATTTGCGCTTTTTCATGACTCCTCCTTTATACGGACAGGTATGTCCTGTTATCATAGTATCACAGATCAGCGTGAAACGTGAGATTATCTTTGGAGTAAGACCGGCTATGTGACGGCCAAGCCATACACAGGTGCGGTTTTTCCATGTATAATGGAAAGAAGTAATGATACGATAAATAAGTATCCCAAAGGCTTTTTTGCCGGCGGGTGCGCGAAAGGAATGGACGTACAGATGTCAAATGAAAAGTTGATCAACGAGAGGATCAGGAGGATCACCGACAGCATCCTTGAAGACTACAAGAACGGAAGAGATATCGACAAGATGGATGTATTCAGCCAGCCTGACAGCGATGCGGTGACTGACATCGTCAAAAAACTTCTGAATATCCTGTTTCCCGGTTACTACAGGGAGAAAAATTACAGAAGCTACAACGACAACAGTCGGATCAGCATCCTGATCGAGGACGTGGTCTACAATCTGACCAAGCAGATCGCGATCGCCCTTCGTTTCCGCGAGGACTACGCGGAGGCGGATGAATCGGTGATCAAGGACGCTTCCGAAGAGTATGCCATTACCTTCATAAGCCGGATCCCTGCGATCAGGGAACTGGTGGATACTGACATGGAGGCTTTCTACCAGGGAGATCCCGCCGCCTACAACAAGGAGGAGATCGTGCTTTGCTATCCGGGTCTTCTTGCAAGCACTGTGAACAGACTGGCCCATGAGCTGTTCCTCTTGAAGGTGCCGCTGATCCCCAGGATGATGACGGAGTACGCGCACTCCCGCACCGGTATCGATATCCATCCCGGTGCTACGATCGGCAAGTATTTCTTCATGGATCACGGAACCGGTATCGTTGTGGGCGAGACGTCCGTCATCGGAGAACATGTCAAAATATATCAGGGTGTCACGATCGGCGCTCTTTCCACAAGGGGAGGACAGAGCCTGCGAGGCGCGAAGAGACACCCCACGATCGAGGACGACGTCACGATCTACGCCGGCGCGTCCATACTCGGAGGCGAGACGGTGATCGGAAAAGGCTCGGTCATCGGCTCGAACGTGTTCATCACGAGCAGCGTCAAGCCCGGCACCAGAATGAGCGTCAAGACCCAGGAGCTGGTGATCAGGCACAGGGAAGAGATCGAGGGACCCAGAGAGAGCCAGCCTGAGGACACAAAGCCCGAGAACTGGTATTGAGCGGTAAATGCCGTCACTGTTTTGACACGGAATCGGCATGAGGTATAGAAAACACAGGAGGGAATAAGATGGAGAAGATTTACGGAGCGGTAAGGGATCTGACAGAATATGCGCTTGCAACAGGATTGATCGCGGAAGAAGATGTGATCTATACGGTCAATTCTCTGCTGGGAGCTCTGGGGATCGATGATTTTCCCGGAGACAGAGCCGAGATCATCGGGGGAGCGGCGAAGCTTGACCGGGAAAAGATCGCGGACGGAACCCTTCTGGAAGGGATCCTGGCAGTGATCCTCGAGCATGCGTCCGGGAAGGGGATGATAGACGGCGCGTCCGTGGTAATGAGGGACCTCTTCGACACGAAGATCATGGGCATACTGACGCCCAGACCGAGTGAAGTCATCGCGAAGTTCCGCGGTATTTACAATGAGGATCCGGTAAAGGCGACCGACTGGTATTACGATTTCTCGCGGAATACCGATTATATAAGAAGATACAGAATCTCCAGAGACAGAAGGTGGAAGGCGCAGACAGAGTACGGCGAGCTCGACATCACCATCAACCTCTCCAAACCCGAGAAGGATCCCAAGGCGATCGCCGCGGCCAGAAACGCCGCGCAGAGCAGTTATCCCAAGTGCCAGCTGTGCATTGAGAACGAGGGATATTACGGCAGAGTGAACCATCCGGCCAGAGAGAATCACCGGATCATTCCGATCACCATCCAGGGAAACCCCTGGGGATTCCAGTATTCCCCTTATGTCTACTACAACGAGCACTGCATCGTGTTTAACTCCCGCCATATTCCCATGGCGATCAACCACGATACATTCTGCAAGCTTTTTGACTTTATCAAGGCATTCCCGCACTACTTCCTGGGATCCAACGCGGACCTTCCGATCGTGGGAGGGTCGATCCTGAGCCATGACCACTTCCAGGGCGGCCATTATGACTTCGCTATGGCGAATGCGCCCGTGGAGCGCTCCTTCACGGTTAAGGGATTTGAGGATATCTCCAGCGGGATCGTGAAGTGGCCTATGTCCTGCATCCGCCTCTCCGGCCCGGATACGGACCGCATTATCGCGCTTGCCGATCACATTCTGGAAGCATGGCGCGGCTATACGGATGAGGAAGCCTTCATCTATGCGTTTACAGACGGCACGCCGCACAACACGATCACACCCATCGCCCGCAAGCGCGGAGGACTCTTTGAACTGGATCTGGTCCTTCGCAACAACATTACTACTGAGGAGAATCCGCTGGGCGTCTACCATCCTCACGCGGAACTTCATCATATCAAAAAAGAGAATATCGGCCTGATCGAAGTCATGGGAATGGCTATTCTCCCCGCAAGGCTTCTCGGCGAGATGGAGGATCTCAAGAAGGCGATCCTGAAGGGCGAGGATTTCCGGGCTAATCCCACACTGGAGAAACACGCGGACTGGGCGGAGGAATTTACAGGCCGCTATGAGAAGATCGACGAGAGCAATATTGACGGGATCATACAGAAGGAGATCGGAGATGTGTTCCGCCGCGTTCTCGAAGACGCCGGTGTGTATAAGAGAACGCCTGAGGGACAGAAGGCGTTCGACCGTTTTGTAGAGAGTTTATGAGAAAAGAACTTAGCGATAAATATTCGCATCTATGCGCATTGCTGCGCGGGGAGAAGAAACTGGCTGTGGCTTTTTCAGCCGGTGTCGATTCGACGCTCCTGCTCCGGGCGGCAGTGAACGCGCTCGGAAGCGGAAATGTGCTCGCGGTCACTGCGCTGTCAGCGTCCTTCCCGGAGAGGGAGGCCGCTGAAGCGGACGAATTTACGCGGAAGATCGGCGTGCGCAGGATCACAGTCGGGGTGGACCAGTTGTACATCCCGGGTTTTCGGGAGAATCCCGCGGACAGGTGCTATCTCTGCAAAAAAGTGCTCTTTACGCGGATGATGGAAGCTGCGCGGGAGCAGGGATTTGCGGTTATGGCTGAGGGATCTAATGTAGATGACCTCTCTGACTACAGACCCGGCCTCAAAGCGATCAAAGAGCTTGGCGTTATGAGCCCTCTCAGAGAAGCGGGACTTACAAAGGCAGAGATCAGGGAGCTCTCTTCAGAGCTGGGACTGCCCACCTGGAACAAACCTTCCTTTGCATGCCTTGCCACGAGGTTTGTGTATGGAGAGACCATTTCGGATGAAAAACTCAGGAGAGTGGAACTGGGAGAGAGGCTCCTGCAGGATCTTGGGTTTAAGCAGTTCAGAGTGAGGATCCACGGGGAAGAAGGGCGTCTTGCCAGGATCGAAGTGCTGCCGGGGGATTTCGAGAAGCTTCTGGGCTTTAGGCAGGAGATTGCCGCGGAATTTCGGAAGGCCGGATTTGACTATGTGGCGATGGACCTGGAAGGGTACAGAACCGGAAGTATGAACGAAGTGCTCAGTTGAAGCAAAAAGCCGCTGCCATGATCAGGCAGCGGCTTTTTATTGGCTTTATTATTCCGAAACTTCCCTAAGACCTGAGATATCGGCCCTTGCGAGAATAGAATAGTTGGTGTAGTAGACTACAAATCCGGGCTTGGCTCCGCCGGGCTTTTTTACATTGCGCCGGAGGAGATAGTCGATCTCGACCTTGCCCTGCTGACGGCCTGCGGAGTACCAGGCAGCCAGCGAAGCAGCCTCTTCAAAAGCCCTGTCCGGAATCTCATCCATGGAGCGGCCGCCTGAGCGGAGGATCACATGGGACCCCGGGATGTCGTTGGCGTGCATCCAGATATCGCCGGGCTCTGCGAAGTGGAAGGTGAGCTGATCATTCTGTGTGTTGTTCTTGCCGACGTAGATGTCGTAACCGTCACTGCTGATATAGTGCAGAGGTTTGCTGACAGGAGTGCGGGCGCGGCCTTTTTTGCCGGATTTGTCGAAGCCGGGGCGCTTTTTGCCTCCTCCCGCGTGACGCCGTACAAGTCCGCTGTCCTCGAGCTCCTGCCTGATCTGGGCGAGATCGCCTTCGTTGGTGGCCAGGTCCAGGGAGGTGCGGATGCTCTCCAGGTGGTCGATCTCTGACTTGACTTCAGCGGTCAGAGCGGTGAGCGCCTCGTAAGTTCTCTTGAGCTTAGTGTATCTGTCAAAATATTTCTTCGCGTTCTGGTTCGGCGTCAGCATAGGATCCAGCGGGATCCGGACCTTTTCGCCGGTGTAGTAGTTGTCTACTTCGCAGGACTTTACGCCTTCGGGAATGGAATAGGCGTAGGCGTTGAGCAGCTCTCCGTAGATCCGGTATTTGTCCCGCTTTTCGGTATCCCGGATCTGTTTGCACTGCAGATCGTATTTGTGAATGTCGCGCTCCAGGATCGTCTGGACGACATGGCGCAGATCCACTGACTTCTGGCGGATTCTTGTGACTTCGTTCTTCTGGTCATAGAAGACTTCCAGAAGCTCGGACATAGAGTCGAAGCGGACTTCCTCAAAACGTGAGCCGAAATCGGTAAAGACGCGCATGGAAACCGCCGCATAGCCCGCGGGAGCGCCGCGTCGGCCGCCGTCTTCCTTCTTATAATAAATAGAGGGTTCAAAGACTCCTTCGGATACGTTCCGCATAAGAGCACGGAATTCTTTCCACAGAGAAGCGCGGTCCTCCTCTGTCATCGAGGAAGCACTCCTGTCATTGGTGATCGCCGCTCTGTGGCACAGCTCCTCAGCCATCTGTGTGGAGAGGCCCGTGTAAGCGGAGAGAAGGAGTCTGGCAGGCGGGACCTGCTGACTGCGCATAAGAGCATCGAAGCCTTCCGCGGTTTCTTCCAGAGGATTCCTCTTGTTTCTGGTGTCCGGGACAAAATAGGGCCTGCCCGGAAGTACTTCTCTGACGGAACTGACCAGTGAAGAGATATGTTTGATGCTGTCGACGATCTGCTCCTGATCGTTAAGAAAGATGATATTGCTGTGCTTGCCCATAAGCTCAATGACAAGTGTGTGGCGGCAGAGATCGCCCATTTCGTCGAGATGTTCGACTTCAAAGCGCAGTACCCGTTCAAGGCCGGGCTGGGTGACAGAGAGGATCCTGCCGTTCTGCAGGTGCTTGCGGAGCAGCATACAGAAGGAAGGCGCCTGAAGCGGTGCCTGTCTGTTTTTTGCCGTGAAGTAAGCCAGAGGAAGAGAGGCGTCAGCAGAGAGATAGAGCCTGCACTGTCCGCCCCCGCGCTCTGCCGCGGGTTTTAAAGTAAGGACCAGCTCATCGCGGTCCGTCTGCGCTATTTTATAGATTCTCGCGCCTGTCAGCCTGTCGGAGAACTCCTTGCGGAGACAGGCGGTTGTGATGCCGTCAAATGCCATGGAATCCGTTTCCTTTCATCATGTACAAGGTTCAGATCATCTGATTATATCACAAAGCCCGAGCCTTGTCGCCGGCAGCGCCAAAGCTGAGGCGCCCCTTGCTTTACAAAGGCGGAAAACCGCTGTAAAATCGGCTATATATGAACTTTAGCATGGAGGACTGTAACTATGATCAAGAGTATGACGGGATACGGCAGAGCAGAGTATGCTGACGAAGACCTTAAGATTGCAGTGGAAATAAAGTCAGTGAATAACCGCTATCTTGATATCGGGATCAAGATGCCAAGACAGCTGGGCATGCTGGAATCAGGGATCCGTGCGGAACTGAAAAAGTATATAAGCCGCGGCAAGGTGGATGTCTATATCACGTACGAAGACCTCAAGGAAGCCAATATGCAGGTCAAGTACAACAGCAAGATCGCCGGAGAGTATCTGAAGTATCTGGGTCAGATGGCGGAGGAGTACGGACTTGACAACGACATCAGAGTGTCCACTCTCTCCAAGTATCCTGATGTCTTTACGATGGAAGAGGAGCCGATGGATCCCGTACAGCTCTGGGACCGCCTCAGAGCAGTGGTGTGCGAAGCGGCGGAGAATTTCCTCGCTGCCAGAGTCAGGGAAGGGGAATTCCTCAGAAATGACCTGATCGGCAAACTCGATGAGATGCAGGGACATGTGGACTTTATCACAGAGCGCTCCCCGCAGATCGTCGCGGCGTACAGGCAGCGCCTCTACGACAAGGTTAAGGAACTGATCGGGGACTCTGTCATCGATGACGGCAGGATCGTTCAAGAAGTGACGATCTATGCGGACAAGGTCTGCGTGGATGAGGAACTGGTGCGTCTTCAGAGCCATATAAAGGCGACAAGGGAAGCCCTGGACGGAAGCGAGGGCGTTGGCCGCAAACTCGACTTTATCGCGCAGGAGATGAATCGCGAGTCCAACACGATCCTCTCCAAATCGGACAACCTGGAGGTGTCCAACAGGGCGATCGAACTCAAGACGACTGTGGAGAAGGTCAGAGAGCAGATCCAGAATATAGAGTAAGGAACAGGGATGGAAGAGTTCAGATTTATCAATATCGGTTTTGGCAATACCGTCAATGCGGGCAAGATCATCGCGATCGTCAGTCCCGATTCCGCCCCGGTAAAGCGTCTTGTAGCTAAGGCGAGAGAGGACGGCCGGACAGTGGACGCCACTCAGGGGCGCAAGACCAAGGCTGTGCTCATCATGGAAAATGACCGCATCATACTCTCCGCGCTGCTTCCGGAGACGATCCGGGGAAGAGCGCAGGGCACAAGAGAGGATATGAGCAGAGAAGAGCAGGAGCAGGACAACTAAAAAGACCGATCGGGATCGGAATACCGGGAAGAAAGAAAAGGAAAGAAAAGACTTATGACAGAAAATGCAAGAGCCGGCAAACTGGTTGTAATATCCGGATTCTCCGGTGTGGGGAAAGGAACTGTTGTAAACAGGCTCCTTAGCGACTATGACCACTATACACTATCCGTATCGATGACGACCAGAAAACCCAGGGAAGGGGAAGTACACGGGGTCAATTACTATTTTGTCAGCAATGAAGAGTTTGAGGAAATGATCGGAAACGGCGGGCTTTTGGAACACGCGGGTTACGCGGACCACTATTACGGAACGCCCAGGTCATTCGTGGAAGAGAATATGGCGAAGGGAAAGGACGTGATCCTGGAGATCGAGGTCCAGGGGGCCATGCAGATCAAGAAGGCCTATCCGGACGCGGTCCTGATCTTCATAACTACTCCGAGCGCCTCAGTGATGGCCAAAAGACTGATCGGAAGAAAGACGGAGACAGAAGAGCAGATCGACAACCGCTTCAAGAGAGCGGTGGAGGAAGCGGAGCATATAAAGAGATACGATTATATCGTGATCAATGACGGGCTTGACGACTGCGTGAGCGAGGTGAACCGGATCGTCGAGAGCGGGGAAGGCGGCGTCAGATATGACCCGAAGTTCAAGAACAGGTTCCTTCAGGATCTTCTTGAGATCATAGCCGAGCGGACAGAGGCAGCCCGCGCTCGCCTTCACGCGCAGAAGGATCAATAAGAAACAAAGCAGGCAATAAACGCCAAACAGCCTGTACAAAAGAAGGAATTCTGTGGTATAGTAACAATTTGGAGAATTATGGAAAGATCAGCGCTCATGTGGATGCGCTGATATCAGAACGTATATTAAGAAAGGAACAGGTACAAACATGATTCATCCCTCTTATGTGGATTTAATGCAGGTCGTAAATAAGGATGTTGAAGAGGGAGAGACTCCCGTCATCAACAGCCGCTATTCCATCGTCATGGCAACGGCCAAGAGAGCAAGACAGATCGTAGACGGCGACGAGCCGCTGATCGACGCTGCAGAAGGAGAGAAGCCGCTCTCTGTCGCCGTTGAGGAACTCAACCAGGGCAAGATCCGTATTCTTTCGGAAAACGAGCCTGATGAGAAAATGGAAGAGGAAGAAATCGTCTTTCATGAGACAGACGAGGAAGAGTATTCAGAAGGAGATGAAACTGCCGAATGAAGATCCTTTTTGTATCACTCGGCTGCGATAAGAACCTTGTGGATTCCGAGGAAATGCTCGGCGCTCTGAGAGAGAGGGGCTATCAGTTTACGGATGATGAGACCGAGGCTGATGCCGCGATCGTCAACACCTGCTGTTTCATCATGGACGCCCAGAAGGAGAGCATTGAACAGATCCTGGCGCTTGCGGAGCGCAGAACGGAAGGGACACTTAAGGCCCTGATCGTGACCGGCTGTATGGCACAGCGCTATAAGGACGAAGTGCTAAAGGAGATCCCCGAAGTGGATGCCGTAATAGGAACCACCTCTGAGGGCAGGATCGCGGACATTCTGGATGAGATCCTGCAAAAGGGAGGGCCTGCAGGCTCCGGCGGATACCTTCTGGTGGACAGCGAGGACAAACGGACGGGAACGACCGCAGAGCGCGTTGTCACCACAGGAGGCTATTACAGCTATCTCAAGATCGCTGAGGGGTGCGACAAGTGCTGCACCTACTGTGTCATTCCTTCGATCCGGGGGCGCTACAGAAGCGTTCCTATGGAGCAGCTGCTGGGACAGGCGCGGCTTCTGGCATCGAAGGGGATCAGGGAACTGATCCTGGTGGCTCAGGAGACGACGCTTTACGGGACAGATCTGTACGGACACAAAGCGCTTCCCGAACTTCTCAGGAAACTTGCTGATATACCGGGGATCGAATGGATCCGTCTGATGTACTGCTACCCCGAGGAGATCACGAAAGAGATCGCTGAAGCCATGAGGGACATTCCCCAGGTCCTGCACTATATCGATATGCCGATCCAGCACGCTTCTGATGAGATCCTCAGGAGGATGGGAAGGCATACCAACAGACAGGAACTGACTGAAAAGATCGCAATGCTCAGAGAAATGATGCCTGACATCTGCCTGCGCACTACGCTGATCACCGGATTCCCCGGGGAAAAAGAAGAAGACCACAGGGCGCTTCTGGATTTTGTCAGGGAAATGCGGTTTGACCGTCTGGGAGTATTTACCTACTCCAAAGAGGACGGGACACCGGCAGCTAAGATGTCGCCCCAGATCCCCGCGCGGGTCAAAAAGAAGAGGCAGAAAGAACTTATGCTCCTCCAGCAGGAGATCGCCTTTGAAGCCGCGCAGGAAATGGAGGGCTGCGTCCTCGATGCCCTGGTGGAAGGGCAGCTTGTGGGAGAACATGTGTATCTGGCGAGAACTTATAAAGATGCGCCCGGCATAGACGGCGCTTTGTTTATTGAAACTCAGAGAGAACTTATGACAGGTGATCTTGTGAAGGTAAAAGTCACAGGATCCAGAGAATATGATCTTATAGGAGGATTGTACTATGAATCTGCCGAATAAACTTACGGTTTTGCGTATGGTACTGGTGCCTTTCTTTGTTGCGACCCTGTTACTGTCACAGAACAATGAATCCCTCAAATGGGTGGCGCTTGTACTGTTCGTCGTCGCGTCCCTCACGGACTTCGCGGACGGTTACATCGCCAGAAAATATAATCTGATCACGAATTTCGGAAAGTTTATGGATCCCCTGGCGGACAAGATCCTGACGATCTCCGGCATGATCTGCCTGATCGAACTGGGCAGGATCCCTTCCTGGATCGTCGTGATCATCGTCGCGAGAGAGTTCATCATCAGCGGATTCCGCCTTGTGGCAGCTGAAAACGGTGTTGTCATCGCAGCCAACTATTGGGGCAAGCTTAAGACTAATTTCCAGATGGCCATGATCATTCTCATGATCATGAATATCCCCCAGCTGCAGCTGCTCACAAATATTGTGATGTGGATCGCGCTGGCTCTCACCCTGATCTCGCTTTGGACCTATATCATGGCCAATAAGCAGGTGCTCGCGGGAGACATGTAAGGAGACAGCCGCGCGCTGATACGCGAAGAGTAAATAAGAAGTTTAAAGCCCTGCCGGGAGCCGATCCCGACAGGGCTGTCTTGTATCTTCACAGCAGAAAGGCAGGAATAAAGCGATGAACGGAAGATGCATCCTGATGTGCTCCGGAGAGTTTCATCCCATGGATATCGACAGAAAGCCGCAGGATTTTGTGATCGCGGTAGACGGCGGACTCAAATACCTGACAGAATGCGGGATCGAACCCGACTTCCTTCTGGGAGACTTTGACTCCCTGGGAGAGGAATATGCTGAAACTGTGGCAAAATATCGCGGGATGGGAGAAGACCATTTCCGGCAGCTTCCGGTGGTCAAGGACGACACTGACACATTGGCTGCGGCAAAACTCGGGATCTCGAGAGGCTATAAGGAATTTCTGATTTACGGCGCTATGGGAGGAAGGCTGGATCACACGATGGCGAATATCCAGACAATGATCTGGATCCTCCGGAATGGAGGGCGGGCCTCCATGCTCGATGGAGATACCCGGGTTACGGTGATCGGGCCCGGCGTATTTGAGATCCCGGAGGATTTCGAGGGAACCGTATCCCTGTTTTCGCTCGACAGGTGCCTAAGCAATGTGACGATCCGGGGTATGAAGTATGAAGTAAAAAATGCTGCAGTCCCGAATGATTATCCGGTGGGCTGCAGCAATGAGACTCTGCCGAACGGCGGCAGTAAAGGCGCTTACTATTCGATCGGAGAGGGCACGGGTCTTCTCGTCATGACGGAGAATCTGCTCAATCCGCATCACTGACGGGAGGGCTGTATTTTGACATCCCGCCGCTTCACACTCTGTCCACGCGGATGATGGCCTGATAGCCCGGCAGCTCGAGACTGATGTAGTCAGTGAGGGCGAGAAGAATGCTCTCGTCAGTTTCCTTGTAGGAAAAAGGAAACTGTGCGTCGAAGGACACAGCAGGCATATCATCCCCCCGAAGGATCCTGAAATCATGCAGTCCCGCCTCGGGATCCATGGAGTGAAGCTTCTTAAGCACTCTGGTCCTGAGAAGATGGGCCTGATGATCTTTGGAATCCACGGGATCCATGTGAATGACGCTCATGACGCCGAGCTCCCGGTCAAGTTTCGTTTCCAGACGGTCAATGATGTCATGGGCATGCATCAGAGTGAAGTCAGAGGGAATCTCCGCGTGAAGGGATACAACCTGATGTCCCGGGCCGTAATCATGGATCATGAGGTCGTGCATATCGAGGATTCCCTCCGTGTGAAGGACTATCTCCTCGATCCTGGCGGTGAGCGCCGGGTCAGGAGCCTGTCCGAGAAGGGGACTTACGGTGTCAAAGGCGGAGCGGATCCCTGTGTGAAGGATGAAGAGCGAGACGGCAAGTCCGCACCATCCGTCCAGGTGAAGTCCGAAATTCGCTGACAGGAGCTGGCATATTAGGACAGCGAAGGTGGCGGCGCAGTCACTTACAGAATCCATGGCTGTGGAGCGCAATGCAACGCTGTCGATCCGGTCTGCCAGATCGCGGTTGTAGAAAAACATATAAAGTTTGACGGCAATGGAAGCCGCAAGTACAACAACAGCAGCCCTGGAGTACACAGTCTGTACAGGGGATATGATCCTGTTAAGCGAACTTTTGGCAAGGTCGGCGCCTACCATTATGATAGAGATGCTGATCAGAAGTCCTGCGATGTACTCGACCCGGCCGTGACCGAAAGGATGATCCCTGTCGGCCCTTTTTCCGGCAAGTTTAAAGCCGATCAGAGTGATCACACTCGAAGCGGCGTCGGAGAGGTTGTTGAAGGCGTCCGCAGTGACCGCGACCGAGCGGACAAGTAGTCCCGCGGAAAGCTTTCCGGCAAAAAGAATCAGATTAAGAAAAATACCGACTGTTCCCGAGAGGACGCCATAGCGGCGCCGCACCTCGGGAAGGTCGGTTTTTTCATGATCCGGAATAAATAACCTGGATAATAAAGTGATCAATTTAACCCTCGCTGAAAAGGAGATCGGAGTAAGTGGGGAAAGGCCACTCGCTTCTCTTTGTGATCGTCTCGAGTTCGTCCGCATAGCTTCTGCACTCGTTCATGTCGGGGACCAGGATGTCGTGGCAGTAGCGCATTGCCTCTACAGGCTCTGCGGGAACATCCCGGAGATCTTTCTCCAGCTTCAGACATGCATCGTGGAGGCAGTCTGAGAGCATGCAGTTGTTGCGGGCATTGTTTTCTTCATATTTATAAGGAAGGCCAAGCGCCTTGCGCTCTGCGAGTCCCTTGCAAAGAGCCGCCCCGTACGCGGATACTGCAGGGAGGATATCCTTGCGGATCATGTCGATCATGGTGCGGGCCTCGATCTCGATGGTCGCGTTGTAGTTCTCGACATGGATGTTGTAGCGGGCGTCAACTTCCTCTCTTGTGTAGATGGCGTGATCCGTAAAGAGACGGACGTTCTTCTCGGCGATGTAAGCGGGAAGCGCATCTACAGCGGTGGAGAAGTTGGAGAGGCCTCTGAGTCTTGCCTCAGCGATCCAGCTCTCATCGTAGCCGTTGCCGTCAAAAATGATCCTGCGGTGTGCGGTCAGTTCGCGGCGGATCAGGTGTGCTACGCAGTCGTCAAAATCTTCCGCTTTTTCCAGTTCATCCGCAAACTGCATCAGTTCGTGCGCCATGACGGTGTTGAGAACGATGTTGGGACCCGCGATGGAAAGCGAGGATCCGGGCATACGGAATTCGAACTTATTGCCGGTAAAGGCCATGGGGGAAGTGCGGTTTCTGTCCGTGTTGTCCTGGGGGATCGGCGGCATAACATCGACGCCGATGTCCAAAGTACGTTTGCCGGGCCCCTTCATGGCTGTGTCATTGATGATGGAGTTGACGACAGCACTCAGCTCAGCCCCGAGGAAGATGGAAACGACGGCGGGCGGCGCTTCCTGGGCGCCGAGACGATGGTCGTTGCCGGGGGTCGCCACGGTAGCCCGCAGCATATCCTGATATTCATCGACGCCTTTGATAAAGGCTGTCAGGAACAGCAGGAACTGAGCGTTCTGTATGGGAGTCGATCCGGGCTTGAAGAGGTTCTTTCCGGTATCTGTGGACAGAGACCAGTTATCGTGCTTACCCGAGCCGTTTACGCCTTCGAAGGGTTTTTCATGGAGCAGGCACACAAGACCATGGCGGTCCGCGACCTTCTTCATGATCTCCATCGTGATCTGGTTCTGATCACAGGCTGCGTTGGCGTCGCTGTAAATAGGCGCCATTTCATGCTGGGAAGGTGCCACCTCGTTGTGCTTGGTCTTGGAGAGGACGCCCAGCTTCCAGAGCTCATTGTCCAGATCCTGCATAAAGGAGGCAACTCTGGGGCGGATCGCGCCAAAATAGTGATCCTCAAGTTCCTGTCCTCTGGGAGGCTTGGCGCCAAAGAGCGTCCTGCCGGTCATGATCAGGTCTTCGCGCTGCTTGTAAAGCTTCTTGTCAAGCAGAAAGTATTCCTGCTCGGCGCCTACCTGGGCGATGACCCTGGTGGTAGTCGTATCTCCGAAGAGACGAAGAATACGGACTGCCTGTTTGCTCACAGCATCCATGGAGCGCAGAAGAGGAGTCTTCTTGTCCAGCGCGTGTCCGGAATAGGAGCAGAAGATCGTGGGAATGCACAGAGACTTTTCCTTAATAAATGCAAAGGAAGTGGGATCCCAGGCTGTATATCCTCTGGCTTCGAAGGTGGCGCGAAGACCGCCGGACGGGAATGAAGAGGCGTCGGGCTCTCCGCGGACCAGCTCTTTGCCGGAGAACTCCAGCACGATCCGGCCCTTCTCCTCGGGAGAAATGAAACTGTCGTGCTTCTCCGCGGTCACGCCGGTCATGGGCTGGAACCAGTGCGTATAATGGGTGGCTCCCTTTTCAACAGCCCACTGCTTCATGGCCTCCGCGATCTCATTTGCTGTTGATATATCAAGGGGAGTTCCGTCGCTGACACTTTTCTTCCACTGCTTGTAGCAGCTGGGGGAGAGGCGCTCCTTCATTGTATCTTCATTGAACACCATGCTGCCGAAGAGCTCCGGAAATTTCCCTGTATCATTACTCATAAATATTCTCCTCCGTTTATGATTTGAAGCATCTTATGAGGAAAGAACTATACGTCTGCTCATAAAACAGTTACATATTATCACAAATATGCGGAGAAAATTTCATGAAATCTGCGGTTTGCGAAAAAAAACACAATTTACGCGGTAATGGAATCGTGATAATATAAGTCTCGATTTACATAAAGGAGGCACGAAGTATGATAGATGCGGGACGAAGAGGCAGAAGTTCGGCGAAAAAGAACATTCTGCTTAAGTTTGCGGCGATGTACGGAGTCTCTGCCATCCTGGGAATGGGTACTTATTACGGATACAGGTTTTACTGTGAGAGCAATAACGGCGGTTTTCTCAAGGGAACGGTCGTGGATGGCGAAGATGTCTATGGAATGTCTGTCCAGGCGGCGCAGAATCTTATAGAGGACAAGTATGCGGACTCCGAGATCGTTATCACAGAAAAAGAAAACGAGGATCTTCGCGGAAATCTCGCCTTCTACGGATATGAGATCGACAGTGAGAAACTGCAAAGCGAACTGCAGACCGTATTTGATCAGCAGAAGAGCAGCTCGAATGTGCTCCGCAGTATATTTGACAGGTATGAATGCAAGATAGACGCGCGGCCGCAGGAAAACACGGAAGTTTTCGAAAAGCAGGTGAGAGCGGACGCCCTGGAGGTGGCAAGATACCCCTCTGAAGACGCCTGCCTGTACTATGACAGCCAGACTGACGCGCTTGCGATAAAGGATGAGATCCAGGGCAATGAGATCCCGGACACGGAGCTTCAGGATTTTGTCAGGGAATGCATCAGACAGACACTGGACTCTGATGAAGACCTCCATGAGAGTTTCGAATTCCCATGGGAGCTTTGCGCCAAACCGCAGATCTACAGAGACGACACGGGACTGATCGTGAAGAGGGACGCCGTAAATGAATACGCGGGGGCAGGTCTCACATACACGTTCGGAGAGGAACAGGAAGTATATGACCTCATGGACATCAGTGAACAGTTCATGGAGATCAAGGACGGGAAAGCGGAACTGAGCGACGAAAAGATCGAGGATTTTGTAGAGAAACTCGCGGCAAAATATGACACGCGCTATATAGAAAGAAAATTTGAATCTACACTAAGAGGTGAGATCACGATCAAGGCCGCCCGCAATGATTACGGATATACGATCCTTCAAGAGGACGAGGCAGAGCAGATCAGGGAGGATATCGAATCCAGAAGCCATGTGACAAGAGAGCCCGTATATCTGGAGAAGAACGCCTGGGGCAACCCCTATTATCTGGCAAGAAACGGAGTCGATGATCTTGACGGAACTTACATCGAAGTTGACCTCTCCGCGCAGCACGTCTGGTTCTATAAGGACGGGGAAGTTTACACAGAGTGCAACTGTGTTTCCGGAGACGTGACCAATGACCACGGCACCCAGACGGGCTGTTTCCCCCTTGCATACAAGGAGAGCCCTTCCGTTCTCACCGGCGGCAACGGCGAGGACGAATACGAGACGGAAGTGAATTACTGGATGCCTTTCTATGAGGGGCAGGGCCTGCATGACGCGACCTGGAGATACTCCTTCGGCGGCAGTATCTACAAGGGAAACGGATCTCACGGATGTGTGAACATTCCGCTGAGTGCCGCGCGGGATATCTACGAGGCGGTCGACACCGGAACGGCGATCATTATATTTTATTAAGCTGTATGAAAACCAAATTGCGAAAGGATCTATCGTGAAAAGAGACAGAATTGTGATTAAAGTCGGAACATCGACTCTGACAAATGAACTGGGAAACAGCAATCTCCGGACAATGGAAAAACTTGCCATGGTCCTTTCGGATATTCAGAATATGGGACACGAAGTCATTCTTGTCTCCTCAGGCGCGATCGCGGTCGGCGCCAACAAGATGCACATGAAAGAGAAGCCCACTACAATGCGTATGAAGCAGGCGGCAGCAGCAGTGGGACAGTGCGCGAACATGTTCCTGTATGACAAGTTCTTCGGCTACTATGACAAGACGGTCGCTCAGATCCTTCTTAACGCCGAGGATATCGCGCAGGAAGAAAAGAAAGAGAATCTCAGCAATACTTTCTCGGCGCTGCTTGAATCGGGCGTGATCCCTATCGTCAACGAGAACGACTCTGTCAGTTATACGGAGATCGAGTCGGAGGAGAGGCTCTTTAGTGACAACGACGTCCTCTCGGCGGTAGTTGCTGTCCTGTGCCAGGCGGACAAGCTGGTCATTCTCTCCGATATCGAAGGATTCTTTGACAAGGATCCCAGGCTTTACAAAGACGCGCAGCTGATCCGCCAGATCGACGTGATCGACGACTCTGTATACAAACTTGCGGGCGGTGCCGGATCCAGAAGAGGAACCGGAGGAATGCGCACCAAGCTTCAGGCCGCTGACCTGGCTACTGCACAGGGAATCGACACTGTAGTCACTAACGGAAAGGATCCGGCGGTCCTCTACAAAGTAGTGGCCGGTGAGCCTGCCGGAACGATCTTTAAAGGACACAGATAAAATTGCACCAAAATGCAGTTCCGAGAGCTTTCTGTTTATGCTAAATTTACAGCAGTACTTCACGACCGCGCATAAAAGTAGTAAAATACGAAGTGAGAGCAACTGCTATTATTATTGGAATGAGGAGAATCACATGAAACAAAAGCCAGTAGTTTTAATGATCCTGGATGGCTATGGCCTTAACGACAATCCCGAAGCTAACGCTATTGCCATGGCAAATACTCCGGTCGTCAGCGGGCTTATGGAGAGTGTTCCTTTTGTAAAGGGATATGCAAGCGGTATGGCGGTAGGACTTCCGGACGGGCAGATGGGCAATTCCGAAGTCGGACACATGAACATGGGCGCCGGCAGGATCGTCTATCAGGAGCTCACAAGGATCACCAAGGAAATCCAGGACGGTGTATTTTTCGAGAATCCGGAGATCCTCGAAGCGATCAACAACTGCAAAGTGAAGAATTCCGACCTGCACATTTACGGACTTCTGTCCGACGGCGGCGTACACAGCCACATCACGCATCTGTACGCTATTCTTGAGATGTGCAAGAAGAACGGTCTCGACAGAGTATATGTCGACTGCTTCCTCGACGGAAGAGATACTCCTCCTCAGAGCGGCGCCGATTTTATCGCGCAGCTTGAAGCGAAGGAGAAGGAGATCGGCGTTGGCCGGATCGCGATGATCAGCGGACGTTATTACGCGATGGACAGAGATAACAACTATGACCGCGTGAAGATCGCATACGATGCGCTGACCAAGGGCGAGGGCCTCAAGGCGGAGAGCGCTCACGAGGCGATCACAGCTTCTTATGAGAGAGGCGAGTACGATGAGTTCGTTAAGCCCACCGTGATCTGCAAGGACGGCAAGCCCCTCACGACGATCAAGGACGGCGACTCCATCATCTTCTACAACTTCCGCCCCGACAGAGCCAGAGAGATCACTCACTGCTTCTGCGACAACGAGTTTGACTATTTTGACAGAGGACCCAGGAAGAAAGTCACATATGTCTGCTTCAAGGACTATGATCCCGACATCCCGAACAAGGAAGTCGCTTTCAAGAAGGTCGACGTCACCAATACTTTCGGCGAGTGGCTGGCTGCCAAGGGAATGAAGCAGGCAAGGATCGCGGAGACAGAGAAATACGCGCACGTAACATTCTTCTTCAACGGCGGCGTGGAAGTTCCCAACGAGGGAGAGGACAGGATCCTGGTCCGTTCCCCCAAGGATGTTCCCACTTATGACCTCAAGCCCGAAATGAGCGCTTACGGCGTTCTTGACAAACTGGTAGAGGCGATCCACTCGAAGAAGTATGACGTGATCGTCATCAACTTCGCGAACCCTGACATGGTCGGTCACACAGGTGTGCTCCCTGCAGCGATCAAGGCAGTCGAAGTCGTCGACGAGTGCGTAGGAAAGGCTCTCGAGGCCATCAAGGAAGAGGACGGCGTTCTCTTCATCTGCGCGGACCACGGCAACTGCGAGCAGATGGTCAACTATGAGACCGGTGCTCCCCACACTGCGCACACCACAAACCCGGTTCCCTTTATCCTGGCGAACTATCACGAGAACGTTAAGCTCAGAGAGGGCGGCGTTCTGGCGGATATCGTGCCCACTCTGATCGACATCATGGGATACGAGCAGCCCAAGGAAATGACCGGAAAGTCTCTTCTCATCCGCGAATAATGTGCATTTGAGAAGAAAATTCACTTAATTTTCACAATATACAGGCAGGCAGGAACGAAATTTCCTGCCTGCTTTTGTTATGATGTGGTAAAATAGTTTGATATATGCGCCTTTTGCATATGGAAGGGAAGCTTTGGAGAGTAACATTTGATGAGTGAACACGCAGGAAAAAAGTTAGACCGATATCTGAAGGACAACGCAGTCAGGGCCAATGAAGAGAGGAAGTACGGATCTGCACGTCTTCGAAGATGGAGGGGACGGGCTGTCTCCTGGCTGTATCTTGCCCCGAGTCTGATCGGCGTGGGGCTGTTCTTTGTGCTCCCCTTCGGAGTGGTCATATACTATTCCATGATCAACAATCCCGTTCAGCACGAGTATGTAGGTATTAACAACTTTATCCGCACGTGGAATAACAATGCTTTCTCACTTGCCGCGCGCAATACGCTGCTCTTCTCGATGATCGCTGTGCCGTTGGCGGTAGTTCTGTCTTTGTGGCTCGCGGTGATCATGGAGAGCCGCATACCGTTTAAGAGCACCTTCCGGACTTTTTTCCTCAGTCCCATGATGGTGCCGATCGCGTCCGTGATCCTGGTATGGCAGGTGCTGTTTGATTATAATGGCCTGGTCAACGTATTTCTGACCCGCGCCGGCATAGACAGGATCGACTGGCTCAAATCAGACCTGGCGCCGATCGTCATCATACTTCTGTTTCTGTGGAAGAACCTGGGCTACAATATGATCCTCTTCATGTCGGGACTTTCGAGCATACCCAGAGATCAGATCGAGGTGGCGAGACTGGAGAGCGCGACGGAAGGCCAGATCTTCTGGAAGATAAAGATAAGATACCTCTCTTCGACGATCATGTTCGTCATTATCATGTCATTGATCAATTCCTTTAAGGTATTCAGGGAGGTCTATCTCCTTACGGGTGATTATCCCTACAATTCTCTGTACATGATGCAGCACTTTATGAATAACACATTTCAGTCTCTGGATTATCAGAAACTGTCCGCCGCCGCGATCATCATGGCTGTCTTTATGATGGTCGTGATCGGTATTTTGCTGCTGGCGGAGGACCGGTTCGGAAAGGATCTTGAGCAGTAGGAATATGGGATTATTTAAGAAGAAAAAAAATGAGGTCTCTATAGAGACCGCGCAGAAAGAAACGGTACCCGCTAAGAGGGAGGAGCCGGTCCAAAAAGAGGAGCCGGCCAAAAAAGCGAAAAGGGCCCCAAAACCGGAGTACAGGGAGTACGACGCGATCAGCGACCGCAGAAAAGCGGAGAGAAGACAGACTGTTAGAAGGACCATCGCTGCGATCTTCTTCGCGTTTCTGTTTCTTACGCCCACAGTACTCACATTTACGAACAGCTTTATGACCGCTTCGGAGATCAGTGCCAACTACGGCTCGATCTTCGCCCAGAATACTTCCGGCGGCAAGGTGTTCGTCTCGGAAGTGGTGAACCTCAAGTTTATCCCGGATATGGTGACTTTCAGCCAGTACGCCACGGTGCTCTTCAAGAGCCCGGAGTACCTGATGAAATTCTGGAATTCCGTGATCTATGTAGTGCCGATCGTGATCTTTCAGCTCTTTGTGGCATCTCTTGCGTCCTTCGGATTCGCGAGGTACCGCGGGAAGGTGAAACAGCTGATCTTTTTCCTGTACATAGTGCTCATGCTGATGCCCTATCAGGTCACGCTGGTGCCCAACTACATGGTTACCTCCGAACTGGGTATTGTCGGGACCAGATGGGCGATCTGGCTGCCGGGTATATTTTCTCCCTTTGCCGTGTATATGCTCACCAAGTATATGAGAAGAATACCGTATTCTCTCTACGAAGCGGCAGCTATTGACGGAGCAGGGGAATGGCAGATCTTCACACAGATCTGCATGCCGATCTGCAGGGGAGGCCTTGCCTCGATTGCGATCCTGATCTTTATCGATTACTGGAACATGGTAGAACAGCCATTGATCCTTCTGGACAATGAGGAGCTGTATCCTCTCTCCGTATTTTTATCGAGGATAAACGCCGGCGAGATCTCTCTGGCTTTTGCCGTAGCTGTCATATATATGGTCCTGCCGATGCTGTTCTTTCTGTATGGCGAAGAGTATCTGGTGGAAGGAATTCTGTACCAGGGCGGCATCAAGGAATGATGCAGGGGCCCGTCACTTTAAAGGAGCAGACAGGTTATGTACGAAATCGAAGATAAGGAAAACAGGGAACGGTATCAGATGCAGCGCTCAGCCGCGAGAAAGGACTGGATCAAGAATCTTGCCATTGTCTTTTTGTCGATCATGCTCATTCTGACCTTTTTCTCAAACACGATCATGAACTACTCGCTCCCTCAGGTGGCGACACGTTATGTGCAGGAGGGGAGCATCACACCCAAGGTGAGAGGCTCAGGCGTCGCGGAAGTAGAAGATCCCTATAGCGTCAAAGCGCCCAACGGCAGAGTGATCGCATCTGTCAATGTCAAGGCAGGCGACGATGTCAAGAAGGACGACGTGATCTTTGAACTGCAGGATTCGGAATCCGATGAACTCAAGGAAGCCAGAAAGGAATACGAAGAGGCGAGGGCCAATTTCCAGAAAGCCCTGTTCAGCGGAGACCTGACAAACGACGCGGTGGAAAGGATCAGAAACGGCGAGTACCTGACGGATGACGAGATGCAGGAGATCCTCGACGAGGTGAATTCCGACTACGATGACGCGCTCTATGAAGATACGGAAGCGGGTCTGGAGGTGGAGAGACTCAACGGGACTGTCAATAATACCACTACTTTGACAGACGACGAGGAAGCTGCCAAACAGGCCGAGAGAAATGCCAAGAGGCTTGCTGACGCGCAGGCCTACAAAGCAGAGACCGAGGCCGAACTGACAAGGGCGACTAACAACAGGGATACTACTGTAAAGAGTATCCAGGCGGAACTGGAACTCAAATCGATCCAGAAGACGATGGAGGACGCCCAGGCCAAAGTGGAGAGCCTTGAGAAATCAGAGAAAAGCGCCACTGTCAAGGCGCCGATCGACGGAAAAGTCGTTTCCGTCGCCTATAATGCCGGTGATACAACCTCATCGGACACTGTGGGCGCAGTGATCCAGCCCGAGGGGAAAGGGATGACGGTCAGTTTCACCTGCACCAAGGAACAGGCGCAGATGCTCAAGACCGGCATGGAGGCCAAGCCCCAGAATGAGTGGGCTTACTCGGACTTTAAGGCGACGCTGGCAAGCATTACAGCGGACGCTTCGGACAGCTCCGGCGGCAAAATATTGAAGTTTGAGATCCAGAGCCCCGATGTAGAGGCCGGAGATACCATACAGCTCAGTGTGGGAGAGAACACGAAGACTTATGATCTCACAGTTCCCAACAACGCTGTGAGAGAGGACAATAACGGCAAGTTCATTCTGATCGTCAGCAGTAAAGAGAGCCCTCTCGGGAACAGGTACATTGCCACCAGAGTGGATGTGCAGGTGCTTGAGAGCGATGATCTTCTTACGGCCATCTCAGGACCCCTGAGCGGCTATGAATATGTGATCACGACTACCACCAAGCCGGTGGCTGCCGGCATGCAGGTGAGACTTGCGGAGGATTTGCAGCAGTGACCGCTAAGAGGAAAAAGCGCGGGATAACTCCCTGGAAAAAGACCGCAATGAAAGTCTGCGTCCTGTGGCTCATTGCGGCCGCGGGGATCCACGGATTCCGGGAAATGAAAGCGCTGGGATTTGAGGACCAGAGGGAGGCCTCCAGATGGGGCGCCCCGGAGAGCTGCGCTCAGGTAAGCGCCTTTCTTCCCCGGGAAGAAGCGCTTATGGAAGAGAATATCAAGGACCTGGAATACAAGATCAATACGACTCTTGCCCAGGATTCGATCAAAAAGACTTCGGAGGGCAAGGACTCGAAGCTGTGGCAGGATTGCTACAGCGGGATCGGAAAGCTAAACCTGGCTGCGGGAAGCAGGACGGTAGCCGTCGAAGCAGTGGGGACCGGAGGCGCTTTTTTCACCTTCCATCCGCTCAAACTGTCAGCGGGTTCTTACTATCTGCCTGACTCCGTGATGCAGGATGAGATCCTTCTCGATGAGGAAACTGCCTGGAAACTGTTCGGCTCTTTTGACGTAGAGGGAAGGACGGTCCGGGTTCAGGATATGCATCTTCGCATTTCGGGCGTCTACAAAAAAGGAGAGGGGAGCCTGTATAAAGATGGCGGCCTCTCCGACTATGTGGTCTTTGTCCAATATAAGACGCTTCTTAAATACGGCGGTTCCGGAAGCGGATCTGACGGCAGCGCACAAGGGATGCCTGCTACAGCGTCCAGTCCGGCCGGAGTCCGGGTTTTGGCACAGGCCTCTGAGGCGCCGGCGGATACGCAGTCTTCGGGCTCGCAGTCATCCGACCCTCCTGCCGGCAGCGGAGATGCACAGGGAAGCGTCACCGACAGCACACAGAACATGGAAAATGTGGGGACCGGCAACACTCACTACAAAGATACGGGAATGATCACGACCTATGAGATCGTGATGCCCGATCCGGTCGAAGGATATGCGGCTTCAGCAGTCAAAAAAGCGTTTGGCGAGGATTCCGGGGTGATCGTGGTGGATAATACCAATCGCTACAGGATTCCCAATCTTTATAAGGATATCCGGAATTTTGCCCTTCTGGGGATGCGCACCAGGGCAGTCAGGTATCCCTACTGGGAGAATGTGGCCCTGGGATGGGAGACGATCTTCGCGGCGCTCTTCCTTTTGGAGTGCATTCTGATCGCTTTGACGATCCTGCTGCTGTTGTGGATGCTGATCCACTGGTACAGGAACAAAAGCTGGACTCTTGCGGGAAGTGTGCGGAATCTTCAGGACAGTGTCTACGAAAGACAGTCCAAAAAGAAATATCCGGAGTATTACAGGGAAAGAGAAAAGGATCCGGAAGATGACGCGTCTTCAGAAGAAAAAACTGAAGCGCCTCAGAAAGCGGGCCGCGAGCCCGGGGACGGCAGCCCGGAAAAGGGTATGCTGGAAGACAAGGGACTCACTCCTTTTGAAACGATCAGGGATAACAGAAAGGCGGTACAGTATGAAACGAAATACCAGGATGATCAGCGTGGTGATGGCGGCAGTGCTGGCTCTGACCATGGCGGCATGCGGTAAGGGAGGAAATGACAAGAAAGAACCTGGCGCAGTCACGCAGACTGCAGCGTCCGGTGACTATGTCTACAGCGCCCAGCCTGTCGAACTGCAGGATAATGACGGATTTCTCGCTGATTTCAACATGGACAGCCTGATGTACAAAGACGGCAGGATCTATGCCGCCGGCTATTCCTACGGCATGACCGATTCGGGGACCCACGCGCTGGTGAATTTTGCTCCGGACGGCTCAGACCTGCAGTACAGCCTGCTGATCGGCGGCGGTATGCAGGATGTGCTCGCTATGAATATTGGCTCTGACGGCAATTACTATGTCGCAAAAGTTTCCTATAGCAGCGACTCAATAGGGTTTACCCCCGGGGACGGCGGGCAGAATGGTCCCGGAAGCGAAGAGGGCCCTGCCGGGGCAGTGGAAGAAGGTCCTGCCGGGGCAGCGGAAGAAGGTCCTGCCGGAGCGGCGGAAGAAGGTCCGGCGGAAGCAGCGGAAGAAAGCCCTGCGGAAGCAGTGGAAGAAGGCCCTGCCGGGGCAGTGGAAGAAGGGCCGGCAGGAGCAGCGGAAGAAGGCCCCTCCGCAGAAGGCAAAGACCAGGTCGTGGAGTTTTATACAGAAGGCGGTGATTCTCCCGCCAATGACCCTGCGCTTCAGGAAGAAGCAACGAACGGGATCACATCCCCCGCAGATGAGTTCAAGGGTGAAGATGACGCATACGACGAAGAGGAACTGATCGTTTCGGAAGCAGTGGAAGTCGATCCGGCATCTGCCGCCCAGAGCGGAGAGCCTGTGTATGTCCTCTCCTGTATTGCGCCTGACGGCCAGGAAATCTGGACAATGCCTGCCCGGATCCCGGAAAACGGCGAAATGGACTATTTTGTCAACAGTGTTGCATACAGTAAGGACGGCCTTTTAGTGAGCACTTCCATGGGCCTTGACCTTTACAGCGCTGCGGACGGATCATTTATAAAGACAGTGAGCACCGATGACCAATTAAAGAGCATCACACCTTATGTGCTCGAGGACGGCACGGTTGTGACCATCACATACGGAGGCACCGGCGAGCAGATAACCGTGATCGACATGGAGACCGGCAAATTGGGAGACAGTTATCCGGTTCCTTCGGAAGCGGGGATGTCATTTGTTTTCCCCGGCAAGACATGGCAGCTGTATATGGCGGGCGCGACTGCGATCTATGGAATGAATCTGGACGGCTCCGGCATTGTCAAGATCATCGACTATGTGGATTCGGACATGGATGTCACGGCGGTTACCGGCCTTGCGGAGATGGAGGACGGAAAACTTGCGGCAGTCGTCGCTGACCTGGCCGGCAAGAGTGTGGTGGAGATCCTGTCAAAAGTGGATCCCGAAGTTGTCGCCAGCCGCAAAACGATCACGCTCGGCAGCTATTACCTTGACTATGAGGTCCGCAAGCAGGTATTTGCTTTTAATAAATCGAATCAGGATGTCAGGATCAGCATTGTGGATTACTCCCAGTATGACGGGGAGACAGGATCTGAGGGCCTGACAAAGCTGAACACGGATATCGCATCCGGCAGCGCTCCGGACGTGCTGGTACTTTCCCCGATAATGCCCATCAGCAGTTATATCAGCAAGGGTGTCTTCGAGGATCTGACTTCTTATATGGAAAGCGACGAGGAGATCTCCGGGAAAGAGTACCTGACGAATGTCTTTGACGCCTTTAAGAGCGACGGAAAAGCATACGCGGTCATTCCTTCTTTCTATGTAAATACCATTGTCGGCAAGACCGAGGATATCGGCGACGGTTCCGGCTTCACTCTGGATTTTGCCGATCAGCTCGCTGCCTCTAAAGGAGTCGCTCCGGGCAGAATGTTTGGCCTTTCCAGCAGAGAAGATATACTCTATCAGGCTCTGGAACTGTGCGGAGACCAGTTCATTGACTGGGACAAATCCGAGTGTAAGTTCGATTCGCCCGAGTTTATCCGTTTGCTGGAATTCATCAGCCAGTTCCCTGCCAAAATAGACGAGGCAGGCATGCAGGAGGACACAACGGCGTTCTACAGAAACGGAAAGGCTCTGTTCGCAAGGGAGTCCGTCGGAACCTTTGACGAGTACGTCAATCTCCGTTACGGCTACTTCGGCACAGAGATCACCATGGCGGGCTTCCCGTCCCAGACACCGGGCACAGCATCGATCTCCCCGCAGCTGGAGATCGCAGTCAACGCAGCTTCTGATCAGAAGGACGCCTGCTGGAGCTTCGTGCGCCGCTTCCTTCTCGACGACTATCAGAATTCCATCGAGATGTACTGGCCGGTCAGCATCAACGCGCTGGACCAGCTCGCCAACAAGGCAATGGAGCCCATCTACTACACGGACGAGAACGGACAGAAGGTTGAGGACCACATCATCATGAACATCGGCGGCGAGAATGTGGAACTGCCGAGGATCTCTGACTCCGAAGTCGACCAGATCTATGCTTTCCTCAGGGGACTGAGCAGCAAGGCATATTTTGACAGAAGCGTCGAGAATATCATTGTCGAGGAGGCGGCAGCCTTCTTCGAGGGACAAAAGAGCGCGAGGGATGTCGCCGGAGTCATCCAGAGCAGAGTCCAGATCTATATCAACGAGAACAGCTGAGCCCCGAAGGGCGGCCTAAGAAAGGACAGCATTACATATATGGCATCAAATCACTACGACAATATCCGGGAGAGGACCAGAAATTTCTGCATCGTGGCCCATATCGATCATGGCAAATCCACCCTGGCGGACCGCATGATTGAGAGGACAGGGCTTTTGACAAGCCGCGAGATGCAGGACCAGGTCCTGGACAATATGGAACTGGAGCGCGAGCGCGGCATCACGATCAAGAGCCAGGCGGTGCGTCTTGTCTATAAGGCAAAGGACGGCGTGGAGTACATCTTCAACCTGATCGATACGCCCGGCCACGTAGACTTCAACTATGAGGTCAGCCGCTCGCTGGCGGCCTGCGACGGCGCGATCCTTGTGGTGGACGCGACCCAGGGAATTCAGGCCCAGACGCTGGCCAATGTCTATCTGGCGCTGGAGCACGACCTGGACGTATTCCCCGTGATCAACAAGATCGACCTCCCCAGCGCAATGCCTGAAGAGGTGCGGCATGAGATCGAGGATGTCATCGGCATTGAGGCTGAGGACGCTCCTCTGATCTCGGCAAAACAGGGAATCGGCATTGAGGATGTGCTGGAAGCAGTGGTGGAAAAGATCCCTGCGCCCGAGGGAAACGCCGAGGAGCCGCTCAAGGCTCTTATCTTCGACTCTCTCTATGATTCTTACCGCGGCGTCATCGTATTCTGCAGGATCCGGGACGGCGTGATCAAAAAGGGCATGCAGGTGCGCATGATGGCGACCGGCGCGGTCGTCGAAGTCGTGGAAGTGGGATATTTCGGCCCCGGCCAGTTCATTCCCTGCGAGGAGCTGGCGGCGGGACAGGTCGGCTACTTCACAGCTTCCATTAAGAACATCAAAGATGCACGGGTCGGCGATACTGTCACAGAGCACACGCGCCCCTGTGCGGAGCCCCTTCCCGGTTACAAGAGAGCGCAGCCTATGGTATACTGCGGCCTCTATCCGGCGGACAGCGCCAAATATCCGGATCTTCGCGATGCGCTGGAGAAATTGCAGCTCAACGACGCCTCTCTGTTTTTTGAACCGGAGACGTCTCTGGCCCTCGGCTTCGGCTTCCGCTGCGGATTTCTGGGACTGCTTCACATGGAAGTCATTCTGGAGCGCCTGGAGAGAGAGTACGATCTGGACCTGATCTCCACAGCGCCCGGCGTTGTCTACAAGGTCTATAAGACGGACGGCACGATGATCGAACTGACCAATCCCTCCAACCTGCCCGATCCTGCCAAAATAGAGCACATGGAAGAGCCCATCGTGAGCGCCGAAATCATGGTGACCACGGAGTTTATCGGGCCTATCATGCAGCTCTGCCAGGAGAGGCGCGGCCGCTATCTGGACACCGAGTACATAGAAGCGACCCGCGCGGTGCTCAAATACGAGCTGCCCCTCAACGAGATCATCTATGATTTCTTCGATGCCCTCAAGTCCAGGTCAAGAGGATACGCCTCCTTCGACTACGACCTCAAGGGATACGAGACGAGCGAGCTGGTCAAGATGGATATCCTTGTGAACAAGGAACCTGTTGACGCTCTCTCCTTCATCGTTCACGCTGCGGGCGCTTACGAGCGCGGACGCAAGATGTGCGAAAAACTCAAGGAAGAGATCCCGAGGCAGCTCTTCGATGTGCCGATCCAGGCGGCGGTCGGCGGACGAATTATCGCCCGCGAGACTGTCAGACAGCTGCGCAAGGACGTTCTTGCCAAGTGCTACGGCGGCGATATTTCCCGAAAGAAGAAGCTGCTGGAGAAGCAGAAGGAAGGCAAGAAGAGAATGCAGATCGTCGGAAACGTAGAGATCCCGAAGGAAGCATTCATGAACGTATTGAAACTTGATGCCGGAAATTAACAGGACGGGTGCGGTATGAGTGAACACATCCGCAGCGGACCGGTCTCCCTGTACCTGCACTTTCCCTTTTGCGAGAGAAAGTGCAGGTACTGTGATTTTCTGTCGGGACCGGCCGGCGAAGAGACGAGAAAAGAGTATATTGATCTGCTGTGCCGCGAGATTGAACTGCGGGCCCATGAAATCAATGCGCCTGCTGAAAACACTGCGGCTGTGGACACGGTTTTTATCGGGGGAGGAACGCCCTCTCTGATGTCGCCCGCCCAGGCAGCCCGCGTGATGGATACGATCCGCAGCTGTTATCATGTCCTGCCGGACGCAGAGATCAGCATGGAAGCGAACCCCGGCACAGTTGATCCGGAGAAACTACGCGGCTTTAGAGCCGCCGGTATAGGAAGACTTTCCATAGGCGTGCAGTCTTTTGACGACTCGGAGCTGCGCCTTCTGGGCCGGATCCACACCGCTGCAGAAGCGCGGGAGACTTTTTTTGCCGCGCGTGAAGCCGGATTCGACAACATCAATCTGGACCTGATGTCGGCACTCCCCGGCCAAAACATTGAAACCTGGTCTCACACGCTTGAAGCAGCGGTGTCGCTCGGACCTGAGCACATCTCTGCATACAGTCTGATCATCGAGGAGGGGACGCCTCTTGCCTCATTGTTGGATGCCGGAAAGCTGCCTGATCTTCCTTCGGAGGAAGAAGACCGCAGAATGTATCACTTTACAAAGCAGTTTCTGGCTTCGAAGGGATACCGGCGCTACGAGATCTCGAACTACGCCAAAGAGGGATATGAGTGCATGCACAACTGCGGCTACTGGACCGGACACGAATATCTTGGACTGGGACTTGGAGCGTCTTCCTATCTTGATGGCGAGCGGTTTAAAAATCCGGATGAAATGGATGAGTACCGGAAAGCCGTTATGAACATGAACGATCATAATTCTGCAGAGACAATGCGGCGTGAAAGGCAAAAGCTTACTAAGAAGGAGCGCATGGAGGAATTCATGTTCCTGGGTCTTCGTATGACTGACGGCGTCTCCGAGCCGGAATTTGAAAGACGCTTTGGAGTGAATCCGGAAGATGTTTTCGGAAGCGTGCTGCACAGACATCTGCAGCAGAATGTGATCTGCCGGACTCCTGATCACAGGATTTCACTGACAGAATACGGACTGGATGTGGCCAACTATGTTATGGCAGACTATCTTTTATGAAAAGCCGGGGAGCCCCCGGCTTTTTTGTCGTTCGCCGGCGGAAAATCCGCTGAAAAAGGTTTAAAAAACAGGAGATATTAGGATTATTTGGCAGAAAAGCGAATTGAAAAGAGCGATATTTTGACAAAAACAAAGAACTGGCCTAAAAATTTGAAAAATAACAGATTTAGTTCTTGAACGGCCTGAGGCCTGATTTCTATAATTGCCTTATCTTACGGATCCCGATCGTTCTTATGGGATTTGGATCAAACACATCTGAGCTTTCTTTCCGGTTCCGGAAAAAATCCTCAAGAAACAAAATTTCATAACAGCAGTTGCAGGACAATATTGTATTTGGGAGGTGGCATGTACAGCAGTATTATTACAGGCGCAGTCCACGGGATCGACAGTTATCTGATGCGGGTCGAGACCGATATTTCCAACGGACTGCCATCATTTAATATGGTAGGCTTTATGAGCGGCGAGATGAGGGAGGCCGGCGAGCGTGTGCGCGTCGCACTTAAGAATCTGGGGATTCATATGCCTCCGCAGAGGATCACAGTCAATCTGTCGCCGGCAGGCATTCCCAAGAGAGGGATGGTGGTAGACCTGCCGGTGAGTGTCGGGCTGCTGGTCTGTCTTGGCTATATTCCGGACGGGGCTGTCAGCAATGTGCTTGTGGCGGGAGAGCTCGGGCTCAACGGCGAGATAAGACCTGTGAACGGAATTCTTTCTATTGTAATGGAAGCGAAAGCCAATGGGATCAGCACCTGCCTTGTGCCTAATGGAAATCTCAAGGAAGGAGCTTTGGTTCATGGGATCCGCGTTGTGGGCGTTCGCACATTGGCTGAATTGGTCAATTACCTGAAGAAAACTCCGGAGGATAGGGATCGTTTTCTCCCGCCGGCAGAAGTGGACGCTGAGCAGCTGCTCGGGCAGACTTCAAACAAGGGATACCCGGATCTGTCTCAGGTGCATGGTCAGATTCAGGCCAAAAAAGTGCTGGAGATCGCGGCTGCAGGGTTTCACAATGTTTTGATGAGCGGACCGCCGGGGGCAGGGAAGAGTATGCTTGCAAGATGCCTGCCGGGAATCATGCCGCCGCTGACTAAGGAAGAGGCACTGGAGATCACAAAAATATACAGCGCGGCCGGCCTTCTTCCGGAGGACACGGCGCTGATCACGGAACGGCCGTTTCTGTCGCCCCATCACTCGGTGACAAGAGCTGTTTTGATCGGAGGCGGAAACATTCCTGCCCCCGGACTTATCACACTGGCACATCTCGGAGTCCTGTTTCTGGACGAGATCTCGGAATACAAAGCGAATGAACTCAATTCTCTGCGGGAGCCGCTGGAGAACCAGGAGATTATAATAAGAAGATTGACAGGAGCCTACCGCTATCCGGCGAGACCGCTCCTTGTGGCGGCAGCTAATCCCTGCCCCTGCGGATATTATCCGGATATGAACCGCTGTACCTGCACGCCTAAGGAAGTGCTTAAGTATCAGAAGAGGATCAGCGGTCCTTTTATTGACCGGATCGACTTCAGAGTAAACGTCGGAAGAGTTGGTTCGAGTGAACTGCAGGGCGGTGATCACGCAGAGAGCAGTGAAACGGTCCGGATCAGGGTCATGGAGGCGATTGAGAGGCAGAAACGCCGCTTTATTGGTACTCCGTTCCACTACAATTCGGATATGACGCCGGATGCGGTGGAGCATTTCTGTCCGCTGAATTCTCTGCTTACCGAGAAAATGCGGATCGTTTATGACCAGTTGGGAATGAGTGTGCGCTCCTATCACAAATGCCTGAAGATGGCGAGGACTATAGCTGATCTGAACGGGAGGGAAATGATCCTGGAGAGGGATCTGATGATGGCTGTCGGGTTCAGGCTGCCTGAGTATAACGAGGACGAGAAATCCTCGGGAAGGGAATTTGGCAGAGACAAAAAGATTGTACCGGCAAACAAAAGAAAAAAAGCGGAGGAGGAACTGTCATGAAAGAGAGAGCGATCAACCCGTATGCTCTGTGGCTGTCAAGTATAAGAGGAGTGGGGAATCTGACGATAAAGACTCTTTTGGAAACCGCGAGCTGCGCGGAAGAGGTATACCATATGACGGATGATGAGATAAGCAAGTGTCTTGTGGATAAACTCAAGAGAAGGGGCGACGCGACCGGGAAGGCGCTCAGTATATTTTTCTCCCAGGAGAGGGACCCTTTCGAGGAGGCAGAGAATCTCAGGAAGAGGGGAATAGGGTTCGTCAGCATAGAGGATGACTTCTTTCCTAAGAGACTAAGGAGCATTCCGGACTGTCCGTACGGGATCTATTACATCAGAGATCTTCCGCCGGATGATGTGCCGTCAGTTGCAATAGTAGGCGCAAGGAACTGCTCATCTTACGGGAGGGAGCAGGCCAGAGTTTTCGCGGAAAAGCTGGCTTTGAACGGGATCTCGGTGGTGAGCGGGATGGCCAGGGGCGTTGACGGCATCGCGGGAAGAGCGGCGGTAAAGGCGGGCGGACGCTCTTATGCGGTTCTTGGATGCGGCGTCGATGTGGTATATCCGGAGGAAAACGGGGAGCTCTACGATATTTTGAAAGAGAGGGGCGGTCTGATCTCTGAAAACCCGCCGGGAACGAAGCCGCAGACGAAGCTGTTTCCAAGGCGCAACAGACTGATCAGCGGGCTGGCGGACCTGGTGCTGGTGATCGAAGCCAGACGAAGATCGGGAACTGTGATCACGGTGGATTCGGCGCTGGAACAGGGAAGAGATATTTTTG
>DJXS01000019.1:3747-11188 GCA_002448395.1 Lachnospiraceae bacterium UBA6998 | reverse complement strand
TCCGGGCGCAAGCGGGTAATAGTCCCTTATAGGGACTGAGCAGGCCTCCGGCTAAGCCGGTGGTCCTGACTCAGTATTTGATAGAGCAGAAATCAAGCCTTTTCTGCGGCAGCTTTCTCCGCAGCCGCCTTCTTGGCAGCCGCTGCTTCAAGAGCAGCCTGTTTTCTCTTCTCAGCTTCCTTGGCTTCCATTGCGGCAACGCTCTTTTTGATCTTCTCGAGCTGTTCAGGCGAATGGATCATGTCCTGGATCGCGCCTGTAGGGCACTTCACTACGCACATTCCGCATCTCTTACACTTTTCGTGATCGATGACACTGAGATTGTTCTCGATCGTGATAGCGCCGAATTTGCAGGTTCTCGCACACATACCGCAGCCGATGCAGGCAGTGGTGCAGTTCTTGCGCGCCTCAGCGCCTTTCTGAGTGTTGTGGCAGCGGACAATGACCTGGGCCTTATTCTCAGGAACCAGTTTGATCAGCTTGTTAGGGCAGGTCTTGACGCAGGCGCTGCAGCTGGTGCATTTGCTGCGGTCTACAACCGCGACGCCCTTGATCACATGGATCGCGTCGAATTCACAGGCGGCTTCGCAGTCGCCCAGTCCAAGGCATCCGTTAGGGCAGGCCTTAGAGCCGCCGAACAACTGCTTCGCAGCCTTACAGGTCTTGATATCAGCGTACTCATACAGTTTCTTTGCGTTGTTTGTCGTGCCGTTGCACATGACAAATGCGACTTCTTTCTCCATGCCGTCAGCGCTCTTGCCAAGGATGGCAGCGAGCTTTTCAGCACAGGAAGGACCTCCGACCGCACATTTGGTGCAGGGGATTCCGTCCGGATCATCTGTCAGCGCGTGAGCGTAATCGTCGCAGCCGGCATAGCCGCAGCCACCGCAGTTGGCGCCGGGGAGCTCTGCACGGAGCTTTATATAAGTTTCATCCTCCTGGATATAGAAAACCTGGGAGGCATATGCAAGGATGATGGAAGCGATCAGGCCTACGGCAAAGACCAGGCCGACCGGAATCAATATCTCACTCATATTGTGACCTCCTTCCTTACGAGAACATGCCGCTGAATCCCATGAAGCTCAGGGACATGATCGCTGCCGCGAGCAGGACGATCGGAACGCCTCTGAAGGACTTGGGGATACGGCTCTGGTCTTCAAGCTTGCTGCGCACGCCTGCCATGAGGAGCATAGCGAACAGGAATCCGACTCCTGCGCCGAATGCGTTGAACAGAGCTTCAAGATAGTTGAGGCCGCTGTCGATGTTGCTGATGCAGACTCCGAGGACGGCGCAGTTCGTCGTGATCAGTGGAAGGTATACGCCCAGTGACTTATAAAGTCCGACCATGTTCTTCTTCATGAACATCTCGATCAGCTGTACGAGAGCAGCGATAACGAGAATGAAGACGACGGTCTGCATGTATCCGATCCCGAACTTGTTGAGCAGCTGCTGGATCGGCCATGTGACGGCTGTCGCCAGCACCATGACGAAAGTGACGGCGATGCCCATGCCGGTCGCGCTGTCCTTGTCCTTAGATACGCCCAGGAAGGGACAGATGCCCAGAAACTGTGCCAAAGGGTAATTGTTGACAAGGACCATACTGACAATGATGATTAAGTATTTACCCATTAGTTACGCCACCTCCTTATTTGCGCATCCGCTTCCGTCGACGCAATTGTCCTGCATAGCGCAGTCGCTGCAGCCGAAACTGTTGCGAATTTTGCTCTTGTCTTCGGTCATGTAGTGGACAAATGCCATGATGAAGGAATAAACAGCGAAGCCGCCGGGAACGAGTGTCATAACGCTCATGCCGGGCATAATGCGGGAGAGTACCGGGAAGCCGGCGATGGTGCCGGCACCGATCAGCTCACGGATGGAGCCCATAACGCATAAGGTCAGTGTGAATCCCAGTCCCATTCCGATGCCGTCAAGGGCGGAATCGACGACGGAGTTCTTGTTGGCGAACATTTCTGCGCGGCCCAGGATGATGCAGTTGACAACGATCAGGGGCAGATACAGTCCCAGAGACTCGTCCAGGGCCGGAGCAAACGCTTTGACGATCAGCTGTACGATCGTGACAAAGCCCGCAATGACTGTGATATAGCAGGGGATACGGACATTGTCGGGAATGATCTTGCGCAGGAGTGAAATAACAATGTTGGAGCAGATCAGGACTGCCGTAGCCGAGATGCCCATTCCGAAACCGTTCACGAGGGAAGTCGTTGTGGCCAGAGTAGGGCATGTGCCGAGGACCAGCACCAGTACCGGATTCTCCTTTATAAGACCATTGGTCAAAATAGAGACTTTATTTTTATTTTCCATTACTGTGCACCTCCCATCGCTGCATACTGGCTCAGAGCAGCATCAACGCCGGAATGGATCGCCTGTCCGGTTACGGACGCGCCGGAGATGAATGCAAAGCTGCCGCCGGATGCAAGTTCCGCAGACTCTTTTTTGACATCGGAAGCGCTCGTGAGTTCTGAGATCCCGCTGTACTGGGACAGATACGAGGGCTCCATGTTCTTGGTGCCGACGCCGGGAGTATCCGCGTGTACGGTGACTTTGACGCCGGTGACCGCGCCTTCAGCGTCGAGACCGACCATCATGGTCAGCTCACCGCCGAATGAGGTGGTGTTGACGGTCATGACATAGCCTGTGCCGTTGTTCGCGGCGAAGACTTCCTGTACGGAAGCTTTACCGTCAGCGCTCTTTGCTCCGGTCTCGGCCGTGACGGTCTCATCCTGCGTGAAATCGTCCGCATCGGGCAGGACCTCTTTTCTGGCAGCTACCGCTACGGCATTCTGATTTTCAATAATGATCGGATTCGCGATCTTATACGTAAATGCCAGCGCAAGAGAAACGACCAGGCAGATGCTGCTGAGCACGATGACGGGGGCTGCAAATTTGTTCTTACTTATGCTCATCACATGCCCTCCTTATGCTTTATTCTCTTTTGCCGCTGCAGCTGCTTCTTTTTTGCGCTTTGAGATCCCGTATAATCTGTCCTGTGCGAACTCATCGAAGTGAGGAGTCATGATATTCATAAACAGGATCGCGAAGGAGACCCCCTCGGGATAGGAGCAGAACAGGCGGATGATCATGGTCACGAGACCGCAGCCGATGCCGAACATCAACTTGCCGAGCGGCATGATCGGTGATGTCACATAGTCCGTCGCGCAGAATACAGCTCCGAACATGACGCCGCCCGCGAATACATGGAAGCATGCCATGTACAGGGGGGACAGGCCCTCAGGAGCGGTGCCGCTTATCGCGTAATACAGGAACGAGAACACGAAAACAGTGCCAACAAAGGAGACCGGGATGATCGGGGAGATGATCTTCATTGCAATAAGGAAGATCGCTCCGATCAAAATAGCGAGCGCACAGGTCTCACCCATGGCTCCGCCGATATTGCCCAGGAAGATATCCCTGAGGGAAGGAGCGTATGTCATGTTGCCTTCGGCGAGATTTGCAAGAGGCGTTGCGCCTGTCATGATCTCGATGCCTGCCCTCTGGAACCTTGTCGTGGGCCAGGTGGACATGTAGGAGGTAAAGGACACCAGCAGAGTGATACGGGCAACGATCGCCGGGTTCGCGAAGTTCCGTCCCAGGCCTCCGAAGATCTGTTTGACGACAACGATAGCTACAAAGCTGCCGATGATGCAGATCAGGTACGGCATGAAGACAGGGTATTCAATCCCGCCCAGATTGGTCAGGTTCGCAGGCAGATTCAGAGCGAGGATCAGGCCGGTGACCAGGGCGCTTCCGTCGCGCACTGTGCTGGCTTTTCCGAGCAGTCTTTCATAGATCCATTCGAAGAAAGCGCAGGAGACCATGCAAAGCAGGATCATTACAAGAGCCGGAATGCCAAAATAAACGATGCTCATGAGCGCGGCGGGCATCAGGGCAGCCACGACATACAGCATTGTCTTGGTCGTATCCAGGCTCGTCACCAGATGCGGTGAGGAGGATACGGTCAGATTGTCATAACGAATTGCTTTACTTTCCATTGATCATCGCCTCCCTTACCATTGCCTTGCCCAGCTTGTTCATAAAGGCCAGAGGACGGTGTGCGGGGCAGACGAACGAACAGCTGCCGCATTCCATACACTGCATGACCTTGAGGTCGTTGAGCTTCTCTACATTACCTTTCTGGTACGCGTCCGCGAATCCGGTAGGAAGAAGATCGAACGGACATGCCTTATGGCATCTGCCGCAATTGATGCAGGCGGTCTCCTCGGGGATCCATGCCTGTTCTTTGGAAAAAACAAGAATCGCGTTGTTATTCTTGACGATCGGCATACTGTCGGAGAAAACCGCGCGACCCATCATGGGGCCGCCCATCAGGATCTTCGACGGAGGTGATTTGTATCCGCCGCAGAACTCTACGACATCATAGATCGGCGTACCGATCGGCGCCACGATATTCTTAGGCTGGTTAACGGCATCACCGTCGACCGTCATGCGCTTTTTAATGAGCGGGATACCGTCCTTGAGGTATTGGCCCAAAAAAGCGATGGAGGTAACGTTGGAGACGATGCATCCAAGATCGGCGGGAAGCACACCCGCGTTGCAGGTCTTGCCGGTCACCTCATAGATCAGTACACGCTCCGCACCCTTAGGGTAGCTCGCCTTCAGAGGGAAGGTGTGCATGTTTGAGATCCCCTGCCCGGAAAACAGTTTGTTGAAATTGTCAATTGCATCCTGTTTGTTGTCCTCGATCCCGATGTAGCACTCATCGAGCTCAAGATACTTCATGACGGCAAGAGCGCCGTCGATAACGTTCTGCGCATCCTCCAGCATGGTCCTGTGGTCGGAAGTGATAAAAGGCTCACACTCCGCGCCGTTGATGATAAGGACCTTGACCCCGTCCATGTTCTTAGGATTAAACTTAAGCCATGTGGGGAATGACGCGCCGCCCAGACCTACGAGGCCGCTCGCCTTGACGGCGTCAACAAATTCTTTGTGATTTGTGACCGTCGGAGGCTTGATCTCCGGATCCATAGTCTGCAGTCCGTCGGATTCGATGACGACAAGCGTGTCCATACCGCCCATCGCGTTTCTGATCGTCTCGATCCCGGTCACCTTGCCGGAGACGCTTGCATGGACGGGCACGTGAAGAAACGCATCCGTATCACCGATCTTCTGGCCGACTAAGACGGTGTCTCCCTTTTTCACAAGGGGCTGACAGGGCGCACCAATGTTCTGCGACATGGAGATCCTGACGGTAGCAGGAACCGGCATGACCTCTGTCGCACTTCCGGCCGTGTTCTTGTGGTGGCCGGCATTAATGCTGTTCAAATGCTTTGATTTGAAAAACATAGAAGTAGCTCCTCCCTTTCTCAATTGCTGCATATAAACACTGTCCAGGCGCTCCCACCCCCGCAGGAAGGCCATAGGAAAAGTGTCCGCACAAAATCCGTATCTACCATTTCCCTGATGCTCAAACACAATGATCGGAATAATACACAAAATGATATATACTGATAAAGTACATTGATTATTATATACTAATTTTCAGATTCTGTCTTTGAAAAACTGTGCCGTTGACGTGATTGTGAAGGACTCTGTTAAAAAATACCATTTGCACGGCAGCCTCGCAGCATTGTAAATTTTTGCATAATTTGTGTATTTTTTAACATAACCTTCGTCATAATGACAAAATCTAATTGTCACTCGGGGTGAAAAAGTGTATCATGAAACTGTAATTCGGGAGGAAAGTAATGAAGGACTGGGTAAACTTTTCACAGAGACTGATCATGCTCGGACAGCTTGGACTGTCTCTTATGATGCCCCTGCTGATCTGCATGGGAGCCTGTTATCTTCTTACGCAAAAGGCCGGGCTCGGACTCTGGATTTATATTCCAGGCTTTGTTTTAGGCCTTGGAGCCTCCTTTATGACGGCCTATAAGCTCTGGATCTCGGTAAGTGAAAAAGAAAGAAAGAAGGCGGAGGAGGAACCACCTGCATTCAACGGCCACAACTGATCTGCCGAAGCCGGCTTTTAAGTGCGGAAGCAGCGCATTTTAGTGAAGAGGATTGGAGATTGAAACTGCAGAAAGCGGTAAAAGAAGAGACGATATTTGTTGCGCTGGGATCACTGGTCCTCAGCGTATTAATGGTGTGTGCATTTTTTGGCCTGAACAGAGTGTTTCCCGAGCAGGTCCCCATGGGGATGCCGGTCATTCTGGGAGCGGCCGGAGGCTGCGCGGTCGCAGTCGGGAACTTCTTCCTGATGGCGCTGACTGTGCAGAAAGTAGCCGGAATTGAGAACTATGACCAGGCATATCGATCAATGCAAGTGAGTTACAGATACAGGACATTTCTGCAGCTCATCTGGTGCGTCCTCTGTATGGTTCTTAAATTCATAAATCCTGTGGCCGGGATCCTGCCCCTTCTCTGGCCGAGCCTTCTGATCAAAGGCAAAGGGATCATAAACGGGGTTAAGAACTAAAGGAAGGAGGTGGACGTGTAGAAATGGAATTTGATATTTCCGGAGCTAGGATATTCTTTCGAATTCCAACGGGAATCCCTGTACTCGGTGATATTCTGATCACGGAGACATGGGTAGTCAGCTGGATCGTAATGGCGATCATCACCGGATTATGTATTTACCTGACGAGAGACCTTAAGGTTGAAAAGATCTCAAAGCGTCAGGCGATTGCGGAGATGCTCGTGGATTCGGCGAATAATCTTGTCAGAAATAACACTGGCGGTACAAAATTTGACAGGCTTATCCCTTTTGTGGCAGCTCTGTTTGCCACAAGTGTCGTGTCTAACCTGATCAGCCTGACCGGAATTCTCAGAAGTCCGACAGCGGATCTTTCAACGGAAGCAGCCTGGGCGGTAGTCGTTTTCATTATGATCACGACGGAAAAGATAAAGTCCGGCGGCGTATTGGGTTACATGAAGGGATTTACGGAGCCGATCGCGGTCATGACCCCTTTCAACATCCTTTCAGAGCTTGCTACGCCTGTCAGTATGGCTTGCCGTCATTTCGGCAATATTTTGTCCGGCGTGGTAATCAACGGTCTGATCTATGCAGCGCTGGCGGTGGCCTCAGCCGCATTGTTCAGTCTGATCCCCGGTTCTGTGGGCGAATTTCTGAGTCATGTACCTATTCTGAGCGTAGGTATTCCCGCGATCCTGTCATTCTACTTTGACTGGTTCTCAGGTGTAATGCAGGCATTTATTTTTACAATGCTGACGATCATGTACATCGCGAACGCTGCGGACGGCTAATGACACACAAAGGGATGTCAGTAAGCTGATCTCCCCGGATCTTTATTTTTCGAACTCAACGCGCGATGCAGCGCGTCAGAGAATAAACCAACCATTTACAGGAGGGAAATCATGGATTATACAATTCTCGCTAAAGGTATTGCACTTGCAGGATGCGCAATCGGTGCCGGATGTGCGCTGATCGCCGGTATCGGCCCTG
>DJXS01000019.1:0-3674 GCA_002448395.1 Lachnospiraceae bacterium UBA6998 | reverse complement strand
GCCCTGGTATCGGTGAAGGCAACGCTGTTGCAAAGGCTCTTGAAGCTATCGGACGCCAGCCTGAGTGCAAGGGCGATGTTACCAGTACGATGCTGCTTGGCTGCGCGATCGCTGAGACGACCGGTATTTACGGTTTCGTTACAGGCCTTCTGCTGATCTTCGTTGCGCCCGGCATGTTCATGGGCTATCTGGGATAAATACTGGCTGTCACTGAAGCAACTACCGTCCCCGATGGGACGCTGCAGCCACAAGGAGGCATAAATGAGTAGTGGTACACAGGAACTTGTGACGATTATCCCGTGGACCTTCATCGCACAGATCCTCAACCTGTTCATTCAGGTGTACCTGATCAAGCGCTTCCTTTTCAAACCCATCAACGAGGTCCTTGAAAAGAGAAGACAGCAGGCTGATCAGGAGATCAGAGAGGCAAGAGAAGCTAAGGAAGCCGCGGACAGCCTCAAGGTACAGTATGAAGAGGGGCTGGCCGGCGCGAAAGCGGAAGCTGCACAGATCGTGCAGAGCGCCCAGAAGGAAGCTCAGATCAAAGCGGACGAGACACTGAAGCAGGCTCAGGAGCAAGCTGCAGGCATCCGCAGAAAAGCTGAAGCGGATATCGCACAGGAGAAGAAGAAAGCGATCAATGAAGTCAAGGATGAGATCGGCGGCCTCGCGATGGATATCGCGGGCAAGGTCGTTGAAAAAGAGATCAACGAGGCCGATCACAAGAAGCTTATTGATGAGTTCATTAAAAATGTAGGAGAGGCATCATGACGACAGCGACGAGTCTGTACGGGCAGAGCCTGTACGACCTTGCTGCGGAGGAAGGTCTCTCCGAAGAGATTTTGAAGCAGATGGACGCAGTCAATGCGATATTTAAGGAGAATCCCGATTATATCACCCTTCTCCTGGAGCCTTCGATCCCCAGAAGAGAACGTCTGGGGCTGCTCGAAGAAGCATTCAGGGACCAGCTGCATCCGTATCTGCAGAATTTCTTGATGATCCTGCTTGAGAACAATCTGCTCAGAGGATTTGGTTCATGCTGCCGCACATTCCGCGAGTCCTATAACAAGGATCACGGTATTGAAGAGGCAACTGTGACCAGCGCGATAGAAATGACAGACGCGCAGGTCGATTCTCTCAGAGCCAAATTAGAACAGATCAGCGGAAAGAAAGTCATTCTCAGGCAGAAAGTCGACGGCAGCGTGCTCGGCGGTCTCAAGGTCGAGATCGGTGGTAAGCTGCTGGACGGCACCGTCATGGGCAGGCTTGCCGACCTTCGCAAAAAGGTCAGTGAAACAGTATTGTAAAGGAATAAACTAATGGAATTAAAACCAGAGAAGATATCCCAGGTGATCCGCAGTCAGATTAAGAATTATCAGAATGCGATCATACAGAATGAGACCGGAACGGTCCTTACCGTCGGCGACGGTATCTCCAGGGTAAGCGGCCTGGTGAACTGCATGGCGGGTGAGCTTCTTGAGTTCGAGAACGGAACCTTCGGCATGGCGCAGAACCTTGAGGAAACAAGCGTTTCTGTCGTCCTTTTCGGCGAAGACAAGGGTATTAACGAAGGCCAGACAGTAAAGAGAACCGGCCGCGTCGTTTCCGTTCCCGTAGGAGAAGCAATGATCGGCCGCGTTGTAAACGCGATCGGACAGCCGATCGACGGTGCAGGCCCTATTGACACCACAGAATTTCGTCCTGTGGAATCCCCTGCACACGGTATTATTGAAAGACAGCCCGTTAAAGAGCCCCTTCAGACAGGAATCAAGGCTATTGACTCCATGATCCCGATCGGAAGAGGACAGCGTGAGCTGATCATCGGTGACCGTCAGACAGGAAAGACCACGATCGCGATCGATACGATCCTGAACCAGAAAGGAAAGGACGTTATCTGTATCTATGTCGCGATCGGTCAGAAGCGCTCCACGGTCACAGGCATCGTGAACGAGCTGCAGGAAGGCGGCGCTATGGAGTATTCCATCGTCGTTGCGGCTACTGCTTCCGAGCCTTCACCGCTTCAGTACATTGCGCCTTATTCCGGCTGCGCAATGGGCGAATATTTCATGAACAAGGGCAAACATGTGCTGATCATTTATGATGATCTCTCCAAGCACGCGGTGGCATATCGTGCCCTGTCCCTGCTGATCCGCCGTCCCCCGGGACGTGAGGCGTATCCCGGAGACGTATTCTATCTGCACTCCAGACTTCTCGAGAGAGCGGCGAAACTCTCCGACGAGCTGGGCGGCGGTTCCCTCACTGCGCTTCCGATCATCGAGACGCAGGCAGGAGACGTATCCGCTTATATTCCTACCAACGTAATTTCTATCACAGACGGTCAGATCTTCCTTGAGACGGAGCTTTTCCACTCCGGCATCATGCCTGCTGTCAACCCCGGTATTTCTGTATCCCGAGTCGGCGGCAACGCGCAGATCAAGGCAATGAAGAAGGTGGCCGGCACATTGAAGCTGATCTATTCCCAGTACCGTGAACTGCAGAGTTTCGCTCAGTTCGGATCGGATCTGGACGCCGACACCAAGGCCCGTCTCGCACAGGGCGAACGTATCGTGGAAGTCCTCAAGCAGGATAAATCCCAGCCTGTTCCCGTTGAGAAGCAGGTGGCGATCCTCTATGCGGTCGTAAGAGGAATCCTCACGGATGTAGAAGTCGACGAGATCGCCGAGTACGAACACGGCATGTACAGACGTCTGGATGAAGATCCGGACGGCGTCGCAGCCATGAGAAGGATCCGCGAGACCGGAGCACTGGATGAAGAAGCTGAAACAGCACTGAAGGCAGCACTGACTGCTTATACGCAGGAGTTCATAAAGAAAAGAAACAGATAAGAAAAGAAACAGATAACGGAGGGATTTAAATATGGCAGCTACTAATATGAAAGCTGTAAAACTCCGGATCAAAAGCGTTCAGAACACCATGCAGATCACCAAAGCTATGCAGCTGGTGGCGGCATCCAAGCTCCGCAAAGCTAAGGAGAAGGCAGATCAGAGCAAACCTTACTTCTCTATTATGAGAGAAACGCTGACAGACATTGCCTGCGGAAATACAGATTTCCAGTCTCCTTATACGAAGCAGGTGGCCAATGACAAATGGCTGTATATCGTGATCGCGGGTGACAGAGGACTTGCTGGCGGTTACAACTCAAACCTTTTCAAGTTTATGGAGAGTGAGACGAAGGACCGGGATTATATGGTCCTGCCGGTAGGCAAGAAATCCGTTGAGTATTTCCGCCATCGCGGCGTGGAACTTTTCACCGAAGCGTACGCGGAAGTTGCAAGGATCAGTGTTTCCGATTGCTTCGGCATCGCCAAACTGATCTGTGACGCTTATTCCAAAGGAAAATTCGGACACGTTCTTCTGTGCTATACGGACTTTGTTTCCATGATGACGCAGACTCCCCGTTCGACGTCGCTTCTGCCTCTCTCTGATTTCGAAGAAGAGGCGGCTGACGAGCAGAAGAAAAAGGAGCCGGTGCGCGATCTGATTCTTTATGAACCGGACAGTGAAACTGTCTTTAACGCGATCGTACCTGAATACCTTGCGGGTCTCTTGTACACCAGTATTAATGTATCGGTGGCAAGTGAGCTGGCGGCGAGACGTACCGCTATGGAAGCGGCTACAGACAATGCCGGTGAGATGATCGAGAAACTCAGCCT
>DJXS01000027.1 GCA_002448395.1 Lachnospiraceae bacterium UBA6998 | reverse complement strand
AATCACCCCCTCCTACTCGATTACAGATCAATCGTAGATCTCATCGCCTTCGATCATGTAGTAGCTGACGCCCTCCATCTTCTCCAGCGTTTTTTCATAGGAAGCATACAGTGTATCCCAGCTGCTGTATTCGGGTTCACCCCGGTGATCTGTGAGGCTGTAATTCTCTCTCAGATAATCTCCAATATAAGAGGTGACCTTGGCAACTCCGTATTCATTGAGGTGATCGCCTTCATCTCTGGTGTCGTGGCTCCAGTCGATTCCGATCTCTTCCCAGCTCTGATTGAGATCGATATATTTCAGTCCGCGGGACTGCGCGTAATCTCTGATGGAGTTGAGCCTTGTCGTATCGTAGCACTTGGGAGAACAGAGACTGTAGAAGATCACGTCGATATCATTCTTTTCACAGAGTTTGAGGATTCTGTCCATGTAGTAAGTGGAGAGATATTCGATCATTTTCCTCTCGTCCGTGGGCTTTAAGTAATCCGTATCTCCGGTGTACGGCATGATATGCTCGCTGATCAGATAGCCCATGTAGTATTCGCGAAGGCTGGGAGCCGATCCGACGGCCTGCCACAGATTATGGTATCTGCAGACGGGGAAGTAATACTCGAAAAACTCCGTAAGTCCTGTGCTGAGATCGGAAATGGGATCGTCGGTTCGAAACAGCATATTGGATTCGATGAGAATGAGATCCGGATGCTGGTAATCCAGCCCGTGTTTGAGCAGATAGTACGCTTCCGAGGTCTTCGCCGCGCCTTTGCACAGGTTAAAGGAAGTGTATCCCTCGTCCTTCCAGAGGTCCATGGGGGAGATGCCTACCATGGCAAGGCTGTTTCCTATATTATAGATATCGATACAGTCCCGGGGGATCGTTGTGATCTCCGCGTCCCGGGCATTTCTGTCCTTGATTCTCCCTTCCAAAAACCAGCGGCCCGGGTTCAGAAGGATCCCGGCTCCGACAAGGAGGAGCGCCAGGAGCAGAAAGAAGGCGGCGATCTTAAGAAAAGATCGTATGGGAACGGTATATTTTGGTGAAGTCTGTGAAGACATTTCCTGCTGCATATTTTATAAGTCCTTTTTATATGAACGCAATGGAACAAATTCTGAATTTTCAGTATAATGCAGATGAAGGGATTTGTCGAGTTTTTGTGAGGAAATGACACATTAGGCTTGCAAAAATGAAAATTTGAGATTATTGTAGATTAGATGCGGTTAAAGTCAATTATTGATATTGGAAGGAGTGTACAACTTTTGGAAACTATACTTGACAGACTTGAACTGACTGAGAAAGAATACGGCAACCGCCCCGCAGTTGACGACGGATCGGTGTGCCTTACTTATACGGAGCTTGTCTCGAAGGCAAGAGGGATCGGCGCGATCCTGAGTGACAAGATCAGCCTGAAGGAACCTGTGGCGATCCTGGCTGAAAAGAGCACGGCCACGCTTTCGTGCATGTACGGCGTTGTCTATGCGGGCGGCTTCTATGTAAGCGTAAACCCTGAGCAGCCGCCGGAGAGGATCCGCAAGATCCTTGAGGTGCTTGAATCCAAACTCGTAGTAGTGGATGAGGCCAGAAGAGAGCAGCTCACCGCGTCCGGCTATACCGGAGAAGTGCTTTATCTCGAGGAGCTCTATGCAGAAGCCGGCGAGATCAGCGAAGAAGATGCAGCAAGACTTGCGCAGATCCGTGAACAGATCAAGGGAGAGGACCCGCTCTACGGCGTCTTCACATCCGGATCCACAGGAAATCCCAAGGGCATCATCGTGGGCCATAAGTCTGTTATCGATTTTATCGGCCACTTTACTGAGATCTTCGGCATTACCTGCGAGGATATTCTCGGAAACCAGGCTCCCTTTGATTTTGACGTATCCGTCAAGGACCTCTATTCCGCAATGTTCACGGGAGCGGAAGTCGTTCTCATCCCCAGAGAGTTCTTCAGCACGCCTCCGAGGCTTCTGGACTACCTCTGCGACAAGAATGTGACAGTGCTTATCTGGGCTGTATCAGCTCTTTGCATCGTCTCCGGACTTAAGGGGCTTCGTTACAGAGTGCCCGAGAAGGTTAGAATCATCATGTTCAGCGGCGAAGTGATGCCGATCAAGCATCTGCAGATCTGGCAGGCTGCTCTTCCGCAGACGGAGTACGTAAATCTTTACGGGCCCTCCGAGATCACCTGCAACTGCACATATTACAGGATCAACAGAACCTTCGAGAAGACGGACAAACTGCCTATCGGCGGCGCTTTCCCCGGAAGAACGGTTTTCCTCATGGACGAAGAGGGCAAGGTAGTGACTGAGCCCGGAGTTTCGGGCGAGATCTGCTGCGCCGGCGAGTCTCTGGCTATCTGTTATTACAACAATCCGGAGCAGACTGCGAAGCAGTTCATCATGTATGACTTCGGCGAAGGGGAGCAGCGCGTCTACAAGACCGGCGACCTGGCTGCTTACGGAACGGACGGCGAGCTCTATTTTGCCGGACGCGGAGATTTCCAGATCAAACACATGGGACACAGGATCGAGCTCGAGGAGATCGAGACCAATTTCATGGCGCTGGACGGCGTCGCGAGAGCAGTGTGCCTCTTCGATGAGCCCAAGAACAGGATCGTATGCTGGTACATGGGCGACATCGATCCCAAGGAAGTTAGGATCCGCCTCAAGGAGAAGGTGCCGGCTTACATGGTGCCCGGCAGGATCAACAGAGTCGACGACATGCCTTATAATAAGAACGGCAAGATCGACAGAGCTTACTTCAGGACACTTCTGGCCGCGAAATAAGAGAGGATATGACTATGGAACTGAGCAGAATCAAAGAGGCGGCTGACCGCTTCGGCACACCGCTGTATCTGTTTGATCTCGACTGCATCAGGGACCGCGTGCAGAGATTCCGCGACGCGTTCAGAGGAGAGATCGGACTGACCTATTCAATGAAGACCAATCCCTTTCTGACTCTTGAGATGTCCAGACAGGTGGAGCGCATCGAAGTGTGCTCCATGGGCGAGTTCAGGATCTGCAGAGACCTTGAGATCCCGGCGGAGAAGCTTTATATCTCCGGCGTTCTCAAGATCCGCGCTGATCTTATGGAGATCCTCGAATACGGCCAGGACACAGCGAGATATACTGCGGAATCCCCGCTCCAGCTCAAGATGCTGTCCGAGTGGGCGGACGCGCATGGGAAGACCCTCAGGGTCTATCCCAGACTGACCAACGACAGCCAGTTCGGAATGGATGAGGATACGATCCTCGGCCTTATCAAGGACAGAAAGAATTATCCTCATATCGAATTCGCGGGAATTCATTTCTTCTCCGGAACGCAGAAGAAAAAGCTTTCGAAGCATGAGAAGGAACTGGCGATGCTGGATGCTTTCTTTGAGAGACTTCGCGAAGAAGCGCAGTTCGAGGTACCCGAACTTGAATACGGCACCGGATTTGCCGTTTCCTATTTCGAGGACCAGAAGAAGAAGGAAGAAGACCTGCGTGATCGCGAGCACCTGGAGATGTTCCGCCAGATGGTGCAGGATATGAAGTGGAAAGGCATCGTGACCATTGAGATGGGAAGAGCCTATGCCGCTGAGTGCGGATGCTATGTGACGACCGCGCTGGACATCAAGGAGAACAACGGCAAAGCGATCTGCCTTGTGGACGGCGGCATCCATCAGCTCAATTACGACGGGCAGATCAAGGGAATGTACAGGCCCCAAATGGCTGTGATCCCCGCGGATGAGCCCTGTGACAGAGCGGAGAAGGACTGGAGTATTTACGGATCTCTCTGCACAATGAACGACCTGCTCTGCCGGAGCTTCCCGGAGACGCTTGGACTTGGTGACCGCGTTGTCTTCTTTAAGACCGGCGCCTACAGTTTTTACGAAGGAATGTCTCTGTTCCTCAGCCATGAACTGCCTGCAGTGGTTCTCTATGGAGAGAAGGACGGGTTTATCAGGGCGAGAGACCAGATTCAGTCTTATACCTTCAATATGGCAAAATATTGAGGGACAAACAAATCCTATTGTGATATGGCAGTTTTGCCGCAAATAAGTTATGATAAGCATGATGCTTACAATCTATGATGAATACTAGGAGGAAATTATGGAAGAATTACTGGAAATCCTGCAGGACATCGATGACTCTGTAGACTATGAGAACGAGACAGCTCTCATTGACGATCACATTCTTGATTCTTTCGGAATCATCACTCTGATCTCCGAGATCGAGGAGCACTTTGATATCGAAGTAGACGCAGCGGAAATGACTCCCGAGAACTTCAATTCGGCAGCTGCAATGTGGAAAATGATCCAGAGGCTTCAGGAGAACTGATTAAATGGCCATATATACCAATCTGTACCTGCTGGTATTTCTGCCTGTAGTTCTGATCGTATACCAGCTGGCACCTAAGAAAGCAAGGTGGGGAGTTCTGCTCGCCGCCAGCTATGCATTGTACATTTCGTTTAGTAAATACCTCGTGCTTCTGCTGATGGCGACATCTGCGTTCACCTGGGGTATAGGCCTGTGGCTGGATAAGATCGGTGAGGCCTGCAAGGCGAAGCAGGCAGAGTGCACGGACCGCAAACAGAAGAGTGAAGTGAAGAAGGAGTTCCAGAAGAAGAGAGTATTAGCTCTCAGAGTGGGAGTCCTTGTTTTGCTGGGCATTCTGTTCTATGTAAACTACCTGAACTTCGTGATCGATAACATGAATATCTTCCTCGGTAAGCTCGGTACGCAGCTGCCGCTGGTGAAAGTGATGTTCCCCATGGGAATTTCGTTCTACACACTGGAAGCGGTAGGCTATATCGCCGATGTATACTGGGAGAGATACCCGGCCGAGAAGCACCTGGGCAGACTGGCCCTGTTTCTGAGCTTCTTCCCCCAGATCATGGAAGGTCCCATTGCGAGATATCCCGATACTTCGGAAGCCCTGTTTGCCGGAGAGCCTTTGAATATGGCGAATCTCAATGAAGGTTTTCTCAGGATCATCTGGGGTCTTTTCAAGAAGATGGTAGTGTCTGACAGACTCAGTTACCTCACGACACATTTGTTCGGAAATTACCAGGATTACCACGGAAGCTTTATCGTACTGGCGGCGATCGCATACACGATCCAGCTGTACCTTGAGTTCTCGGGCAGTATCGACATCGTCATCGGCAGCGGCAAACTGTTTGGCGTGACACTCCCGGAGAACTTCAACCAGCCTTTCTCGGCGCAGAGCGCGGCGGAATTCTGGAGACGCTGGCATATGAGCCTGGGCAACTGGTTCAAAAACTATGTGTTCTACCCGATCACGGTATCACCCATGGTAAAGAACTGGAACAAGACTGCCAGGAAGAAATACGGAAAGTATTGGTCAATGGTCGGAACATCCGCGATGGCGCTGTTCCCCGTATGGGTGGCGACAGGTGTCTGGCACGGAGCAGGCTGGAAGTATCTGTTCTACGGTATGTACTACTTTGTGATCCTTCTCTTTGGAGTGGCGATGGAGCCGATCAAGGAGAAGAATTACGCAAAGATGGGCCTTGACCCGAACGCCCGTTGGCTCAAGATATTACGGATCCTCAAGACCTGGGTGATCATCTTTACCGGAGAACTGTTCTTTAACGCCGTGAACCTCAAGGCCGGATTCCACATGTTCTTCAGTATCTTTGGAAATTTCCACATCAGTTCGCTGTGGAAGTATTGGCCCAACGTGATCACGACGGGAGATGTCTGGGCGATCTGCGTGGGAAGCGTTATCGTATGGATAGTCGGCTTCCTCAAGGAGCACGGTGTCGATGTGAGAGGAAAAATACTGAACGCCCGCACTCCTTACAAGTGGAGCGTGTACTATCTGATCATCTTCGCGATCCTGCTGTTTGGAGCGTATGGCACAGGCTATCAGCCTGTAGATCTGATCTACGCGGGGTTCTGATATGACGCAGAGCAGCACAAAGAGTATTGTTAAACTGATCCTTTTCGGGGGCATTACATTACTCGCGCTCGTGATCGCGTCAGCAATGATGAAACCCACGAAATGGTTTGATGAAAAGCTGATCCAGGACAGAAACGCCCGAACAGTACAGATGATGGAGCAGCCAGATAATACGATCGATATTTTGAATCTCGGAGACAGTCTGAGCACCGCCGGCTTTTCGCCCATGGAACTCTGGAGATACCAGGGATATACTTCTTTCAATATAGGCGCGGACGGAATGCGCATGAACGAGGCCTATTACGCTGTTGTCGAAGCATGTCAGAAGCAGAAGCCGAAGTATCTGATGATTGAGTCGCTGACGCTTTTTCGTTATGCTCTGGGACAGGATCTTCAGATGCTTGTCTCGCAGCCTCTCTACCACCGGTTTCCTTTCCTGAAATACCATAATATATGGAAATCCCTGGTGGAAGAAAAAGGTCTGATGGAGTATCACAGAGGCTATACCATCAACCAGAATGTTTGGGAATACGACGGTGAAGAGGACTATCTGCTTCTCGACATTAATGATCCCAACAGCAAGTTGAGCGTATCTGCTTTGAACAGCATGACATTTGACCGGATCAAAAGATTCTGTGATGCCAGAGGAATAGAGATCATCATCTACAGCATGCCCTCTGCCAAGAACTACAACCAGGTCAGGGTAGATGCCATGGCTTCTTTCGCGAAAGATAAAGGCGTGACCTATATCGACCTGAACGAAAAAACGGATGAGATGGGCCTGGACTGGACTCAGGATACCAATGACGGCGGCGATCATATGAACCTGAACGGCGCCAGGAAAGTCGTGAAGTATTTTGGCAATTATTTCCGAAATAACCTGGATCTGACGGATCACAGGGGAGATCCCGCTTACAGTGACTGGGACGAGGAACTTGTGGAATATGACAAACTCGTCGAGGAAATGGAAGGCAAGAGTTATCTTGACATCTACACTGAGAAGAAGGAAAAAGAGTGGGACGAGAAGTACAGAAAAGAAGATATCACAAATAATAATGATGTGAAAAAGTGAAGCTTTAAAGGACTTCCGGATCAAAAGAGTGAAATACTCATGCCGGAAGTCCTTTGCGCAATATGATTATAATGAGGCTGTAATGTCAGACATTAAAAAAACTGGAATAATCAGATTAATACTGTTCAGCGCTGTTTTTCTGCTGCTTCTGACCGCTGCCTCCGCGCTGTCTGACCCGATTAAATGGTTTGATGACAACCGGGTCCAGAATAGAAATGCGAGGATTACGGAGATGATGAAGCAGGACCCTTACACGGTCGATGTCCTCAATATGGGGGACAGTCTGAGCCTTTCTTCTCTGACGCCGATGGAGCTGTGGAGACAGAAAGGATATACTGCCTTCAACATCGGAGCGGACGGCATTCGTATGCCGGAAATCTACTATACGGTATTAGAGGCGGCTGAGAACCAGGACGTCAAGTACCTGCTCTTCGAGACACTTCCTCTTTTCAGGTACAATGATAAGCAGGATATGCAGATGATCATATCCCAGCCTCTGTATCACCGGTTTACTTTTCTCAAGTACCACAGTATCTGGAAGCCCTATGTTGAGGGAAGGGGCGTCAAGATCTACCATAAAGGATATCTGATCAACCGTGAAGTCCAGGAGTACGAAGGCAATCCGGATTACATGAATGATGAACTGGGAGATGTCAGGACACAGATACCGGATTTCAACCGCACATGGTTCCGCAAGGTCAAAAAAATCTGCGACGAAAAGGGCATTAAGCTGATCCTTTACAGTGACGCCTCACCCAGAAATTACAACTGGACCAGGGTCAACAATATCGCGGAGTTTGCGCAGGAGGAAGGCGTCGAATATATCGACATGAACCAGCACACCGATGAGATCGGGATCAACTGGAAGACAGATTCCAACGACCGCGGAGATCACATGAATCTGGATGGTGTAATAAAGATGACCACCTTCTTCGGGAATTATTTCAGCAGGGAAGGGATCCTTATCGATCACAGGGGAGATCCTGCTTACAGCAGCTGGGACGAGGAGCTTGCGGCATACGACAAACTCGTGGATGAGATGGAAGGCATCAGCTTCTATCATGTCCAGAAGCGGATTGAAAAGGAGCGCAAAGAGGAAAAAGAAAAAGCCAAAGAAGAATAGATTTAGTGTATACTAAGAGTACGTAATGTATGAGAACTGAGAGCTTTCAGGGGTGAAATGCGCTCAGGCAGGAAACAAACCTATTCAGTTTTATGTGACGGGGGTGACAAAGTGTATAAGGATGGCAAAATTTGGCTGGCTCTTAATGATGCCGGAGAGGAAATCTGTCTTCTGCCCGGAAAGGCAAACAGGCACGGCCTGGTCGCCGGAGCGACCGGCACAGGCAAGACTGTGACGCTCAAGGTCATGGCTGAGGCGTTCAGCGATATGGGAGTTCCCGTATTTCTTGCGGACGTCAAGGGCGATATTGCCGGAATGATGGCTCCCGGTGAGGACAGCGAGAACATGCGCGCCAGGATCGAGCGTTTCGGCCTCGCGCAGTATGGTTTCTCCTATCAGGGATATCCGGTCACTTTCTGGGACATTTACGGTGAAAAGGGCATTCAGCTCAGGACCACGGTTTCCGAGATGGGACCGCTCCTTCTGGCACGTATCCTCAAACTCAACGAGCTGCAGACCAATATTCTGACGATCATCTTCAAGATCGCTGACGACGACGGACTTCTTCTGATCGACCTCAAGGATCTTAAGGCCATGCTCAATCACGTGAACGAGAACCGCAAGGATTACGAGGCTTTGTATGGCAAGATGAGTCCCGCATCCATTGCCGCGATCCTTCGCGCTGTTGTCGCTCTGGAGATCGACGGCGGCGAGACATTCTTCGGCGAACCCGGTCTCAATATCCGCGACTGGCTTGCTGCCGAAGGCGGCAAAGGCATGATCAATATCCTGGACAGCGAGAGCCTGATCAACAACGGAAGACTCTATTCCACATTCCTTCTGTGGCTGCTCTCTGAGCTGTTTGAAATGCTTCCGGAAGTGGGAGATCTCTCAAAGCCCAAGATGGTATTCTTCTTTGACGAGGCGCATCTGCTCTTCAACGACGCGCCTAAGGTGCTTATTGAGAAAATAGAGCAGGTAGTCAAGCTCATCCGCTCCAAGGGCGTAGGTGTCTATTTCTGCACACAGAACCCCAGGGATATTCCGGACGGCGTTCTTGCGCAGCTGAGCAACAGGGTCCAGCACGGGCTCCGGGCTTATACACCCGCGGACCAGAAGGCAGTCAAGGCGGCTGCGGAATCATTCCGCGTCAATCCCGCATTTAATACTTTTGACACGATCCTGGGACTGGGGACCGGAGAAGCTGTTGTATCTTTCCTTCAGGAGGATGGCACTCCGAGCATTGCGCAGAAGGTATCCATTCTGCCTCCACAGAGCCGGATGGGTGCAGTGACTGACTACGAGAGAGACCAGAAGATCAAAGAGAGCATTCTCTACGGCAAATACGCGGAAGCGGTCGATCCCGAATCCGCATATGAAATTCTTCTTCGTCTCGGAATAGAGAAGGAAGCGGCACTCGCCAGAGCTAAGGAAGAAGCTGAGGCTGCCAAGCAGAGAGCTAAGGAAGAGGCGGAGGCCGCCAAACAGCAGGCGAAAGAGGCGGCAGCGGCAGCGAGAGAAGCCGAGAAGGAAGCACTCGCCAAAAAGCGCGCGGCCAAGAGCATTGGAGGCACTGTCGCAGGTACGGTCGGACGCGAAGTCGGCAAGACTGTGGGCGGAACCATCGGCGGAAAATTCGGCAAGACCCTCGGAGGCAATCTCGGATCCAGCCTTGGAAGAGGAATCCTCAATACTCTTTTCGGCGGCTGACCGGCTTCGGCGGAAAATCCACCGAAAAATATTTAGTCTGAATACGAAAACGAGTCGAAAACGCGGCATATCTGATGATATGCCGCGTTTTTTGAGTCCTTTTTTATTGTTGCGGGCACATTTTTCTGCAGTATAAACTATAATCACTTTATCAGTTCCGGATCGGGCAGCGATCTTCTGCCGCCGGAATAATGAGGCTGTTTTATATAATAGCCACATTTCACGCGCAATTTTCCGCGCAGAAATTCCATTGTATGCAAGAACAATACCGGGTAGTTCTCCCAGTTTACCGGTCCGGCCTCACAGGCCGCTCTCGTCACCCGTTTTTATAAAGTCACAATTCATAAATCATACAAACAGGAGTAAAGAGATGAAGAGGTTTTTAAGCTGGCTGCTTGCAGTAATGATCGCTGCGGCTGCAGTCATTACGACGTCTGTCCCGGGGGCTGTGTGCGCCGCGGATTCTTTTGGCGCCGGTGCTGCAGAAACGGCAGCGGAGGCAGGCACCGAAAGCGCGGAGACAGGAATGAGCGGCGGGATACAGGAATTGTCCGAAGGAGAACCTTCTGCGGGCAGTTCCACTTCTACGGCGAAGGATGTTTTACCTCAGACGGGTGAAACTGACGAAAACAATACAGGAGTTACAGCGGCGGAAGCGGCGGAAAAGGAAGAGCCGGGAACAGGAACAACGCAGGTTATTGCAGCTGAAGTAGAGCCGGGAGCAGGAACAACGCAAGCTACCGCAGCTGAAGAAGAGCCTGTAGAGGCCGCTGTTCAACAGAATAAAGATATCTCTGAGAAAAAAGCCCGTGATGCTGTGTTAACGGCAGTGCCTGAACCTGATTGGATAAAAGGAGGCGGCGGGATCAGAAACGTTACGGGGATAATCAAAGTATCCCATCGGGGAGGATACCGCTACTGGTATAAGAAATACGGACTTTTAGGCGGAGATGAGGAAGATTGGTCGACTTTCTGCTACGGCATCTATGTGGGAGACAAGCGCGTCGGCTGGTCCTATTGCCTGGATCCGCATTTGGACGGACGCGAGATGGAAGGCGTGTATGCCGGAGAGGTGTATGAGGTTTCAGCGCCTATGTTCGCAAAAGCTCTGTATTACGGGCCCAGCGGTCCCGGATCCGATGTGATCGAAGGGGTAACAGGGACTTCTGACTATGGTTTCAATAATATAGTCACCCATGTCGCCGCGTCCGAGATCTACGCAAGGCTCGGATATTCCCAGTCCGATTCCGGAGAAGGATTCATAGACGCGAACAGCAAATTGAGAGACCTGGTATACAGATATGTTAATGCGATCGAGGATCTTCCCGTTCCCAGTGACTATTACGGCTATGTCACTGAACAGAACGGACGCTCAAGTTATGGATACAGGAATCAGAATTTCGGCTTCGGGAGCTTTTCCCTGATGCCCGGCGCGAAGGTAAAAAAAGTATCCGCTGACCCTGACATTACAAACGGAAACAGTTGTTATGGATATAAAGACGCGCGTTACTGGATCTACACATCTAAAGAAGCCGCGATTGCCAGAGGAAGCGACGGGTTTGTCAAGGGCGGTACTCTGATCACAGGTGCGGACGGCACATCCGGCACCGTAGAGCTGAGTCCGGGAACATACTATATGATCGAGGGCATCGCCCCGAAAGGATATAAGCGTTCTGATGAGGTCTATAAATTTACTGCCGCTGCCGGCGAGACAACACTCGTCACAGTTCACGATACCCCGAAATACATGCCCGCAGATCTTTTGATAGAAAAAAAGTGCAAAGACGGGGAAGACGGAAACAGCCTCGAGGGAACAAAGTTTACGGTCAACTACTATGACGGCTATTATGACGCCGCATCTCTTCCCTCAAAGCCTTCCGCAAGCTGGGTCATAAAAGTCCTGAAAGACGGGGACAGATACACTGCTGCGCTGCAGGATGATAATCTTGTCTCCGGTACGCTGTATAAGAAGGGGGATGAGGTTGTCCTTCCCCTGGGAACCGTCACGATCGAGGAGACGGAAGCTGCTCCCGGCTATATCAATGACGGCACTTTTGACGGTTTCAAAATGTACATCGGACAGATCAAAGTGATCTCCGGATCCGGAGAGGTCGTCCTTGCGGATATACAGGGAAAGAGAAATTCTTCCAACAGCTTTGTAGTGCAGAACACTCCGGTCCCGCCCGGCATCATAACAGAGGCCCTGGATCAGGCGACCGGTTCCAAGAACGCTTTTGCCGAAGGGGAAATCTCGATATCAGACACTGTATCTTACAGCAGCCTGGTCATAGGCAGACAATATGTTCTTAAGGGCCGTCTTGTTGAAAAAGATACCGGTGAGGCTGTCCGGGACGCCGAAGGCAATGAAGTTACCGCGGAAAAAAGTTTCACAGCGGATGCATTCGACGGCTCTGTTGACATAGTATTCACTTTCCGGGCAGATAGTTCACTTGCCGGCAAAACAGCAGTTGTATTTGAAACCTTGCAGCATGAGGGAAAGGACCTGGCAGTTCACGCTGACCTTGAAGATGTGCCGCAGCAGATTTACTTTCCGGGGATCAGAACCGAAGCGGTTAATCCGGTCACAGGTGACCACATTATGTACGCAGGGGAAGAGGCGGAGATCAGAGATACGATTTCCTATGAGAATCTGCTGCCGGGAACAGAATATACGCTTAGAGGCGCGCTCGTGGTGAGATCCACGGGAGAGCCCCTTACAATAGACGGCGGAGAAGTGACAGCAGAAAAGACATTTATCCCGGAAAGTCCCGACGGAGAGGAGGAATTGATCTTTACCTTTGACGCATCCGGGCTTTCAGGCAGTGAGCTTGTCGTCTTTGAAGAACTGTACCTCGATAAATCTCTTATCGCGCAGCACAAGGATCCGGAAGACGATAAGCAGACAGTAAATATTCCGGACGGGCACACCATGGCGGTTGACCCGGATACAGAGGAGCACACGATGAAAGCCGGCGGAACAGTGATCATAAGAGACAGGATCTTTTATGAAAATCTTGTTCCCGGAGCTGAATACGCAGTGCGCGGAAGAGTTATGCAAAAGCCTGCCGGCAAAGAGGAAGTGCGCGAACTCGAAGCCGTTATGACAGATGAGAAAGGCAGTGAAGTGGAGGAACTGATCTTCACGCCAAAAGAGAGAGACGGAAGCGTGGATGTATATTTTGCCCTCAATTCCGATGAACTAAAAGGAAAAAGCGCGGTCATCTTCGAGACAGTGGAATATATCAATACGGAAGAAGGAAGCAGGGTCCTGCTGTTCACTCATGAGGACATAGAAGACGAAGAGCAGACGATCCACTTCCCGGACGGAGGAACTACAGCTTTGGACAGCGAAACGGGAGGCCACAGCGCAAATGCGGACGAAAATGTCAGGATCCTGGATGAGGTAAGGTATATTAACCTGATCCCCGGCAAGACGTACACCGTGACGGGAACTCTCATGGATAAGAAAACAGGTTCTCCGGTAACAGCGGGCGGAAGGCCGGTGACAGTTTCAAAGGAGTTTGTGCCGGAGCGCGCTGACGGGAGCGTGATCGTAGAGTTCGAGTTTGACGCTTCGCAGCTTGCGGGAAGATCCGTCACTGCTTTTGAAAAAGTAAGTTCCTGCGGTAAAGACGTGTTTGTCCACGAAGATCTTAAAGATCAGGATCAGAGTATCTATTTTCGCCGGACCGGCACATCTGCAGCAGCTACAGGCGACGAAAACCATGCTGTATTGTGGACCGCTGTCCTGGTAACGGCATCAGCCTGCGCTGCAGGAATTATCTTCCGAAGAAGAAAAAAGAACTAAGACCAGGGCAGTAAAAACGGGCGCCCTCCGCAGACAGCGGAGGGCGCCCGTCAAGCATATGCGCTTTTAATGTGTGTTTCAGAGAGCATTGAGATCCCTGTAGAATCCGGGATAACTGACATCTGCGCAGTGTTCGTCGTCGATCGTGGTCTGTCCTTCTGCGATTAGCGCAGCGACAGAAAAAGCCATGGCGATCCGGTGATCACCTCCGGTGCGTATCAGAGCTCCTTTCAGAGCCGGGCCGCTTCCAGCGCCGCAGCCTTCTATGACCAGCCCGTCTTCGTTAGGAAAAACGGTTCCTCCCATCGCCTTCAGATTCCCGGAAATAGTGGTGATCCTGTCTGTTTCCTTAACCTTGAGCTCTGCGGCATCCCTGATACAGGTCGTACCTTCGGCGGCAGCAGCCATGACAGCGATCGCCGGGATCTCGTCGATCAGGGTCGGTATCACGGAACCACCGAATGTGACGCCGTGCAGAGGAGCATGCCGCACCAAAAGATCTGCAGAGGGCTCTGCGTCATTGCGGATATTTAACATCGTGATGTCAGCGCCCATGCGGACCGCGATATCGATGATCCCTGCTCTTGTCGGATTGATCCCGACATTTCTGATCAGGACCTCGGAGCCGGGAACCAGGGAAGCCGCAGCTATGAAGTAGGCTGCGGAGGAGATATCACCCGGAACGCTGATCCTGCGGGCGCTTAGCTCCGGACAGAAGGATGTGCGGGCGTGCCATCCGTCCTTGCCTTCAAATGATTCGATATCCGCCCCGAAGGAGCGGAGCATCCTCTCGGTGTGATCTCTTGAGAGAGAGGGCTCAATGACCTCAGTGATCCCCTCCGCATACAGACCGGCGCACAGTATAGACGATTTGACCTGGGCAGAAGCTACAGGGCTTTGGTAGGTGATCCCATGCAGTCCCCGCCCCTCGATCCTGAGCGGAGCGCAGTCATTCCCGTTTATACTGGTTATAGAGGCCCCCATAAGGGACAGGGGCAAAATGACCCTGCGCATAGGTCTTGCGGATATGGACGCGTCTCCCGAGACCACTGATGTGAAGTGCTGCGGAGCCAGTATTCCCGACATGATCCGGGTAGTAGTCCCGCTGTTTCCGGTATAGAGATCGACGGGGTCGGAAGCGGGACAAAGTCCGCGCATTCCTTTCCCGTGCACAGTGACGCGGCCTCTTTGTACATCCGTGTCAATCTCCACGCCGAGCCTTCGGAAGCAGTCGACGGTAGAGAGACAGTCGGCGCCGGGCAGAAATCCGGAGATCTCGGTGTTTCCGCGCGCGATGGAACCGAACATGACGGCGCGGTGGGAGATGGATTTATCCCCCGGAACAGTGACCTCACCTCTTAAGGGGGATGTTCTTTGCTCGATCGTTTTCATAACTGCTGCCTCGCTGCTTGTTCATAAACGCATATGCTCTGAATGCCTATGACTTAATATACGGAATAGTTTCTGTTCATCAGTAGTTCGCGCGCCTTTAACAGGCCGTCCGAGGAGTGGCACTCGACGCGCAGGACACCCTGCTGGTATTCCCTGTTGTGTGTAATGCCGATATTCTTGATGTTGATGCCGGCGATCGCCAGGTACATGACGACTTCGGCCAGGACACCGGGGCGGTCTTCGATATCGACATGAAGGATATACGATCTGTTGATCGGACCGCTGGTAATATCAGCAAAGCTCTCGCGGTACTGTCTCGCGCTGTCAAAAAATTCATTGATGGACCGGCTGTCGCCTGAGTCCAGGGACTTCCTGAATACCAGCAGATCTTCTATGTAGCGGTCCAGAAGGATCCGGATATTGTCCGTATTGGTCATGCAGATCTGCTCCCACATCACGGGTGAGGAAGAGGAGATCCTGGTGATGTCCTTGAAGCCGCCTGCCGCAATGGTCTTCATAAACTGGCTTGTGTCGTCGCTCTCTTTGACAAGATTTACCAGGCTCGCCGAAATGACGTGGGGCACATGGCTGATCGCCGCTACAGCGTAGTCATGTCTCTCCGGGGAAACGACGAGAGGCAGTGCCTTAATTGTCTCAGCGAAAGAGAACATCCAGTCGATGTCGTCCTTTACGGCTTCGGGCTCGGGAGTGAGTATGTAGTAGGCGTTTTCAAGAAGACCTGATTTGGAGTTTCTGTAGCCGATGCGCTCACTGCCCGCCATGGGGTGGCCGCCGATGAAATTTCTCTGAAGGCCTGCCGCCCGAACTGCTCTGTGTATGTCTGCCTTGGTGCTTCCCACATCTGTCAGGATCGTTCCTTCGCCGATCCAGGGGGTCAGCAGCCGCAGGTTGGAAGCGTTATGTTCTACCGGCGCGCAAAGAAAGATCACGTCGCAAATAGAGAACCCTTCTCCGACAGCGGGCACATACTCGTCGACCACGCCGTCATTTACCGCTTCCTGCACAGTTTCGGGATGAGGGGTGAAGGCGAGGATCCTGGCGCCCGGTATATACTTGCGAATGGCTCTCGCGATGGATCCGCCGATCAGGCCAAGTCCCACAAAGCCAAATGTGTTCCTATTGTTATTGATCATATTTTCGCTCATGTTTTTCCTAAAATCCTGTTCTGAATATTTTGACGGGACCGTTTGTATTCCGCCGCCGGCACTGATATTGATCAGTCAGCGCTTATACTATATTACTTTAAAGTGAGAAAGTCAATCGGATTCAATGATCATTTGAGGGCGCAGGAAGTGAAAACTTGCTGATATACTCCTTGTAAACAGCATGAAGAATTGCTAAAATATACAAGACTGTTTGTTGCCTTCAGGTAATGGAGGCCGCAGATGATCTAAATATTGGTATAGTGGAGGTCTGGAAATGAAAGTTTATACAACCGATAAGATCAGAAATATCGTTCTTCTGGGTCACGGCGGTGCAGGAAAGACAACTCTGGCAGAGGCTATGTGCTATCTGGCAGGCTTGACTTCAAGAGTAGGCAGAGTCGAAGACGGAAATACCGTAAGCGATTTTACTAAGGAAGAGCAGAAGAGAGGTTTCTCCATCAAGACTTCTCTCATCCCCGTCGAGTGGCAGGACTGCAAGATCAATATTCTGGACACTCCCGGATACTTTGACTTCGTAGGTGAAGTAGAAGAGGCGATCAGTGTTGCCGACGCGGCAATCATTGTTATTTCCGGTAAGGCCGGCGTCGAGGTCGGCACAGAGAGAGCATGGGATATCTGCGAGAAGTACAACATCCCCAGAATGTTCTTTGTTACTGATATGGATATCGACAATGTCTCCTATCGTTCAGTGGTAGAGCAGCTTTCCGAGATGTACGGCAAGAAGATCGCTCCCTTCAATTTCCCCTTCCGTGTGGATGAGAAGTTTGCGGGATATGTCAATGTCATCGCTGAAAAGGCGTATGAGTGGAAAGGCAAGGAAGCTGTAGAGTGCGCAGTGCCGGATTACAGCCAGGAATACCTTGAGAACTATCGTGACACTCTGATGGAGACAGTCGCTGAGACAAGTGAAGAGTTCATGGAGCGCTATTTTGAAGGCGACGTGTTCTCAGAGGCAGAGATCAGGTCTGCTGTGAGATCCCAGGTCCTTGACGGCTCTATCGTTCCCGTAGAGATGGGCGCAAGCACCATCTGCCGCGGTGTGTACACACTGATGGATGATATCGTTAAGTATATGCCGAGCCCCGAGCACCGCAAGGTGAGCGGCATCAACCTCAAGACCAATGAGATCTTTGAGGCGAACTTCGATTTCTCCAAGCCTAAGAGCGCTTATATCTTCAAGACGATCGTGGATCCTTTCATCGGAAGATATTCCCTGATCAAGATCCGCTCCGGCGTCTTCAAGACAGATGATACCGTCTATGACACAAACCTTGAGACTGAGATGAGGATCGGCAAGCTCTACATCATGCAGGGCAACAAGACCACTGAGGTTCCTGAACTTCACGCTGGCGATCTCGGCGCAGTAGCTAAGCTCGGCGAAGCCAGAACCGGCGATTCCCTTTCCACAAAGGCTGTCCCGATCCAGTACGGCAAGACTGAGATCTCAACTCCTTATACCTACATCAGATATAAGGCTAAGAATAAGAACGACGTCGACAAGATCGCTCAGGCAATGGCTAAGATCTCTTCTGAAGATCCTACTTTCAGAATGGAGAACGACGCGGCCAACAAGCAGACTCTTATGTACGGTATCGGCGACATGCAGCTTGAAGTTGTCAAGAGCATGCTCAAGAACGAGTACAAGGTAGACATCGACACAATGGCTCCGAAGGTAGCTTACAGAGAGACTATCCGCAAGACCTCCGATGTTGAGTACAAGTACAAGAAGCAGTCCGGCGGACACGGCCAGTACGGTCACGTCAAGATGAGATACAGCCCTCTCGGCGATCAGACCAAGGCCTATGAGTTCAGCGATGAAGTCGTCGGCGGCAGCGTTCCGAAGAACTACTTCCCTGCAGTTGAGAAGGGTATCATTGATTCCGTACAGAGAGGACCTCTTGCCGGTTATCCTGTTGTCGGCGTCAACTGCGTGCTGTACGATGGATCTTACCATCCTGTAGACTCCTCGGAAATGGCATTCAAGACCGCTTCCGTCCAGGCATTCAAGAAGGGCTTCATGGAAGCGAACCCTGTTCTGCTTGAGCCCATCGTAAGCCTTAAGGTCACCATCCCGGATGCATATACCGGAGACGTTATGGGCGATCTGAACAAGAGACGCGGCAGAGTGCTCGGAATGAATCCGATCGGCGGCGGCAAGCAGGTCGTTGAGGCGGAAGTTCCTCAGTCCGAACTGTTCGACTACTGCACAGTCCTTCGTTCCATGACCGGCGGACGCGGAGATTACGCATATGAGTTCTGCAGATATGAGCAGGCTCCCGCTGATATCCAGGCCAAGGAAGTCGAAGCCAGAGCTAAGCAGCTTGAAGAGGGCGCAGAAGACTGATCCAGATCAGCTGATCCTTCATATAAGCGGCGAAGTGCTGAGAAATGAATTTGAGAGCGGGGTATATCCTGAGGATATGCTCCGCTGTTTTTGCGCAAAAGACCCGCAAAGTTTGACAAAGCGATAGCAGGGGATTAGAATGTACAAGATGTTATCCTGCCAGTAAAGGATTTTCATCCGGAAATGATTTTATTTAAAGGAGCTGCGTTTCATGAAATACGATTTTAAGAAGATTGAACCCAAGTGGCAGAAGAAGTGGGAAGATGCCAAGCTCTTTGAGGCGAAGGATTTTAGCGACAAGCCGAAATTCTACGGCCTTGTGGAGTTCCCCTATCCCAGCGGAGCCGGCATGCACGTCGGTCATATCAAGGCGTACAGCAGTATGGAAGTGCTTTCGAGAAAGCGCAGGATGCAGGGCTACAATGTCCTGTTCCCGATCGGCTACGACGCTTTCGGCCTGCCCACCGAGAACTATGCCATTAAGACCAATACGCACCCCAGGGTGATCACGGACGCCAATATCGAGAAGTTCTCGAACCAGCTCAGAAGCGTCGGTTTCTCTTTCGACTGGTCCAGGACAGTGGACACATCCAAGGATGACTATTACAGATGGACGCAGTGGATCTTCCTCAAACTGTTTGATCACGGCCTTGTGTTCAGGGACAAGACGCTGGTCAATTACTGCCCTCACTGCAAGGTCGTTCTCTCAAACGAGGACAGCCAGGGCGGCAAGTGCGACATCTGCCATACCGACGTCATCCAGCTTCCCAAGGATGTCTGGTATCTTAAGATCACCGAATACGCCGACAAGCTCCTGAAAGGCCTTGACACTGTTGAGTATCCCGAGGCCATTAAACAGCAGCAGGTCAACTGGATCGGCAAATCCACCGGCGCGTTTGTGGACTTCACCATCGACGGCGTCGATGAGAAGCTTGAGATCTATACGACCCGTCCCGATACGCTCTTCGGTGTTACTTTCATGGTCATGGCACCCGAGCATCCCATGATCGACAAGTATCAGGACCGCATTTCCAACATGGACGCCATCAACGCGTACAGAGACGAGTGCGCCAAGAAGACCGAGTTTGAGAGGACACAGCTGGTCAAGGATAAGACCGGTCTTAAGATCGAGGGACTTGAGGCAGTAAACCCCGTCAACGGCAAGAAGATCCCGATCTTTATCGCTGACTATGTAATGATGGGATACGGCACAGGCGCGATCATGGCGGTTCCCGCGCATGACCAGAGAGACTGGGATTTCGCGCACGCTTTTGACATCCCGATCATTGAAGTAATCAAGGGCGGCGATATCTCCAAGGAAGCTTATACAGGCGACGGAGAGATGATAAACTCCGATTACCTCAACGGCCTTACCAACAAGAAGGATTCCATTGCAAAGATGATCGGGATCCTTGAAGAGAAGGGAATCGGACACGCGGGCGTACAGTTCAAGATGAAGGACTGGGCCTTCAACCGCCAGAGATACTGGGGAGAGCCTATTCCGCTGATCCATTGCCCCAGTTGCGGTGTCGTAGGTGTGCCTTACGAAGAACTTCCGCTCAGACTTCCCGAGGTCAAGGACTTTGAGCCCGGTGAGGACGGAAAGTCTCCTCTTGCCAAGATCCCGGAATTTGTCAACTGCACATGCCCCAAGTGCGGCGGTCCTGCGCAGAGAGAGACCGATACGATGCCCCAGTGGGCAGGCAGTTCCTGGTACTTCCTCCGCTACTGCGATCCCCACAACGACAAGGCATTTGCCGATATGGACAAGCTTAAATACTGGATGCCTGTAGACTGGTACAACGGCGGCATGGAACATGTCACAAGACACCTGATCTACTCTAGATTCTGGCACCGCTTCCTCTACGACATCGGCGAGGTCAATTCCCCCGAGCCTTATTCAAAGCGCTCCGCACAGGGCATGATCCTCGGAGCTGACGGCGAGAAGATGAGTAAGTCCAGAGGCAATGTCGTGGATCCTTTGGATATCGTCAATCAGTACGGCGCTGACACGCTCAGAGTATATGTCCTGTTCATGGGCGATTACGGCAGCGCGGCTCCCTGGAACGACAGCTCTGTAAAAGGCTGCCGCAGATTCCTGGAACGTGTGGCAGGTCTTACGGATCTGATCACGGAAGACAAGAAAACTGCTTCCTACGAGACGCTCCTCCACAAGACCATCAAGAAGGTCACGGACGATATTGAGGCGCAGAAGTTCAACACGGCGATCGCGGCTCTGATGACGCTGATCAATGAAATTTACAAGGAAGGCAGCATCACGAAGGAAAATCTTGTGATCTTCCTTAAGCTCCTTTCTCCTTTCGCTCCGCATATCACAGAGGAGATCTACGAGCTGATCGGCGGCGAGGGATTCCTTACTGTCTCCGAGTGGCCTGAATTTGATGAGGCCAAGACTGTGGACGACACCATCGAGGTCGGCGTTCAGGTAAACGGCAAGGTGCGCGCGGCGGTTTCAATACCTGCCGGATGCGACAAGGACACAGCAATGACAGCTGCGAAAGCGAATGCGAGAGTTGCTTCTTTCCTTGAAGGCAAGAAGATCGTCAAGGAGATCTATGTTCCCGGCAAGATCATCAACATCGTCGTGAAATAAATCGAACAGAACGATTTAAGAACCCGGACGGGCACTCTTTCAGTGTCTGTTCCGGGTTCTTTTTTGCTGTATACGATTGACATCATTGCATTAAATGTATACAATTATGCAAGATGCGGAAGCATCAGGTATAACAAAACAGTAAATGGGGTAATTTGCGGGTGGGGATCCGCAGAATGGAGATTGAATGAACAGCGACTATGACTTTAACAGAGAAGTCTCCGACAAGTATTCTCTCAGGGGAAGAGTGTTTCACAAGATCCGCAACGATATTTTGAACGGCAGATACAAGGAACACGAGGAACTCAAGGAGATTCGGATCGGTAAGGAGCTTGGGGTTTCCAGAACGCCTGTAAGAGAGGCGCTCAGACAGCTTGAACTGGAGGGACTGGTCCAGATCATTCCCAATAGAGGAGCATTTGTAACCGGTATTCAGGAGAACGATGTCCGCGATATCTACGCGATCCGGGCGCTGCTTGAAGGACTTTGCGCGCGCTGGGCGACAGAGAGGATCACGGCGGAACAGCTCGAAGCCATGGAAGAAAACGTCTATCTGGCCGAGTTTCACGCGGGCAAAGGACACATGGAGCAGATGGCGGAGCTGGACAATCAGTTTCACCACATCCTTTATGACGCATGCGGTTCCAAGATGCTGGAGCATCAGCTGATCGATTATCATTCTTACGTGATGAGGATCCGCAGGAAGACGCTGTCCACGATTGAGAGAAGTACAGCGTCCAACAAGGAACACAGAGCGATCATGGAGGCGATCCGTGCCGGTAAGGCAGATCTTGCAGAGCGGCTGGCCAGTGAGCATATGAAGAACGCTTATGAAAATATGGTCAAGAACCGCCTGTATGATATCTATAAGAAAGATATGGAGGATTGACCCCTCGGGAAGGAGCAGATTATGCAGAAGATACAGATGACTACACCCCTGGTGGAGATGGACGGAGATGAGATGACGAGGATCATCTGGAAGATGATCAAGGACAACCTTCTTTCTCCCTACATCGATCTCAAGACGGAGTACTACGATCTTGGGCTTAAGAAAAGAGACGAGACGGATGATCAGATTACGATCGACGCCGCGGAAGCTACCAAGAAATACGGTGTCGCCGTAAAATGCGCGACCATTACTCCCAATGCTGCCAGAGTCGAGGAGTACCATCTCAAGAGAATGTATAAGAGCCCGAACGGGACGATCCGCGCCGCACTCGACGGAACAGTCTTCAGGTCACCGATTGTTATTAAGGGAATCGAGCCCTATGTGCGCAGCTGGAAAAAGCCTATCACGATGGCACGTCACGCATATGGAGATGTCTATAAGAACGCGGAGATCAGAGTCCCCGGTGCAGGCACTGCGGAGATCATCTTTACCGCTGAGGACGGAACCGTGACGCGCAAGACGATCAACAAGTTTACCGGTCCCGGCATCATTCAGGGTATCCACAATACGGACAAATCCATTGAGGGATTTGCACGCAGCTGCTTCGAGTACGCGCTCA
>DJXS01000042.1 GCA_002448395.1 Lachnospiraceae bacterium UBA6998 | reverse complement strand
GCAACACCGCAGGCAATTGTGGCTGAGTCCGGTACGGATTCCCTGTTCCAGTCCGGCAAGGTCGCCATGATCACACAGGGCTCCTGGATGATCAACTCCTTCTACACAGCTGAGAACAGCAAGGATTATGCATGGGCAGAAATCCCTTACTTCGACAGGAACGGCGACGGCGCCTGCCAGAAGGATGAGAGATGGACTTGCTACAACGGACTTGGCTGGGCAGCAGCAGCGAATACCGCTAATCCCGACGCGGCAGCAAGCCTGATCGAGTATCTCTGCTCCAAGGACGCGCAGATCAAGCAGGCACAGCTCGGCGTTACCATGGCAGGTATCCCCGGAATCTCCGAGGACTTCGCTAACGCTTTTGAAGGCATGGATGTATCCGCGTTTACAAAGGTTGAAGAAAACGGAACTCTGTATGCACGTCCCGGCACACGTAATTCCGGCAAGTGGCAGACTCCTATGAAGCAGGCAGGTTACTTCCTCGATGCATGGCAGGCTCCCGAGAACCCTCAGGCTATGTCTGATGCATGCGACAAAGTCGCGAAGCTGATCCGTGACTGCATCGCAGAAGAGCAGTAATAAGCTTCACAAACGGCTAACTGTGAGATACTGCGGACTGCCGCTGTAAAGCGGCAGTCCGCTGATAAATCTTCTTCATGAAAGGGGGCAATGCATGAAGGAAAAGAAAAAGATGACGCCCAGAGAAAAGAACGAGGCAATTTGGGGATTAGCCTTTGTGGCGCCTACCATGATCGGACTGATCGTTCTGAACTTCTATCCGGCCATCAATACAGTTTACCAGTCTTTCTGTAAGACAGGTGATTTCGGAAAGGGCAACACTTTTGTCGGACTCGCCAATTATTCAAAGGCATTTGCGGATCCGGAGATCTGGCAGTCGCTGATCAATACGGTAAAATACGCCATCATTGAAGTTCCTCTCGGCGTAGTGATCGCTCTGCTTCTTGCTGTTTTTTTGAACGGTAAGATAAAAGGAGTTTCAATATTCCGCACGATCTTCTTCCTCCCGATGGTCTGCGCGCCTGCGGCTGTCGCAATGGTTTGGAAGTGGCTTTACAATCAGCAGTTCGGTCTGTTCAACAATATTCTTCATACGAATATAGCGTGGATATCAGATCCCAAGATCGCGTGGATCTCAGTCGGCGTGATCGGCGTATGGTCGATCATCGGCTACAACATGGTCCTGTTTATTTCCGGTCTGAAAGAGATCCCGGGGGACTACTACGAAGCGGCTTCGATCGACGGCGCGACCGGGATCAACCAGTTCTTCAACATTACGGTTCCGCTTCTTAGCCCGACCACGTTCTTTATAGTGCAGACCCGTGTCATCGGCGCACTGACGATCTTCGACCTTATGTTCATGGTCATGGATAAGACTAACGCGGCTCTGCCCAAGGTACAGTCCACAGTATACGTATTCTATAAGTATACATTCGACCAGGGCAATAAGGGCTACGGCGCAGCGATCGTTATGATCCTTGTGGCTTTCATCATGGTAGTCACAGTGATCATGCAGCGCGCTGAAAAGCGCTTCGTATTCTATAACTGAGAAAGGAGGGAATGATACATGGAAAGTGCAAGCACAAGAGATACAATCAGGAAAGCGATCGTCTATGTCATCCTGATCATCATGGCTTTTATCATGCTGGTTCCCTTCGCGTGGATGATCCTCACTGCGCTCAAGACCAACCAGGAAGCAATTTCTGTCGATCCCTTCTATATTTTCCCGCACAACGGATGGCACTGGGAGACATTTGGAGAAGTATGGAAGAGCTACAACTTTGTGCTTCTTTATAAGAACACACTGCTCATGATCCTCTTCCGTGTCATTTGCGCATGCCTGACTGCAACTATGGCGGGCTACGCTTTCGGCAGACTGAACTTCCCGGGAAGGAAATTCCTGTTCTCACTTGTCCTGATCCAGATGATGATCCCTTCCACGATCTTCATCATCCCGCAGTACCTGATGGTTTCTTCACTTGGATGGCTCAATACTACGGCAGGACTTGTATTCCCCGGTATTGTCACCGCTTTCGGTACCTATCTGCTAAAGACGGGATATCAGGGATTGCCTAAGGATCTGGAGGAGGCGGCCGGCATTGACGGCTGCAACATCGGACAGAAATTCCTGCTGATCATGATGCCGCTCACAAGATCATCTATGGTATCGCTCGGAATCTTCACCGCTCTGTTTGCGTTCAAGGATCTTATGTGGCCCATGATCGTCTGCTCCAGCGTACAGACTACGACGCTTGCAGCCGGCCTTGCAAAGGCGCAGGGACAGTACGGAAGCAACTATCCGCAGATGATGGCCGCCGCGGTTCTCGCCGTGGTACCGATGATCGTGATCTATGTCATCTTCCAGAAACAGTTCGTCGAAGGTATCGCTACTTCCGGCGGAAAACTGTAAAGAACGGTTTTGTTGTTTTGATGTATAATGAGCTGCATAATGCAGCTCATTTTTTTCGGTTTACTGTAAAGTACGGGGGAACCGCATGGCTAATAGAAACAACCGTCTTTCAAAGTGGTGGAAGACGGAGAGAGAAAAGATTTCGGGGATTCCCGGCACATCAAAAAAGATCGGCTACATATGGGAATACTATAAGCTTTGGATCATAGGAATAGTCCTGGGCATCTGGTTTATAACGTTTGCTGTCCGTCAGTATACGACAACTCTGAAGGATTACTGGTGCTATATGGTCTTTGCAAATACCTATGCCGATGCCGGAGATCACTCGGATCTGTGGGAGGACTATGTCGAATACGCGGGTTTTGACCTGACAGAGAAAGCGGTGAGATTCGACGCCGCTTCCTATTTTGACTATCTCAAAGGTGTTACCGGAAACAGTTATTTTGAGGCCTTTGTCGCATATGCGGACAGCGGGACGCTGGACGCGATCACGATGGGGCGCGATTCCCTGACTGCGCTGGGAAAGACGGGGAGACTTTTGGACTTGAGCAGTGAGGCGTGTTCTTCGATCCGGGCAAAATATGGAGACCGTTTTCTCTACGCGGTACCGCTCGATGAGGAGTACGGCGGGAGAGAAGTGCCTGTCTGCATAGATATCAGCGACAGCCGGCTTGTGAGCGAATACGGAATCTATTCGGAACCTTGTGCGCTCGGGATTGGCGCCTTGTCACAAAACGTAGAGTCAGTGGAACTGTTCCTTGATTTTCTTTTTGAAGATCCGCAGACCAAATAGGAGGGGACTTCGTCATGCTTTATTATATAACGCTGGTGCTGGCTTTCTGGGCGCTGATCTATACGGCAGCCAGATTCCTTCAGTATTACCGGATCGTAAAAAACTATAAAGAAGAGACTCAGGCCACTGTCAAACAGATCAGGGATCATGAGCCTGCAAACAGAAAAGAGCCGCCGGCTCTTGACGTACTTCTTTCCTATGAGATCGACGGAGAGGAGAGAAGTTCCGAAGTCGTTGTTCCGCGTGAGCAGGCCGCGCAGTATCAGGTGGGAAGCAGGGTAGGAATCCGCTATTATGTGGAAGAAAACGGCGCTGTGCATGTTGCGACCGCCGGGGATGCGCCGCGCAGGATCATGTACGGTTATCTGGCAGCAATCGTTCTGGAGATCGTGATCTATGCTGTGATCTGGCGGATACTGCTGTAGAATTGGGGGGCAGATATGAATAATATGGTACAAGGCTTTTTGGATAATGACAGTTTCTTCGGCAGGTTTATGACGAAGCTCGGCATTATCATTGCCGCGAATATCATGTTCGTGCTTCTCAGTATTCCCTTTTTTACGATCGGGGCCGGCTTTTCAGCTCTTTATTATGTTATGTTCAGGACGCTGAGGAGCGAGGGAGTCGTTAATCCCTTTAAGGAGTTCTGGACCGGGCTGAGAGTAAACTTCAAGCAGGCGACGATCTCCTGGATCCTGTTTGTCCTTCTGATCGCATTTGTGCTCATGGATATCCGGATCTGCAATGCGGCCGGAGGCGCTCTGGGGTATTTGAAGATCGGCGCGTATGCCATCGGAGCTGCTGCGATCATCTTGTATCTTTACCTGATCCCTGTTATGACGGTTTTTGAGGATTCCCTGCCGCATCTGATCCGAAACGCTTTTTACTTTCTCTGGAAAAAGCCTTGGAAAACGCTGGTGATCCTGTTTTTTGACATCTTCCCTTTTGTGCTGACCTTCACAGATCTGCAAACTCTTCCGCTTTATGCTTTTTTGTGGGTTATGTGCGGCTTCGGACTTCAGGCAATGCTGGCGGCGACGCTTCTCCTGCCGGAATTTGAGCCTTATCTTGCTGTAAAAGAGGAGACTGAAGAACCGCTTGAAGAACTCGAAGCGAATAAAGAGGTGGAAGAGGAGATCCTGGAGGAGATGAAGAAACTGGGAATGTGATCGGGAAGTATGCTTGTATTAATAATAATTAATATTTGTTAACAAAAATTTAAAAACTCTCCCTCGAAATGTTGCATTTATGTAATTGATATATTACAATAATGTTACATATGAAAGGGAGAGTTTAATTATGAAAAGATTTCTGACTGTAATTCTCACATCCAGCATGATCGTCGGGCTTATGTCACCCGCAGGCTCCGGAGTGATGACGGAGATCAAAGCGAATACCAGAGCTGCTCTCAGCAACCTCGGAGCAGTCGAAGGACGCACCGAAAGCGCAGCGGAAGGCTCGAGAAATTTCGATCAGTCAATACGGGATCTGTACGATAATTCGATGTCAGCCACTGATGAAGAGATCATCGCATCGGCGGAGATGATGAATTCGGATTTTACAGCTGTAGAGTCCGGGATGGGAGAAGGCGCAGAAGATCTGATCAATTACCTCAAATACTATGAGGCGGCCAAGAGCGGATATATTGCCGGCTCTGAGGAAAACAGCAAAGACTTTTCCGGAAATGTTGTCAGTGAATGGGACAGACAGGGGGAGTATACGTCTTATGTGATGCCCGCTGAGGATATGATCCGCACATTGGTTCCAAGGATCAAAGTTAATTCATGTACTGTGCAGGACGATTCCGCGGACCTTGATATTTATGAGTGGATGACAGTAGGTTATGCCTCTGACGATATTTCCGCAGTAAATGCAGCGGCATACGGCTATAATTTCTCCCTTAAACTCGACTATGACCGCAGCGGAAACTGGAAGATCGCCTCTGTCGAAGATACCGATCAGAATTTTGACTGGATGCAGGAAGAAGTGGAGTACTCTCTTCAGGCCGAGAATGAGAACGCAGACGCGCTCAGAGTGATCTCGGAGGACGGTGAGCAGGAAATGATGGCGGCATCCGCGGCCAGATCATATTCCTATAATGTTGCTAACGCCATTGCCTACGCGGACAGATACTGCATCAATTATAATTCTGCTTATAACAGTTATAAGGGAAGAGGCGGAGACTGCGCCAACTTTGTTTCCCAGTGTCTCTATAACGGCGGCTTTCCCCAGGATTCCACATGGTACAAGCACAGTGTGGCCTGGATCAATGTCATGAAGCAGATCGCGCACTTTAAACAGTACGGTTCCTTCATGAACGCGAATAACGGGAATCTCCTCGCCGGCAATCCGATCTATTTTGACTGGAACGGCGACAGCACTTATGATCACGCGACGATCTGCGTCGGCCGCAATAACAGCGGAACGGCCATCCTTGATTCCCATACCAAGGATCTCTATCACGCCACATGGAACAACTGGAGTTTCAGCAAAGCTGCCACGATACAGTTCCACAGTTCGGGAAGCGCTTCTTCCACATCGTCTGAGGGCGGTTACTGGAAGAAGAACAGCGTGGGCTGGTGGTACGATTACGCTGATGGCAGCTACCTCAAGAGCTGCTGGAAGAAGATCGATAATGTCTGGTACTATTTCAACACCAAGGGTTACGCTGTGACGGGACTGCAGAAGATAGGGAGCCATTATTTTTATTTCGACCCTGTCAGCTGCGCGATGAAGACGGGCTGGGTGAAGACCGGCGGAAATACGTACTATTTCGATTCGGAGGGCTATGGCTGCACCGAATGGGAGCAGATCGGCGGAAAGTGGTATTATTTCAAGCCTGAAAACTGCGTCATGGTAACCGGTTTCTATACGATCAAGAACAAGAAGCACTATTTTGGCCTGGACGGTGTAGAGCAATTTGGATGGATCCAGGTAGCCGGCGGAAAATATCATCTTGATGAGTACGGCGTAGTGCAGTACGGATGGCAGACGATCGGCGGCCAGAAATACTTCTTCGACACAAACGGTGTTATGGTTACCGGTGTTGTGAGTATAGACGGAGTGATCTATGATTTTGATGCCAACGGACACTATATAGGGAAATCTGCTGCGATTTCGGCGACTACAGTCGTCGATACCGTAAATAATACGACCACCATTACAGCTTCGAATACTATCACCAGAGGATGGTATCTGGAAGACGGTAATTGGTTCTATCTCAACAACGGGAAGCCGATTACCGGCTGGCTTGATTACAAAGGCCACAAGTATTATCTGGGTGAAAAAGGAGTGATGGTCACCGGCTGGAAAAAGATCGGAAGCAGCTGGTATTACTTCGATTCCGATGGAGCTATGAAGACAGGATGGCTCAAACTCGGTACCAAATGGTATTACCTGCAGCAGAACGGAGTCATGAAGACGGGCTGGATCAAAGACGGCTCATGGTATTATCTTGATAACAGCGGAGAAATGCTGTCAGGCAAATGGCTTAAGTATGGCGGATACTGGTACTATCTTGGTACTAACGGAGCCATGAAGACCGGATGGCTCAAAGAAAGCGGAACCTGGTATTATATGAATTCGGACGGATCCGTGAGGACCGGATGGCTCAAGCTGAATGATACATGGTACTATTTCAAGAGTACAGGCGCGATGGTCACGGGACAGCAGGCGATCGACGGAAGAACGTATTATTTCAACAGCCGGGGCGAACTTCAGTAAGATAGAAGATCATAAAGACGAGGCAGCTGATGAGGAGTTACTCCTCAATCACGCTGCCTCTCTTTTTTGCAGGAGAATATATGTCAGTTTTCTTATTTCATCTGCTGAAGTTCAGGGAGACGGTTGCAATCGCTATTAAATTGTGATAAATTCGATTGCATGATGCGACAAAAAACAGCAACATTTTGGAGGATTAAATTCCATGAGTGATAAATACGACTGCCTGAAGCTGAAAAGCCAGCTGTGCTTTCCGCTTTACGCCTGCTCCAAGGAGATCATAAGAAGATACAAGCCCTTTCTCGATAAGTTCGATCTTACTTATACGCAGTATATTACGATGATGGCGCTCTGGGAAAACGAGAGCATGAATGTGAGAGAACTCGGCCTTGTGCTTTTTCTCGATTCCGGGACACTGACGCCTGTTCTCAAGAAGCTCGAGAGCAAAGGTTATCTTGAGAGAAAGCGATCAAAAGAAGACGAAAGGAACCTGATCGTGACCGTAACAGAGAAGGGATGGGAGCTTAGGGAAGAGGCCCTGAGCATTCCGGGATCCATGTCCAGCTGCGTTAACCTGGAGCCTGAGGAGGCCTCAGAACTTTACAGACTGCTGTACAAGGTGCTCGGCGCACAAGCCCGCTGAACGGCTTGTGGAATCTCTGTGAATAATGATGCGGAAGAATAGCGCATTGAAGTGATTTGTGATATCATTTCAAAGAATATGCGCATTAGGTATATGAATCAGGAGTATAGAATATGTCCAAGATTACAGATATGTTATTCGGCACACACAGCCAGAGAGAGCTCAGGAGGATCGAGCCTCTCGTAAAAAGAATTGAAGATCTTCGCCCTCAGATGCAGGAACTGAGTGACGAACAGCTCCGGGGCAAGACAGATGAATTCAAAAAAAGGCTTGCGGAAGGGGAGACGCTGGACGATCTTCTTCCCGAGGCCTATGCGGCAGTCAGGGAAGGCGCGAGAAGGTCATTGGGAATGGAGCCTTTCCGTGTACAGCTGATCGGCGGTATTATCCTGCACCAGGGCCGTATCGCGGAGATGCGCACCGGTGAAGGTAAGACCCTGGTGGCAACCATGCCCGCGTACCTAAACGCTCTGGAAGGCAGAGGCGTGCATGTAGTCACAGTCAACGATTACCTGGCCAAGCGTGACGCGGAGTGGATGGGCCAGGTCTACCAGTTTATGGGACTTTCCGTAGGCGTTGTCCTCAACAGCATGAGCAGCGAGGAAAGGCAGCAGGCTTATGGCTGCGACATCACCTACGTAACAAATAATGAGCTCGGCTTTGATTATCTGCGTGACAATATGGCGATCTACAAGAAGAACCTGGTACTTCGGGAACTTCACTTCGCCATCATCGACGAGGTCGACTCGGTCCTGATCGATGAGGCGCGCACACCTCTTATCATTTCCGGACAGAGCGGCAAATCCACCAAGATCTACGAGGCCTGTGATATTCTGGCCAAGCAGATGAAGCGCGGCGAAGATATGGAAGACCTGTCCAAGATCGACGCGATCATGGGCGTTGAGAGAGAGGAGACCGGCGACTTCATCGTCAACGAGAAGGACAAGGTAGTCAATCTCACGGCGGAAGGCGTCTCCAAGGTCGAGAAGTTCTTCCACATCCCCAACCTCGCGGATCCGGAGAACCTCGAGATCCAGCACTGCATCATCCTTGCTCTGAGAGCAAACAATCTGATGCACAGAGATCACGATTATATCGTCAAGGACGATCAGGTGCTGATCGTAGATGAATTTACAGGCCGTGTAATGCCCGGAAGACGCTACAGTGACGGTCTCCACCAGGCGATTGAAGCGAAGGAAAATGTCAAGGTCAAAAAAGAGAGCAAGACTCTTGCTACGATCACTTTCCAGAACTTCTTCAATAAATTCGACAAGAAGTGCGGTATGACCGGTACGGCCCTCACCGAAGAGCGCGAATTCCGCGAGATCTACGGCATGGACGTTATCGAGATCCCTACAAATAAACCTGTTATCCGTAAAGATCATCAGGACGCGGTCTACAAGACCAAGAAAGAGAAGTATAAGGCGGTCGTTGAGGCTGTTAAGGAAGCACATGAGAAAGGCCAGCCCGTTTTGGTCGGCACGATCACGATCCAGGTCTCCGAGGATGTATCCAAGATGCTCCGCAGAGAAGGAATTCCGCACAACGTATTGAACGCCAAGTTCCATGAGATGGAAGCTGAGATCGTAGCTCAGGCAGGTCAGCACGGAGCAGTTACGATCGCGACTAACATGGCAGGCCGTGGTACGGATATCAAGCTCGACGAAGAGGCGAAGGCAGCCGGCGGTCTCAAGATCATCGGCACAGAGAGACATGAGTCAAGGCGTATCGACAATCAGCTGCGCGGACGAAGCGGACGACAGGGAGACCCCGGTGAATCACGCTTCTACATCTCTCTGGAAGACGATCTGATGCGCCTGTTCGGTTCCGACAGAATGATCGCCATGTTCAACGCGCTTAAGATCCCGGAGGGCGAGGAAATCTCCCACAAGTCCCTCACAAAGGCGGTTGAGGGCGCCCAGAAGAAGATCGAGGCCAACAACTTCGGTATTCGTAAGAATCTGCTGGATTATGACCAGGTCATGAATGAGCAGAGAGAGATCATGTACAAGCAGCGCCGCCAGGTACTCGACGGCGAGAGCATGAGGGATTCTATCCTCAATATGATCACAGAGGTAGTCGAGAGAGCGGTGGATATCAGTATTTCCGAGGACCAGGACAGCGACGAGTGGAATCTCACTGAGCTCAATGAGCTGCTTCTGCCCACGATTCCTTTCAAGGTCATTAACAGGGGAAGGATCAAGGAGCGCACCAAGAACGGCCTTAAGCAGCAGCTCAAGGAAGAGGCGCTGGAGCTCTATGAGAGCAAGGAATCCGAGTTCCCGGATGAGGAAGCCGTAAGAGAACTGGAGCGCGTGGTGCTCCTCAAAGTCGTCGACAGAAAGTGGATGGACCACATCGACGATATGGACCAGCTGCGTCAGAGTATCGGCCTTCAGGCTCTCGGACAGCATGATCCGCTGGTGGAGTACAAGATTGCCGGCTATGACATGTTCAATGAGATGAACCACAACATCATGGAGGAGACGGTCCGTGTACTCTTCCATGTCAAAGTAGAGCAGAAGGTCGAGAGAGAAGAGGTCGCCAAGGTGACCGGAACCAATAAGGACGAGACTACGGCAAGGGATCCCAAGAGAAGGGTCGAGAAGAAAATTTATCCCAATGATCCCTGCCCCTGCGGAAGCGGCAAAAAATATAAGAACTGCTGCGGTCGCAAACAGTGATAAATTCCGTCAATATTATATAAGGAGATTAACAGCGAATGATCGAATTAGACCAGATGAAGCTTGAACTGCAGCAGTACGAGACGCCGCTTGAGGAAGTCAGGGATTCACTGGACCTGGATTATAAGAAACAGAGGATCGAGGAGCTCTCGAGGGAGTCGGAAGCGCCCGACTTCTGGAACGATGCGGATACAGCCAACAAAAAGATGAAACAGCTCAAGGATCTGCAGACCCTTGTAGAGGATGCCGACCAGCTCAGCACATCTTACGAGGACATGATGATGCTCATTGAGATGGGAAATGAAGAGGATGACCGTTCTGTGATCGACACGATCAGAGAAGACCTGGACGCCTTTAAGGAGAAACTCGAAGAGATGAGACTCTCCACTCTTCTCACAGGTGAGTATGACGATTCCAACGCGATCGTCAGCCTGAACGCCGGAGCCGGCGGAACAGAGAGCTGCGACTGGTGCTCCATGCTCTACAGGATGTATACGCGCTGGGCGGACCGCAAGGGATTTACAGTGGACGTAATGAACTTTGTGGACGGCGATGAAGCGGGCATCAAGTCCGTGGACTTCCAGATCAACGGCACGAACGCTTACGGCTATCTTAAGTCCGAGAGAGGCGTACACAGACTTGTCCGTATATCTCCCTTCAACGCGCAGGGCAAGAGACAGACTTCCTTTGTCTCCTGTGATGTCATGCCCGACATTGAAAAGGATATTGACATTGTCATCAATCCCGATGATATCCGGATCGACACATACCGAAGCAGCGGCGCAGGCGGACAGCATATCAATAAAACTTCTTCGGCGATCCGCATCACGCACTTCCCTTCGGGAATCGTTGTGACATGCCAGAATGAGCGCTCCCAGTTCCAGAACAAGGACAAGGCTATGCAGATGCTCAAAGCCAAGCTGTATATGAAGAGAATGGAAGAGGAGCAGGCTAAGCTTGCCGGTATCCGCGGCGAAGTGAAGGATATCGCCTGGGGAAGCCAGATCCGCTCTTATGTCCTGCAGCCTTATACACTGGTCAAGGACACGAGAACAGCGGAGGAGACCAGCAATACCGGTGCTGTACTGGACGGAGATATCGACCGCTTCATCAATGCTTACCTCAAGATGGAAGCCGGTAAAGCAGAGAGAAAGAACATTTGACGTGAACGGCACAGAGAGACTTTACGAAAAAGACGCATATCTGACACGGTGTGAGGCGGCGGTCCTGTCTGCCCGCAAACTGCCGGGAGAAGAGAATCCGGAACCCGGCTTTCGGCTGGAACTGATTCTTGACAGGACAGTCTTTTTCCCGGAAGGCGGGGGGCAGTCCTCCGACATCGGATGGATCTGCCGCGCAGGAAATGACGATGGAAGCAGTTCTGAGATGCTGGCCGTCACGGATGTGCAGATCGAAGACGGCGTGATCAGGCATATTGTCACCTGCCCGGAAGATAATACGGAACCTTTCCGGCCGGGTGATCAGGTGCTTCTTCAGATCAACTGGGAGCGAAGATTCGGCTTTATGCAGAATCACACCGGCGAGCATATTTTGTCCGGGCTGATGCATAACCGGTATGGGTTTGATAATATCGGCTTCCACCTCAGCGACAATTCGGTGACACTGGACGTCAACGGACAGCTCAGCGAGGAAGAGATCCTGCTCCTGGAATGGGAAGCCAATGAGGTCATCTACAGAAACCTCCCGGTGGAGGTCTCTTATCCTGACAGGGACAAACTGGGGGAGATCAGTTACCGAAGCAAGATAGAGATCGAGGGGCAGGTCCGTCTGGTCACGATCCCCGGAGTGGACGTATGCGCTTGCTGCGCAACCCATGTCAGGAAGACCGGAGAGATCGGCCTGATCAAAATAGTGAAGACGCTGCGCTTTAATGGCGGTATGCGCCTGTTTATCGCATGCGGAAGGAGAGCCTTCGCGCTGATGCAGAAAAGGCAGCAGCGCATAGAGGAAGTATCCCATCTGACAAACCGCAGCCAGGATGAGATCGGGGACGGAGTCAGGCATCTTCTCGACGAGATCGGCGAACTGAAGCAGAAAAACCGTGACCTTGAGTACAAAGCCGCTTTTCTTCGTCTTGAAACGATTCCCAAAGATCAGAAGAATGTGTTCTTGTTTGTCGGTGATATGGACAATATTGTGCAGAGAAATCTCGTCAACAGGCTCTGCGAGGAGCATGACGGTTTCTGCGGGGTTTTTGCCGGAAGCGACAAAGAGGGCAAATACCGCTATATTGTGGGCAGCAGGAAAATGGACTCCCGGGATGTGCAGAAAGTGCTCAGAGAAAAGCTGGGAGCCAAGGGAGGCGGAAAGCCGGAAATGATACAAGGTTCTGTCACAGGCACGGAATCCTGCATAGCAGAAGTCCTTCCGTGAGAAAGGATGTGAAATGGCATCGCTAGTTCTCTATATAATGATCGTGATCTGGTTTCTCGTGATCTTCTCACTCAGACGTTTTTCCTCGAAAGGAAAAGACGGGCGGCCGGTCAGACCATCCCAGAGTGATACGGCAAAGCGGCTGGAAGCGATGATGAAAGGCGCGAGGACCGGTTACAGGCCTCCTCGTTCTACTGACGGCCACAAACTGAGAAAGGATCAGGATATCACCTGCCGCCGGTTCGGACACAGACACTCCGAGCTGGAGGAACCTGCTGTGCGGTTTATCGTTCACGACGATATTGAGGATGGGTATATCATCCTGAACGGAAAGAAGATGCACAGGACGGAAGCGGACGCGTATGAGAATACGATCTGAGATCCGACGATATATATGATTAAGCAATAAAAGAGCCGGGCTTTAAAGCCCGGCTTTATTTGGCCTTTGGGAAAATCGGGACTGCCCAAACGCGTTTTACGCTTTTTTCTTTTTCTCGAGAATATTGGTGACAATGAGAGCTGCAGAGGCATCTCCGGTGATATTGAGGGTCGTGCGTCCCATGTCAAAGATACGGTCTACTCCGGCGACCAGAGCAATGCCGTCGATCGGAAGTCCCACGGATGTAAGAACCATAGCAAGCATGACCATGCCTGCGCCGGGCACGCCGGCTGTTCCGACAGAAGCGAGGGTGGCAGTAAGTACGATAGTGAGCATCTGGCCCAGTGTCAGGTCAATACCGTAGCAGGACGCGATGAATACGGCGCACACGCCCTGGTAGATCGCCGTTCCGTCCATATTGATGGTGGCGCCCAGCGGCAGAACGAAGGATGTGATCTCTCTTGTGGCTCCGAGTTCTTCCGTACATTCAATATTGAGGGGGAGAGTACCTACAGAAGAGGCGCTTGAAAAAGCGAACATGATCGCAGGCATCATCCCTTTGAAGAATTTCAGCGGACTTAATCCGCCCAGTGTCTTTACTGTGAAGGAATATACCACAACTGCGTGGATGATATATCCCAGATAGGCGGTCAGAAGGACCATTGCCAGCGAGCCGATGACTTTGGGACCGTTTGCCGCGATCACAGGGCACAGCAGGCAGAAGACGCCGAGAGGAGAGAGACGGAGGATCATTTCCATAACTTTCATGAAAATGTCGTTCCAGCGGTTTATTCCTTCGGCGGCTTTTTCAACCTTTTCTCCGAGGAAGATGATCGCAAATCCGATCAGAAGCGCCATGACAATGACCTGAAGCATGTTGGCCTCAGCGATGGGTTCTACGAAGTTCTTGGGGAAGATCCCTACGAACACGTCCATCATGGTCTTCCCTTCGGGCGCTTCATAGGCCAGGCTGTCTGTGGAGAGGACAGGATACATGCCTTTGAAAAGATTGGCAAAGGCAAGGCCGATCACGGTCGCAACAGCTGTCGTGCAAAAATAGTAGACGACGGTGATTCCGCCGATGGATCCGACCTTGCGGATATCCTTGAGAGATACTACGCCGGCCATTATGGAAAAGAGCACGATCGGACCTACGATGAACTTGACCAGATTCAGAAAGACCGTTCCGAGCGGTTTGATGTAGGAATCGGCGAACTCCACATTATTCTGCAATAGAAGCCCCGCGATCACTGCGAGCACCAGCGCAATAAAGATCTGCATTGCCAGCGGCATAGATGTTTTGGATTTTGTTTTCATACGTTCCCCCTTTTTTGTGTATAATCAAATAATGCACACCACTATTTTAGAATGAAACCGTAAAGTTGTAAATCCGGCTTGAGCAGCCGGCAGCTTGAAAGATGGAGATAAGAGATTGAACGGACTGCCTTTAAAATTCGAAGAACGGATGAAGCAAATGCTGGGGGAAGAATACGACGCCTTTCTGAGATCCTATGAGGATACCAGAAGACCCGGACTTCGTGTGAACACACTGAGGGAGAAGGCCAAAACATTGGAGTCTTCCTCTTTGTTTGACATGCAGCCTATTCCCTGGGCACCTCACGGCTATTATTATGATCCGTTAAAGAGGCCCGGCAAACATCCTCTTCATGAGGCCGGAGCCTACTATATACAGGAACCAAGCGCTATGGCGGTGGCTGCCCTCTCGGGGGTCAGACCCGGCATGAGAGTTCTTGATCTGTGCGCGGCTCCCGGCGGAAAAAGCACACAGCTGGCGTCCATGCTTGAAGGAGAGGGGATTCTGTACTCCAATGAGATCCATCCGGCGAGAGCGAAGATTCTCTCCCAGAATATTGAGAGAATGGGGATTTCCAACGCCGTGGTCCTGAATGAAGATCCAAAGAAGCTGGCAGAGAGATTTCCTCTGTATTTTGACACAGTTGTCGTAGATGCGCCGTGTTCCGGAGAGGGGATGTTCAGGAAGGAAGAGGAAGCGATCCCGAACTGGAGCCCGGAAAACGTGGAACTGTGCGCGCGCAGGCAGAGCGGGATCCTGGACTGCGCGGCGGAAATGACAGCGCCGGGAGGGACACTGGTGTACTCCACCTGCACATTCGCGCCGCAGGAGAACGAACAGAACGCTGCGAAGTTTGTCATGCGGCATCCCGAATTCCAGATCCTGGATCTTCCGTCGTCTTTAGGCGTCGAATATATGAAGCTCACCGGGCTTTCAGCCGGCAGGCCAGAATATGTTTCCGGAGAAGGGATCCCGGAACAGATCGCGGATTCTCTGAGCGGAACGATCCGCCTGTGGCCTCATAAGCTTGAGGGAGAGGGGCATTATCTGGCTGTTTTCAGGAAAGAAGGTTCCGCGCTCAGAAGAAGAGCGGCCGGAGGAAAACCTGTAAAAGACCGTGAAGCCATAAAGCTATTTAAGGAATTCTGCGAAGAGACACTGTCGCAGAGGGGGATCAGCAAACTTGAGACGGGCGGCAAAGACGGGACAGGAGCTGTTTTGATGCTGTTTGGCAAAGAACTGTACAGAATTCCCGAATGCGTCGGGCTGGACGGACTGAAAGTCCTGCGGCCGGGGCTTCATCTGGGTACTCTCAAAAAGAACCGGTTCGAGCCGTCCCACGCCCTGGCAGCGGCACTGGAAGCCGGGGACGTGAAGTGCTTCGCAGAGCTCTCCGACGGCTCAGAAGATGTTCCCGGTGACGGGAATGCAGCCCGCGCGTATCTGCGGGGAGAGAGTCTGCGGACACAGGACTGCGCGCAGATTTCCGGACAAAAGGGATGGTGCCTTGTAACAGACTGCGGATTCAGCTGCGGCTGGGGCAAGCTCTCCGGGGATCAGATCAAGAATCATTATCCGAAAGGTCTCAGAAGACCGTATTGATTGCCCCTGTATTTTGAATCTGATATCATAAGTAAAACTGCGGAAGGCCTTCGAGGAGAGTGTCTATGGGCTACAGAAACATGATCTTTGACGTTATGGTAATGAATATGGAGAAGCAGCTCACGGAGCTGTCCCATGAGCGATTCGGAAAACCGCTTGAAAAATGCGGGGATGAAGAGACATATTTTATTCTGATGCTGCTGATCAAGAGAATCCTCAAAATCAGTGAGAAGAACAGCGGAGAGAAGAAGGTCTACTATGTCTCGGCGGAATTTCTGCCCGGAAGATTTCTCCTCAATACGCTGATCAATCTCGGGATCTACAGAAAGGCGGAAAAGCTTCTCGCCCGGTACGGCAAGAATCTTCAGAATGTTCTGGAATATGAGCCTGAGCCCTCCCTCGGCAGCGGCGGCCTGGGCCGTCTGTCGGCATGCTTTATGGACTCCATAGCGACGCTTGGCTATCCTGCGGAGGGCCTGGGCATCAACTATCGATACGGACTGTTCCGGCAATCCTTCTCAGACTATATGCAGAAGATGGACAAGGATCCCTGGATCCAGTGGGACTCCTGGGAGGATCTGACGGATGTCAAATTTGATGTAAACCTTGGCAGATACAAGGTCAGGGCGCGCATGTATGAGATCAGTATCGCCGGCTATCACAGCGGCGTCAACAAACTAAGGCTCTTTGATCTCGAGAGCGCGGACGGATCTATTGTTCATGACGGGATCGAATTTGATAAGAGCGCGATCGATAAGAATCTGACACTGTTTGTATATCCGGATGATTCCGATGAGGCGGGAAAGATCCTTCGCCTTTATCAACAGTATTTCCTGGTGAGCTGCGCGGCGCAGCAGATCCTGAGCGAGATGAAAGCGCGCAAATGCGACCTTAGGAGAATGTATGACTATGCGGTCATCCAGATCAACGACACGCATCCGTCGCTGATCATTCCGGAACTGATCCGCATCCTTACTGATGATAAAGCGCTTTCCTTTATGGAGGCGGTCAAGGTCGTCACGAAGACCTGCGCCTATACGAACCACACGATCCTCGCGGAGGCGCTTGAGACGTGGTCTGTCGATCAGCTCTCTGAGGTGGTGCCTCAGCTCGTTCCTATCATTCACAGACTTGATCTGATCATCAAGAACAGGTATCATGATCCTTCCGTGTGGATCATTGACACGGAAAAAAGAGTGCATATGGCCAATCTGTGCGTCCATTTCGGCTTTTCGGTGAACGGAGTGGCGAAGATCCACACGAAGATCCTGGAGGAATCCCAGCTCAGCGGTCTGTATCAGATCTACCCGGAGAAGTTCAGCAACAAGACTAACGGTATCTCATTCCGCCGCTGGCTGTACGGCTGCAATTCCGAGCTGTCTGACTGGATCAGTGCCAAAATAGGGAATGATTACAAGCTGGATCCCGCCCGCCTGGAGGACCTGAGGGTGTTTGCGGACGATCCGGAAGCCCTGCATGAGCTCGAGGAGATCAAGGCAGGAGCAAAGGCACGCCTTTCATATTTCATAAAGTTGAGAGAAGGCGTAGAACTTCTTCCGGACGGCATCTATGACATGCAGATCAAGCGGATCCATGAATATAAAAGACAGCATTTAAATGCCCTGTATGTGATCCACAAATATCTTGAGATCAAGAGAGGAAAAGTGCCGGAACGGCCGGTCAATTATATCTTCGGCGGGAAAGCGGCATCAGCCTATGTGCTGGCTCAGGACATCATTCACCTGATCCTTGTCCTTAGTGATATCATCAACGGCGATCCTGAAGCGAATCAGTACATGAGATTGGTAATGGTCACAAATTACAATGTGACCTACGCTGAGAGAATGATCCCGGCCGCGGATATTTCCGAACAGATTTCACTAGCTTCAAGAGAAGCGTCAGGGACGGGAAATATGAAGCTGATGCTCAATGGAGCTCTGACGCTTGGAACCAATGACGGGGCTAATGTCGAGTTATGTGAGTCTGCGGGAGAGGAGAACATCTATCTCTTCGGAGTCAGCGCGGAGGAGGTCATAGGCCACTATGAGCGAGGGGACTATGATCCTTCCCTCATATATAACAGCAGCGAAAAGGTCAGGGAGGCAGTCGATTTCATTGTCAGTCCTCAGATGCTGGCCCAAGGCCGCAGAGAGAACCTGGAACGGCTTTACAATGAGATCCGGACCAATGACAGATACATGGCACTATTAGATCTGGAGTCCTATATCGAAGTGAAGGACCGGATGCTGCATGATTACGAGGACAGAATGTCCTGGAACAAAAAAGCGCTTCTGAATATCGCGGGAGCGTCATACTTCTCATCGGACCGCACGATCGCGGAATACAACAGGGATATCTGGAAACTTAAATCGTTCAAGACCTATTCCGAGGAAGGAAAGTAAAGGATTATATGGATCTTTTTGATTTTATGAGGGAGAGCGCGCAGGAGACGGAGTCACCGCTTGCCGCGCGCCTTCGCCCGGTCAGGCTGGAAGAAGTCGTGGGGCAGCAGCACATCATCGGAAAGGGGAAACTCCTCTACAGGGCGATCAAAGCTGATAAGATCAGCAGCCTTATTTTCTACGGCCCGCCCGGTACCGGTAAAACAACGCTGGCCAAGGTGATCGCCAACGCGACCAAGGCACAGTTCCAGCAGATCAACGCTACATCGGCCGGCAAGAAAGATATGGAGCAGGTAGTGAAAGAGGCGCAGGACAGGCGCGGGATGTACGGCCTTAAGACGATCCTCTTTATCGACGAGATACACCGCTTCAACAAATCGCAGCAGGATTACCTGCTGCCTTTTGTGGAGGACGGCACCCTGACACTGATCGGCGCGACTACCGAAAATCCCTATTTTGAAGTGAACGGAGCTCTTCTGTCAAGGTCGATGATCTTTGAACTCACACCTCTTTCCACAGAGGATATACTGGAACTGATAGGCCGCGCGGTGTATGATACAGAGCGGGGAATGGGAGCATACGACGCCGTGATCGACGAAGATGCCGCCCGGTTTCTCGCGGAGATGTCCGGCGGAGACGCAAGACGTGCTCTCAACGCCATTGAACTTGGCGTCATGACAACGGAAAGGAGCGCGGACGGGAAGATCCATCTGACGATGGACGTAGTGAAAGAATGCATTCAGAAGAAGACGACCCGCTATGATAAAAACGGGGATAACCACTATGACACGATCTCCGCGTTCATAAAGAGTATGCGGGGGAGTGACCCTGATGCCGCGGTATACTATCTGGCGCGTATGCTGGAGGCGGGAGAGGATCCTGTGTTCATAGCCCGCAGGATCATGATCTGCGCTTCCGAGGATGTGGGGAATGCTGATCCGAATGCCATAGTTGTAGCGGTGAACTGTTCGCTGGCTTGTGAGAGGATCGGAATGCCTGAATCGAAGATCATCCTGGCCCAGGCAGCGGAATATGTCGCTACTGCGCCCAAGAGCAATACCGCTGTGGAATCGATCATGGCAGCAGGAAGGATTGTGCGGGAGACAGGGAGTCTGCCGATCCCGGGCTATCTGCAGGACGCTCATTATAAAGGCGCGCAGGGACTCGGAAGAGGGATCGGATATCAGTACGCCCACGACTATGAACAGCATTATGCAGGCCAGCCGCTGCTTCCGGAGAAACTGCGCGGAGAAAGGTTTTATACTCCTTCCGGCAACGGTTACGAAAAGAAGATCAGAGAACATATGGCCTCTCTGACCAATGACAGCAGGTATACAGAGCCTGAACAGCTTCTTCCCAGATCCCGGGAAGAGTGAAAGGGCGGGCTCAGTCACTGTTTTGACCCGGAAACGGGATCATGAGGAAGAAATATGTCGTCACCTCTTGCTATTTATAAACTGATAATACTGTATCTTCTGGATAAAGCGGACGGAGAGATCGCCATGGACAGGCTTTCCTCCTTTCTGCTTGAGAAGGGATATGTCAATTTTGTGTCTCTGATGCAGACTTATGCGGAGATCGAAAAGAGCGGACTTGTGCGCTCGAGAAATTCCGGAGACAGATGTTTTTACCGGATCACGTCTGATGGCAGGCAGACTCTGCGGATCTTTAAGGCGGATCTGGGGAGGGAGATCACAAAGCAGGCAGATGATTTCCTGAGGAGTGAGGGAACGGTCCTTCGCAGCGAGCAATCCGTAAGAGCGGACTGTATACCGTCAGAGAACGGAATGTACAATGTTGTCCTGAAGGTCATGGAGAGAAATGATCCTGTGATGGAGATCAGGCTTCAGGTGCCCGATAAAGGGCTGGCGGAAGAAATATGCCGCAAGTGGCCTGAGAAAAACGAGAAGATTTATAACTCTCTGATTGAAAATTTATTTTGATGGGCTTACAATGTAAGCGATAATTCTAACAGGCAGCGTAATCTGTCCGTATCATGCGATAGTCTGCAGTCATTACCCCACTTAAGAATTAAATCAGAATAGTTTTTGATCGCGATAATCCGGCTGTGTCTGAGCCGGTTCATGTTTATCTATATATTGAAGGAGAACCATGACAAAAGAAAGATATGAATCTCTGGCACTTCAGAATCTCAAAGAAATTGCTAAAAACAGAGGAATGAAGAAGATCTCCACGCTCAAGAAAGCCGAACTTATCGAAGCTCTGCTCAAAAAAGACGAGGAAGATGCGCTTTTGCTGGCAGCACAGAACGGCGGACGCATTCCCAAAACGGAACAGAAAAAGCCGGATGCGCCTATCATTCACAAAAATGAGTTCGCCAGTGAACTCGACAGCGGCCAGCTGGCGAACGGAATCCTTGAAGTCATGCCTGACGGCTACGGATTTATCCGATGCGCGAATTATCTTCCGGGAGATAATGATATATATGTGGCTCCCAGTCAGATCAGAAGGTTCAACCTCAAGACGGGCGACATCGTAAAAGGAAATATCAGGGTCAAGACTCAGGGAGAGAAATTCGGAGCGCTTCTTTTTGTCAAGTCAGTCAACGGGCTCAAGCCTGAGGAAGCCACAAAGCGCTATAATTTCGAGGATATGACGCCGATCTTTCCCGATGACAGGATCCGCCTCGAAAAACCCGGTGCGAGCATTTCAATGAGAGTCATGGACCTTCTTAGCCCTGTGGGAAAGGGACAGAGGGGCATGATCGTATCTCCCCCCAAAGCAGGTAAGACGACCCTGATGAAAGAGGTCGCCAAGTCCGTGAAGGCCAATAACCCCGAGATCCACCTGATCATCCTGCTCATTGACGAGCGCCCGGAAGAAGTTACGGACATCAAAGAGGCAATTGAGGGACCGAACGTAGAAGTGATCTACTCGACTTTCGATGAACTTCCCGAACACCACAAGAGAGTTTCCGAGATGGTCATTGAGAGGGCCAAGAGACTTGTAGAACACAAGAAGGATGTCATGATCCTGCTTGACAGCATAACGAGGCTCACCCGCGCGTATAACCTTACGGAACCTTCCAGCGGCAGAACGCTGTCCGGCGGTCTTGATCCCGCGGCTCTTCATATGCCCAAGCGATTTTTCGGAGCTGCCCGCAACATGAGAGAGGGAGGAAGCCTCACGATCCTTGCCACAGCCCTGATCGAGACGGGAAGCAAGATGGACGAAGTTGTCTATGAGGAATTCAAGGGCACCGGCAACATGGAAATGGTGCTGGACCGCAAATTATCCGAGCGAAGGATCTTCCCCGCGATTGATATGCAGCGCTCAAGTACCAGAAGAGACGATCTTCTTTTGACGCCGGATGAACTGGAAGCGATCAACATGATCAGAAGGGCTTTCAACGGAGTAAAATCAGAGGAGTCGGTGAATCAGGTGCTTGATCTTTTCGCCAAGACGAGAAACAACGGAGAGTTCGTGAGCATCGTTAAGAAACAGAAGTGGTTTTACTGATCACTGACCAAAACGGTATTTCATAGCGTTATCATCACAATTGATTCTATACAGAGGATGAGACAATGGACAGAAGATGCGGTGTACTGCTTCCGGTCGCAAGCCTTCCTTCCCGCTACGGGATCGGATGCTTTTCAAAAGAAGCGTATGAATTTGTGGATTTTCTGGCGGATGCAGGCCAGTCATACTGGCAGATCCTGCCGCTCGGACAGACGGGCTACGGGGATTCCCCTTACCAGTCCTTTTCGACATTTGCAGGCAATCCGTATTTTATCGACCCCGAGGCGCTGATCGAGGCGGGATATATCGACAGAAAAACCGCGGATCAGTTTGATTTCGGCAAAGAGCCCCGGACGGTGGATTATGAGAAGATCTACCGGAACAGATATACTCTGCTTCGCAAGGCGTACGCGAACAGCCCCTTCTGCCTGAGCCCTGCGGGAAAATGGGCAGAGGATGCCTATAAAAAAGACAGAAGAGCATTCGAGGATTTCAGATGGGATAATTCCGAATGGCTTCCCGATTACGCGCTGTTCAGTGCCGTGAAGGAATATTTTGACGGAGATATGTTCACGCTGTGGCCCGAAGATATCCGCCTGCGCAGGGCGGCTGCCATGGACAGCTACAGGATCAGACTTGACGAGGAGATCAGATTTTACGAGTTCCTGCAGTACTTCTTCGTGAAGCAGTGGAAAGAGCTGAAGGAATACGCTAACAGCAAGGGCATAAGGATCATCGGCGATATTCCGATCTATGTTGCCTTTGACAGCGCGGACACATGGAGTCATCCCGAGCTGTTTGAATTTGACGAAGACGGGTTCCCCACAGTCGTCGCAGGAGTGCCGCCGGATGCTTTTTCAGCCACCGGCCAGTTGTGGGGCAATCCCATTTACCGCTGGAAGTATCACAAGGCTACAGGCTACGACTGGTGGATCAAACGGCTCGAGCATGTCTTTAAGCTTTACGATGTCGTGAGGATCGATCACTTCAGAGGATTTGACGAGTACTGGGCAGTTCCTTACGGCGACAAAGACGCTATGGGAGGAAAATGGAAAAAGGGCCCCGGTTATTCTCTGTTTGCAGCCATGAAACAGAAGCTGGGAGAGAAAGAGATCATCGCGGAAGATCTGGGGTACCTGACAAAATCAGTGCTAAGGCTCGTGAAGCGCACAGGTTTCCCGGGAATGAAAGTATTACAGTTCGCATTCGAAAGCGGCGCGGACAATACTTATCTGCCTCATAACTATACAAGCAACGCGGTAGTATATACCGGCACCCATGATAATGACACTACCAGGGGATGGTATATTTCTTCCGACGAGAAACAGTTAGAGTTCATCAACAAGTACGCCGGCATAAACTGCAGCCAGACTGCCACCTGGGACCTGATCAGGCTGGCCATGCAGAGCGTCGCGGACACCGCGGTCATTCCGATCCAGGATTACCTGGATATCGGGTCCGCAGGAAGGATAAATACGCCTTCTACCCTGGGCGGAAACTGGTGCTGGAGACTGCTTCCCGGAGAACTTACGGAAGATCTGGCCGCCAGAATGAAAGAATTCGCCCAAATTTACGGAAGAATAAGCAAATAAACAGTTTTCATGTTGGAATTTTGCAAACTGTTATGATATAATGTACTGCAATTGTGTAAACCAGACAGGAGGATAGTAGTCAATGAGCGTAACGGTTGAAAAACTGGAAAAAAGTATGGCAAAACTCACGATTGAGGTGAGCGCCGAAGATTTTGATAAAGCAGTCAACAAGGTATATCTCAAGCAGAGATCCAGGATCAGCGTACCCGGATTCCGCAAGGGCAAGGCTCCCAGGAAGCTGATCGAGCAGATGTACGGCATCGGCGTTTTTCTTGAGGATGCTATTAACGATATGATCAACAGCACTTATCCCGAGGCGGCGCAGGGCAGCGAGATCGCTAACGAGATCTCTTCCAACCCTGATATCGAGCTTGTACAGGCTGAAGCCGGCAAGCCCCTGATCTATACAGCTACAGTAGCTGTTAAGCCTCCGGTAAGCCTTGGCAAGTACAAGGGCGTCGAAGTCGAGAAGACAGACGTATCCGTATCCGACGAGGAAGTTGAAGCTGAGCTCAGTGCTGAGCAGGAGAAGAACGCTTCTTATAACGAGATCACTGACAGACCGGTAGCAGACGGCGACAAGGTCAACCTCAACTTCGAGGGATTTGTAGACGGCGTTGCATTTGAAGGCGGAAAGGGAGAGGATTATCCTCTGACCATCGGTTCCGGTTCCTTCATTCCCGGTTTCGAGGAGCAGCTGATCGGCGCTGAGATCGGAAAAGAGATCGAAGTTAACGTAACTTTCCCCGAGAACTATCAGTCAGCTGAACTCGCAGGCAAGCCCGCAGTGTTCAAGTGCACAGTCCTCAAGATCACAGAGAAGGTTCTCCCTGAGCTGAACGATGAGTTCGCAGACGATGTCTCTGAGTTCTCCACTCTTGAAGAGTATAAGGCGGACATCCGCAAGAACCTCGAGGTCAAGAAGGAAGAGAAGGCAAGAACCGAGAAAGAGAACAAAGTGATCGACGCGATCATCGCTGATTCCGAGATCGAGATTCCCGAGCCCATGCTCAAGGCTCAGCAGGAGCAGATCGTAGACGAGTTTGCGCAGAGACTTCAGTCCCAGGGTCTTAATATCGATCAGTACTTCTCCTACATCGGCGGAAGCAGAGAGAAGATGATGGAAGAAGTTAAGGACCAGGCTGACAAGCGCATCCGCACACGCCTTGTTCTTGAAGAGATCGTAAAGGCTGAGAACATTGTCGCCACCGAAGAGGACTTCGAAGTTGAACTGGGCAAGCTTGCGGAAGCTTACGGCACAGATGTCGACACCGTCAAGAAGATCTTCGAGGGAAGAGAGAAAGACAGAATGATGGAGGATATTGCTGTTCAGAAGGCTGTTTCCTTTGTCGCTGACAATGCTGTAGAGAAGTAATTGGATGGCGGAGTGCAGGAAATAATGCGCTCCGCCACTGTGAATTTTGTGGCAGACAATCTTGGCAGTTATCGCAAGTTAAAGATTGGAGTTAGAAAATGGCAAATTTTATTCCTTATGTAATTGAACAGACAGGTACCGGAGAGCGCTCTTACGATATTTTCTCCCGCCTGCTCAAAGAGAGGATCATCTTTCTGGGTGATCAGGTTACGGACGCGTCCGCGGAGCTTATAGTCGCGCAGATGCTCTTCCTTGAGGGAGAAGACCCGGATAAGGACATCCAGTTCTACATCAACAGCCCCGGCGGATCCATTTCCGCAGGTATGGCTATCTATGACACAATGCAGTTTGTAAAATGCGATGTCTCCACGATCTGCGTGGGTATGGCGGCGAGCATGGGCTCCTTCCTTCTGGCGGGCGGCACGAAGGGCAAGAGATATTCTCTTCCTCACTCTGAGATCCTGATCCACCAGCCTCTGGGCGGAACAGAAGGACAGGCATCCGATATCGCCATTCAGGCGGCGCATATGGCTGCGATCAAGGAGAGAATGAACAGGCTTCTTGCTCAGAACACAGGACAGCCCTATGAGAAGATCGTAAAGGATACGGACAGGGACAACTGGATGACACCTGAGCAGGCTCTGGAATACGGTCTGATCGACAGGATCTACACAACCCGCAAGGAGATTACTGATGGCAGATAAGACGAAGATGCAGCCGCGCAGATGCTCTTTCTGCAACAGGACCGAGAATCAGGTTACCAAACTGATCGCAGGACCCGAGGGAGTTTATATCTGCGATGAATGCGTTGCGATCTGTGCCGATATCATCGACGAGTCCATCGAAGAGGATGATGATTATTCCGTCAGCGATCCCGCTGTGGATGGCATCAACCTTCTCAAACCGGCTGAGATCAAGACATTCCTCGATGACTATGTGATCGGTCAGGATGAAGCCAAGAAGACGCTTTCTGTTGCCGTTTACAATCACTATAAGCGGGTCAAACACAAGTCCGGCCTTGGCGAGGATGACGGCGTAGAACTCCAGAAGAGCAATATTCTGATGCTGGGACCTACCGGATCGGGAAAGACCTATCTGGCCCAGACGCTGGCCAAGATCATCAATGTGCCTTTCGCGATCGCCGATGCGACGACTCTCACGGAAGCGGGATATGTAGGCGAGGACGTTGAAAATATCCTTCTCAAACTGATCCAGGCCGCGGACTACAACATCGAGAGGGCTCAGCTCGGTATCATTTACATCGATGAGATCGACAAAATATCGAAGAAGGGCGAGAACGTCTCCATCACAAGAGATGTCTCCGGCGAAGGCGTACAGCAGGCGCTCCTTAAGATCATTGAGGGCACTAATGCATCGGTTCCTCCTCAGGGCGGGCGCAAGCATCCGCAGCAGGAGCTTATTCAGATCGATACGACAAATATATTGTTTATCGTGGGCGGCGCATTTGACGGACTCGATAAGATCATTAATGCCAGGATCGGCAGGAGAGCCATGGGCTTTCACGCCAACGTTGAGGCACATGATCCCAAGAAACTGGATGAAACCCTCAGCCAGGTCCTTCCGCAGGATCTTGTCAAGTTCGGCCTGATCCCCGAATTTATCGGAAGAGTGCCGGTGGTCACTACTTTGAACGAACTGGACAGGGAAGCTCTGATCCGGATTCTCAAAGAGCCCAAGAATGCATTGAGCAAGCAGTACAGGAAACTCTTCTCCTATGATGATGTAAAGCTTTCCTTTGAGGACGACGCGCTTGAAGCAATCGCCGATCTCGCCGTTGAGCGCAAGACCGGCGCGAGAGGACTGCGCTCGATCATGGAGAAAGTCATGATGGACGTCATGTTCACCATTCCTTCCGATAAGACCATCAAGGAATGCATCATCACGAAAGGATCCGTACTGGACGGAGAGCCTCCGATAGTCGTCAGAGAAGCTCCGGAGATCAAGACGATCGACCTTCTCGAAGCGAAATGATCACCAACATTATATGGCAATAACCGGATATCGCTTCTGCAAGATCTGCGGAAGCGATATCTTTATACAAACAAAAACGCAGAAAGGGACACGTATGATCATTAAAACAGTAAATCTTGAGACCGTGTGCGGCATCACGAGCAAGCTGCCTGAGAATACAAAACCCGAGTTTGCTTTCGCGGGAAAGAGCAATGTGGGGAAATCCACACTGATCAACGCCCTTATGAACCGGAAATCATACGCCAGGACCAGCGCTACGCCCGGAAAGACTCAGACGATCAACTACTACAATGTCAACGATGAGTTCTATCTTGTGGATCTGCCCGGATACGGCTATGCGACGGCAGGCGTAAAGGTCAAACAGCAGTGGGGGAAGATGATCGAGAATTATCTTCACACCAGCAAAAAACTTGAAGCGGTTTTTCTTCTTGTCGATATCAGACATGAGCCTTCGGAAAACGACGTCATGATGTTTGACTGGATTCTGGCAGCAGGGTTTACGCCTTACATTGTCGCGACCAAATCCGACAAGATAAAGAGGAGCCAGCTCGCGAAGCAGACGGCCATGATCCGCAGGACCATTATGGAAAAGAGCAAAGTGAGCCACGATGTCAGCTTTGAAGTGATCCCGTTTTCCGGTTTAAAAAAGGCGGGAAGGGAAGATCTTTACAATATAATCGATGGCTTTCTCACGAAAGAGAATGATATGGTATAATCTTATCAGACAGCGGCGCCGGCCTTTCGGGAAATATGGTCTGCATGCCGCAAATGAGAATTAACAGGGGGAAAAGCCTATGGGGAACAATCTGAAAAGCTTTAGGACCGACCGCATTATATTTGCCGCCGGAGCAATAGTGCTCGGCATTGTTCTGCTTGTATGGCCGTCTACGAGCCTTCTGATCATGGGAAAATGTATCGGGGCTATTCTGGCAGCGGGAGGACTGGCGGCGGTTTTCATGTTCTTTAGAAACCATGAGTCGGCGATGAAGTCAGTTCTTCTGATCATGGCGGCGGTGATGCTGATCTGCGGCGTTGTGATCTTTTTACATCCGGAAGATCTGGTCAGGCTGATCCCGACGATCATGGGCATTCTGGTCCTAATAAGCGGCCTGATCAATCTGGGCGAGACATTCATGCTCACCCGCAGTAAATATAATAAATGGTGGGCTTCGCTCATCGTGGCGATCGCAACGATCGCAGCCGGTATATTCCTGATCAGAAATGCTTTTAATCTGGCTTCACTTATCACAAGGATCGCCGGCGGCATCCTGATCTTCGACGGTGTTTCCGATCTCTGGGTGATCTCAAGGATTTCCAAAGTATCCAAAGAGATGGCGGCGGAAGCAAATGCAGTGGACGCAGAAGCGACAGTGACAGAAGCCGGAGAGGCTTCTTCAGAGAGTGTTAATGCAGAAAATACACCGCAGGCTCCTTCGGATAATGAAGTTCACCAGAATCCGGCGGGAGAAGAGACTCTTCAGCCTCCGGTAAAGCCGGAGGAGAGCAGTGCGGTCCCTGAGTACATGGAGCAGGCCGAACAGGATACAGACTTTTCTGCATTCGCCGGAACTGACTCTGCGGGGAACGGACAGGATGAGAATAAACAGCCGGAATAATACATAGAACGGATAGATTTTCCGAATAAAAAGAACGCCTTAATTTTTATGGCGTTCTTTTTTAAAATTCTTCTTGACATAGGGATTGCACGTGTTATAGTAGTTATAGAACAACAAAAACATTAAGCAAGGAGGACTATGCATGAATATACAGAAATTTACACAGAAGTCCATTGAAGCTGTCAATCAGTGTGAGCAGCTCGCCTATGAATACGGAAATCAGCAGATCGAACAGGAGCATCTGCTTTACAGTCTTTTGACTATAGAAGACAGTCTTATTCTGAAGCTTGTGCAGAAGATGGGCATTGACCCGCAGGCATTCCTGAAGGCATCGGAGAGAGCTCTGGCCGGTGTGACCAAGGTCAGCGGTTCCGGCGGTTCAAGAGTTTATGTCAGCGGGGACCTCAACAAGGTCCTGATCGGCGCGGAGAACGAAGCGAAGCAGCTTGGCGACGAATATGTAAGCGTTGAGCATCTCTTCCTTTCCCTGATCAGGAATGCGGACAGAGTGATCTCCAAACTGTTTAAGGACAATGGAATTACAAGGGATACTTTCCTGAAGGCCTTGTCGACAGTCAGGGGCAATCAGAGAGTTACAACGGATAACCCTGAGGCGACTTATGACACTCTGGCCAAATACGGCGAGGAACTCGTCGGAAAGGCGAGGGACCAGAAACTCGATCCGGTCATCGGAAGGGACGCGGAGATCCGAAATGTGATACGTATTCTGTCCAGGAAGACCAAGAATAACCCCGTTCTGATCGGTGAGCCCGGAGTCGGCAAGACAGCAGTTGTTGAGGGGCTTGCACAGCGTATCGCTAAGGGCGATGTGCCGGAAGGACTCAAAGACAAGAAAATCTTTTCCCTCAATATGGGCTCCCTGGTAGCAGGGGCAAAATACAGAGGTGAATTCGAGGAGAGACTTAAAGCCGTACTGGAGGATGTGCGCCAGAGTGACGGCGAGATCATACTCTTTATCGACGAGCTTCACACCATTGTGGGCGCAGGCAAATCGGAAGGCGCTATGGACGCCGGAAATATGCTCAAACCCATGCTGGCAAGGGGCGAACTGCACTGCATCGGCGCGACAACTCTCAAGGAGTACAGACAGTACATCGAAAAGGATGCTGCGCTGGAGAGAAGATTCCAGCCCGTCATGGTAGATGAACCTACTGTTGAGGACACGATCTCTATCCTGAGAGGACTCAAGGAGCGCTATGAGGTGTATCACGGCGTCAAGATCATGGACAACGCGCTTGTGAGCGCAGCGGTTCTTTCCAACCGCTATATCTCCGACAGATTCCTGCCGGATAAGGCGATCGACCTCGTGGACGAGGCCTGCGCCCTGATCAAGACAGAGATGAACTCCCTTCCCACAGAACTCGATGAGATGCAGAGGAAGATCCTGCAGCTGGAGATCGAGGAAACTGCCCTCAAGAAGGAAGATGACAAACTGAGCATGGAGCGTCTGGAAGATCTTCAGAAGGAACTGGCAGAACTCAAGGAGCAGTTTGCTTCCCAGAAGGCGCAGTGGGAGAATGAAAAAGCGCGCGCGGACCAGCTGTCCAAGATCCGCGAGCAGATCGACCAGGTTAACAGCGATATCCAGAAGGCGCAGCAGCAGGGCGACCTGAACAAGGCGGCGGAACTTCAGTATGGAACTCTTCCTTCGCTCAGAAAGCAGCTGGTCGAAGAAGAGAATAAGATGAAAGATGTATCTCTTGTTCACGACCGTGTTACAGAGAATGAGATCGGCAGGATCGTATCGCGCTGGACCGGTATCCCGATCAGCAAACTGACTGAGAGTGAGCGCAGCAAGACCCTCCATCTGGATGAGGAACTGCACAAGAGAGTGATCGGCCAGGACGAAGCTGTCACCAAGGTTTCCGAAGCGATCCTCCGCAGCAAGGCCGGCATCAAGGATCCCACTAAACCTATCGGTTCCTTCATGTTCCTTGGCCCCACCGGCGTAGGTAAGACGGAGCTCGCGAAGGCACTCGCGCAGGCTCTGTTCGATGATGAAAAAAATATCGTAAGAATCGATATGAGTGAATATATGGAGAAATTCTCCGTATCGAGACTGATCGGAGCGCCGCCCGGATATGTCGGTTACGAAGAAGGCGGCCAGCTGACGGAAGCGGTCCGCCGCAAGCCGTACAGCGTTGTGCTGTTTGATGAGATCGAGAAAGCGCATCCGGATGTGTTCAACGTTCTGCTGCAGGTACTCGACGACGGCAGGATCACGGACTCCCAGGGAAGGACCGTGGACTTCAAGAACACAATCCTGATCATGACTTCCAATATCGGGGCGCAGCAGATCCTTGCAGATCTGGACAGTCATCCCGAAGCGGAAGAGATCAGTGAACAGACCCAGAATGCCGTTATGGAGCTTCTTCACGCGCATTTCCGTCCTGAGTTTCTCAACAGGCTTGACGAGATCATCCTCTTCACGCCTCTGAGCAAGGATAATATTGCGGGCATCATCGATCTGATCATCGCGGACCTCAACAAGAGACTTGAGGACAGACAGATCTCGATCCGGCTCACGGACGCGGCCAAACAGTTTGTCGCGGACGCAGCTTACGATCCCTCTTACGGAGCAAGACCGATCAAGAGGTATATCCAGAAGCATGTCGAGACGCTCTCGGCCAAACTCATCCTGCAGGACAATGTAGATGAGGGCGATACGATCGTGATCGACGTCGCGGACGGTAAACTCACAGCATATGTCGCTGAGTAAAATGACTGAATGGAGTTTGGTATATTTGTGGAAAAGAGCACCTGATGGTGCTCTTTTTTTTGGACAAAAAAGCGAATAATCGGTTAGTTATGACAAATATTTGACGAAATTCTGTAAATCAAAGTAAATTTGTTGTAAAATTAACAAAACATACAAAATGGCTGTTTAGGCGCTGTTCAGCTTAAATCGTCAATTAAACACGCAACCGAAAGGAGATGGGGATCGATGGCTAAAGTAGCTTTTCGGGGAACACCCAAACAGGAACGCGAGCTTCGGAAGTTTAT
>DJXS01000055.1:3734-7481 GCA_002448395.1 Lachnospiraceae bacterium UBA6998 | reverse complement strand
GCTGCATGGACAAGCTCCGCGAGTTCCACTCCATGCACCTGACCGTTGACCACACTTTCGACATTTTCGGTCAGATCGACTTCTACGAATCCCTTTGGGACGGAAATCCGTCCATCTACCGGGATTACCGCAAGACGAAGGAGAATCTTCTCGCGCTTCGCCCCTACGTCGAAAGCTTGCCCAAGGACTGGTGCCTGACGCACATCGACGCTGTGCCGGATAACTTCCTGTTCTACAGGCCTGCTGGAGCGGCGGGAGCCGCTGCGGCAGCTTCGGAGGCGGCCAGCGCTGCTCAGGACCTGGATCAGGCTCAGGCGGGCGAGCTGCTCCAGCTTACCGACTGGGAATACGCCGGAATGCAGGATCCGCATGTGGATATTGCTATGTTTTGCATCTACAGCCTCTACAACAGGCAGCAGTGCGACAGACTGATCGATCTGTATTTTGACGGAAAGTGCGAACCGGTGACCCGCATCAAGATCTACATTTACATCGCGATGTGCGGGCTGCTCTGGTCGAACTGGTGCGAGTACAAGCGCAAGCTCGGCGTGGAGTTCGGCGAGTACAGCCTGAGGCAGTATCGCTACGCGAAGGACTTCTATCGGGCGGCGAAGGAGCTCATGGAGGCCGAGGGGCAAAATGCATAATATGCATAATCTTGTATAAGGCATATACCCTTTGAATTACCCTTTATTCTTTTTTGAGGTCAAAAAAAGAAAAGAAATGTATATTATGCAGAAATCTTCGATTTTATGCAGAAAAAGTGCATAATGCGCAGGAGCTCTCCGAGGGCTCAGGGCGCTGCCCTGAGAACCCGCAAGGGACGCGTCCCTTGACGGCGGTTCCGCTCCCGTGAGAAGGGCGGAGGCTAATCTATACGCAGCAGGGTTTCGCGTGATATTGAGGGAAAATGCATAATTTTTGCATGCGGTGAATAATCGCAGCGCGAAACAGGGAGTTTCGTTAAGATTTTCGAATAAAGGGTGTTTTAAGAGGGTATATACGAAATTCTTGAGTGAATATTATACATTTCTTATACATTTAGCAGTAAAGACAGCATCGACATCAAGGAGGCACATCAGATGTGTGAGGAGAGTCATATTGTAAAGCGCGCCATCATCATGGCAGCGGGGACCGGCAACAGGATGCACCCGCTGACGCTGACGACGCCGAAGCCGCTGGTTAAGGTTAACGGCGTGAGGATGATCGACACGGTGGTGGACGGCCTGAGGAGCAACGGGATCACGGAGATTTACGTGGTCGTGGGGCATCTGAAGGAGCAGTTCCACGAGTGGGCGAAGGAGCAGCCGGGCGTGCAGATCATCGAGAACCCGTACTACGATACGTGCAATAATATCAGTTCGCTTTATGTGGCTCGAGAGCATCTGGGAGATTGCATTATTTTGGACGGGGATCAGATCATTTATAATCCGGAGATCCTGGATCCGCACTTCACGCTGTCGGGCTACAACGCGGTCTGGTGTGAGGGCGAGACCAAAGAGTGGCTGATGGAGGTTCAGGACGGAATCGTGAAGTCCTGTTCGCGCACCGGCGGAAGGCACGGATGGCAGCTCTACAGCATTTCGCGCTGGAGCGGTGAGGACGGCGCGAAGCTCCGCAGGCATCTGGAGCAGGAATTTGAGGGAGGTAACCGGCAGATCTATTGGGACGACGTCGCGATGTTCTGCCATTTCAGCGAGTATACATTAGGAATCAGGGAGATGCGGCAGGAGGACATCATTGAGATCGACGATCTCGAGGAACTCGTGAAAGCGGATCCGAGCTATGAATCCTATATGAAGTCCGCGGACTGAGATCCGCGGCGAAAAATGGAGGTACTTAACCATGAGCAACAACATGAAAGCAGCAGATAACAGCAGGATCGACTGGATGATCACACTCGTTCCCTTTATTCTGATTATGGGACTGGCAGTCTATCTGTTCATTTTCCCGGAGCAGGCGAACGTAGTTATTTCGCAGGTGAGATTTTTCTTTGGAGATACGGTTGGTCTCTATTATCTGGTGATCGGCCTGGGAACACTGATCGTTTCGATCTTCCTCTCGGTATCCAAGTACGGCGACATCGTGCTAGGAGAACCCGGTGAGAAGCCCCAATATAACTTCTTTACGTGGGGCTCGATGATGTTCACCTGTGGTCTTGCGGCGGATATCCTGTTCTACTCCTTTGCGGAGTGGGTCATGTACGCCACGAACCCGCACATTGCCGAGATGGGTTCCATTGCTGAGTGGGCAGGTGTTTTCCCGCTGTTCCACTGGAGTTTTATCCCCTGGGCCTTTTATCTGGTGCTCGCTGTTGCTTTCGGCTTTATGCTGCATGTGCGCAAGCGCTCCAGACAGAGATACAGCGAGGCTTGCCGTCCTGTGATCGGCGACAAGAACGCGAACGGTCTGCTTGGAAGAATCATCGATCTGTTTGCACTGTTTGCTCTGCTGGCAGGAACCGCTACAACATTCTCTGTTGCGACTCCTCTTATGGCGAGCATCATGGTTGAGCTTTTCCACCTCAGCATCAGCCGCACTGCAGTGACGATCATTATCCTGCTCATCACTTGCGCGGTGTACACCTACGCGGTACTGCATGGATTTAAGGGCATCAGTTTTTTGGCAAAGCTTTGCATTTATCTGTTTTTTGGCCTGTTGATCATCGTACTGTTGATCGGAGGACAGGGAAGATTCATTGTTGAGAACGGATTCCAGAGTCTGGGCAAGATGTTCCAGCACTTCATCGAACTGAGCACCTACACGGATCCGGCGCGCACGAATAGTTTCCCGCAGGATTGGACGATTTACTACTGGGCATACTGGATGGTATGGTGCATCGCGGCGCCGTTCTTCATCGGCAACATCAGTAGAGGACGTACTATCAGACAGACAGTTCTCGGCGGATATGTTTTCGGCGTAGGTTCGACGATCATCAGTTTCATCATCCTCGGCAACTACAGCCTTGGCCTTCAGATCTCCGGCGCGGCGGATTTCATCGCGCAGTACGAGCAGAGCGGCGACCTTTACGGGCTGATCCTGAACATCGTGGCTACGATGCCGGGTTCATCCTTCATCCTGATCCTGACGATGGTATGTATGATTGCTTTCTATGCAACCAGTTTCGACTCGATCGCTTACACAGCGGCCTGCTACAGCTACAAGAAACTTGATGAGAATGAGAAGCCCCACACAATGATCACACTGCTGTGGTGCCTGCTCCTGATCGTTCTGCCGATCGCGCTCGTGTTCTCGGAGAGCAGCATGAACAACATCCAGAGTGTATCCATTATCAGCGCGTTCCCGATCGGAATCATCATGATCATCATGATCTGGAGCTTTATCAAAGACGCCAAAGCCTATATGGAGGAGAGAGAATCCCGCCAGTAAACTTTTTGGGTGGAAAAATATAGTGTTATACAATACAATAAATGTATTATCGTAAGTGTGTAGTCTCAGGGTGCTTTGCGCCCTGGGACTTGATTGCTGTATTTGAGTTGCAGCATAGGAGGTAAGATTGAAAAAGCTGAGAGCTGCTAGTGTTATCGTGTTTATCGCGTGCCTTGCGCTGCTGGGAGTGAGCGCGTTCAAGGCAAGAGCGAATAAAGGTCCGGGACCGGTGATCCAGATGGACGCGGGCGTGATCGAAGTCAGCGTGAATGACGGCGAAGAGGCCCTTAAGAGGGGCATCGTAGTGAAAGACGCGGCAGGCAATGATGTGACGGACACACTGGAAGTGGAGTCGGT
>DJXS01000055.1:0-3520 GCA_002448395.1 Lachnospiraceae bacterium UBA6998 | reverse complement strand
GGACTCCGCGAACCTGCTGAGCGGCGTGACGGTAGTGGATGCTTTTGACGGCGTGCAGTTTAACAATATCTGGATTCAGAACGACGAGATCATTGACGTGTGGATGCCGGGCGAGTATCCGGTAGTGCTCGAGACCACGAACAGTGTTGGGGAAAGCGTAAGCCTTCCGGTGACCATCGAGATCTACGATGAGACGGCCCGGGCAGGTCTGCCCCAGATCAAGCTGAAGGAATATGTGGTCTACCTGGAGCAGGGCGCCCAGTGGAATCCTCAGCAGTACCTGGATTCCGTAGTGATCGGCGGATCCAAATTTGACGTGGCCGTAACAGGAGGCGAGACTGCTCCTGCACAGGCGGCAGGCGATGCAGCACAGGCGGCAGGCGATGCTGTCGCGGCTGCACAGGCGGCAGGCAATGTCATCGATGCCGGCAGGATCAATGTGACCGGCACCGTAAATACAACGGTTCCCGGCAATTACGAGGTGATCTATACCTACGAGGATGCCGAGAACGGGACAGGAACAGGGAGCGTAAGGCTCTATGTGGTAGTGACGGAAAGGAGGGGCGCTGGGAAATGAGCGAGAATAAGAAACAGCTTTCCTCCAACAAGGACCAGATGATCAATCTCGGCAGTGTTTTTATGGACGTCGCCAAGGAATGGCTGATGATCCTCCTTCTGACCGCTTCCGCTGCAATCGTAGCGCACGTAGGGATGGGGCGCCTTCGCCCGCCGATGTATGCGTCGACTGCTTCGATCGCTGTGAATAACGACAACCCGGCCGCAGACCTCAACAACTCTGCGGGCGCGGATTGCTACAATAACATGACCCATGAGTCCAAGAGCGCGCTGCTCCTCGTCGACACCCTGCAGAGCGGTGAGATGAAGGCGGCAGTGGCGCAGGAAATGGGGACTCCTTTCTCCGGATCGATCTCCGCACAGGTGATCAAGGACGGGAATATGGTGCGGTTCACAGTTAAATCGCGCTCCGTGCGCACCTCTTATCTGGAAGCCAAGGCGGTCCTGAGATGCTGTGACAAGCTGTCCGATGCGCTGTTCGGAGGCACGGAGATCACTGTGCTGAGGGCACCCAGGGCGCAGGACAGCCCGGTCAACGCGGGGAGCAACCGCAAATATGTAATTGCTTTCGCAGGCCTTGTTTTCCTGGGGCTTTGCGGACTTATCGCGCTGCGCTCCTGCCTGCGTGAGACAGTGCGCAGCATCGCGGAAGTGGACAGGAAAGTGGATGCGAAGCTCCTCGGAGCAGTTGCTCACAAGGACAAGCTCATCGGTGCAAAGGGCGGGTCACTGATCACAGACCCCGCCGTGAACCCGCAGTACGCGCAGGATCTGCGCAGACTGGCTGCCCGCATCTCCAATGAAATGAGCCGGAAGGGCCAGAAAATCCTGCTCGTAGCAGGTGCCGGGAAAGATGAGGGAAGATCGACTGTAGCCGCCGGTCTTGCTATGGCTATGGCGGAATTCGGGAAGCAGACCGTTCTGATCGATACGGATTTCAGACATCCTTCCCTTCACAAGATCCTCAATCTCCAGGACAGCAAGTCCATGGACCTTGGAAACTGGCTGGAGAAGGGCTCGAAAGCCGGCGATGCGGAACTCGCGAGTATGGCGCAGGCTATGCTTTGCCCGGTGCCGGATTCTGAGCTGGTCGCTATTTTGAACAGGAAAGCGGCCCCGCAGGCGATGGAGAAGCATTCCGACCTGATCAGGAAGCTCCTTGGCAGACTGGAGGACGAGGCGGACTTTATCATTCTGGATTCTGCCTGCGTCGATTCGTACTCTGACGCGGAGGAACTCGCGAATATGGCGGACACTTCCGTGATCGTGGTCCGGCAGCACCACAGCGAGATGAGGAACATCGATGAAGCGATCACTGCCCTGGGCGGAAGAGAGCGCATGATCGGATGCATCTTCAACGACGCCGACAAGAACGGCCTCGGCGCGAACACTGTGGGAAAAGCGTACGGCTATTAATAGAGCCCTGCGGCTATTGGAGGAACTATGCAAGATAATACAAACAGTGTTAAAGATAAACAGATCAGGGTCGACCTCATCCGGGTCCTCATGGATGTGCGCGATGAATTCCTGCAGAAGCTGTGGCTCTGGGCGGCGATCAGCCTTGTCATCGGAGTCATCGGCTTCGTATCTGCCAAAACACAGTATACCCCGAATTACGTCGCCTCGACTTCCTTTACGGTCAGCAAACACCTGGCCGTGAATTACCACACGAGTATCGAGAAGAGCACGGTCTCCAACTGGATCGGAATCCTGGCTCCTGATGTCATCGGCGGCGAAACTATGAAGGAACTGGTCAAGGACGACCTCGGTTACCTTGAGTCAGACAGCCTTCCCGCGACGATCTCCGTATCTTCCGTCAAGGACTCGAACGTCGTGTCTGTGCGCGTGAGAGCGGCAGATCCCCAGATCGCCTATGACGTCCTTGAATCGGTGAAGAAGAACTACCTCGCAAACCTCGCGGCTACTACGGGCGGCGGCGAGCTCGAGATCCTGGATGAGAGCGGTGTCCCCACGGCTCCTGCCAACAGTTCCGGAGCGAGAAATGCCGGGGTTAAGGCATTCCTGGCAGGTCTGTTCCTGTGCCTGGTCTGGCTCACAGCCAAGGCCATTCTTAAGAAGACAGTCCGCGGAGAAGAGGACCTGACCACTCTGCTTGGCGATGAGTATCTGGGTAAGATCCCGATGAAGGCCTATGTAAAGAGCAGAAAGAGCAAAGCGGCGAACGGCAAGGCTTCGGCAGAGGCTTCCGCCGGAAGTGTTCCCGCGGAATTCGCCGATGCGATCCGGAAGGTCCGCCTCCATTTAGAGAACAAGGCTGACCAGACAGGCGCCAAGACGATCCTCGTCACCAGCGCGATCCGCGATGAGGGCAAGACCGCCACAGCGGCACATCTGGCCCTGTCCCTCGCTAAGAAGAACTATAACGTTCTGCTCATCGACGGCGACCTGAGAGCGCCCGCCGTGCACACGACGCTGGACATCGGTCCCGTAGACTTTGGAACAGCAGATATCCTTGCCGGAAAATGCAGTATCAGCCAGGCTCTGGTCAACTATAAAGGCAACGAGCACCTCGTGATCATCCCCGGCAGCAAACCGGTCGACAATCCTGAGGAGCTCTGGGGCAGCGCAAAGGCGGAGGAAATGATCCGCAAGTGCAGCAGACAGTGTGACTATGTGATCATTGACGCGCCCGCAGGCGGCCTTGTGGCGGAGCCCGCACTGATCGCAGGCTGCTCGGACGGCTGGATCTACGTAGTTCGCGAGGATTACGCCCATACAGAGACCATTCAGGAAGGCAGAGAGACGATGGAAGGCGCCGGCTGCGAGCTGATGGGCCTCGTACTTACCGCATAAAACAAGAACAGGTGATACAATGAGAGTTTTTGTAACAGGAGTAAACGGACAGCTGGGCCATGACTGCATGGCGGAGCTCTCAAAAAGAGGATATGAGGCGATCGGCTCGGATATTCAGGACAGCTGCAAT
>DJXS01000129.1 GCA_002448395.1 Lachnospiraceae bacterium UBA6998 | reverse complement strand
CTGATCAACTTCTCCATGGGCGCTGATCCTTCCAAGGAAGATGACGGCTCCATCGCACACGCCGGCGGCTGGGGACTTGTAAACGGACCTCAGGGCTTCTACTGGGGCGGCACATGGATCTGCGCAGCACAGGGCACAGACAATCCTGACATCGTTAAGGATATCATCCTCAACATGACAACCAACGACGACATCATGAAGGACATCGCTGTTAAGGATTCCGATTGCGTCAACAACAAGGACGTCCTCAATGCACTTGCAACCGACGAGACATTCGGCAATGCCATCCTTGGCGGCCAGAACCCTTATCAGATGCTTTCCGACGGCGCAGAGAAGATCGACCTGAGCAATCTTTCCGAATATGACCAGGCATGCGTAGAAGAGTATCAGAACGCTATGAAGAACTTCTTCGACGGAAATGCAACTTATGAAGAAGCTCTTGCACAGTTCTTCACAGCTGTAGGTGAGAAGCACCCTGAGCTTGCACAGTAATCCGGTCCTATAATAAACACGGGATTTGTGAAGAAAGCACAGTATAAGATTTAGATCTGAGGGCCTGTCCTGCTTGATGGGCAGGCCCTTACTTTGTCAAAAAAAGGGTTATACAGATCCATGATCTGCTTTAAGATCCGGAGGACGCCCCGTGCCGGGGCACTGCGCAGGGTGCGGAGCGTGCTGCGGGTTTTAAAAACTAGTACGTACAATCTTTTGGGAGGGAAGGATGGAAAAGACGGTACATAAGTCCAATAACGTAAACAAACATAACAGGTGGGGATATATTTTCCTTATACCGTTCATCGTGGTATTTGTGATCTTTCAGCTGATCCCGCTGATCAGCACGATCTACAACAGTTTCTTCGAAAACTACATGAGCGGCCTGAAGCATGTCGGACCTAAGTTCATCGGCCTGGCTAACTATGCAAAGCTGTTCAGCAGCGGTGATCTTCCCACTTATTTCAAGAACACGATGATCATGTGGATCCTCGGTTTTGTGCCGCAGATCCTGGTATCCCTTCTTCTGGGTGCATGGTTCACGGATCCTTCGCTCAGGCTTAAGGGACAGAGATTTTTCAAGACCGTGATCTATCTTCCTAATCTGATCATGGCCTCCGCGTTTTCAATGCTCTTCTTCACATTGTTCAGTGACAGCGGACCGATCAACTCTATTCTGGTTTCGATCGGAATCTTCGCAAAACCTTACAGTTTTATGTCCCATGTGTGGAGCGTAAGAGGCCTGGTCGCGATGATGAACTTCCTGATGTGGTTCGGCAACACGACGATCCTCCTGATGGCGGGCATGATGGGAATCGACCAGTCTCTGTTTGAAGCGGCAGAAGTGGACGGCGCTACCGCCAGGCAGATTTTCTTCCAGATCACGCTTCCTCTGCTGCGCCCGATCCTGATCTATGTTATGATCACATCCCTGATCGGCGGTCTTCAGATGTTCGACGTTCCTCAGATCCTGACCAACGGCAAGGGCGATCCGATGAGATCCTCCATGACCCTGATCATGTATTTGAATAAGCACCTGTTCAGCAAGAACTACGGCATGGCCGGCGCGCTTTCAGTGATCCTGCTGATCATCACCGGAATACTGAGCATGATCGTGTTCAAGGTTTCCGCAACAAATGAGAATAAGTAAGGAGGGAATTGCAATGAGCGAGAGCAAAGCTAATAAGCAGACAAATACTGTACATGCAAGAAGAGCACTTGCCTATACCGTGCTGATCCTTCTTTCCTTCCTCTGCCTGATCTGGTTTTATGTGCTGTTCATCAACGCGACGCGTTCCAATAACCAGTTGAAGACCGGTTTTACACCGTTCCCCAGCACCTATCTGGTCAGGAACATGACGAACCTCTTTAAAGGCTCAACACCTGTTGTACGGGGTATGCTCAACTCCCTGATCATCGCGGCCTGCAGCGCGACGCTGTGCGTATATTTCTCTACAATGACCGCATACGGCATCCACGCCTATGATTTCAAGGGCAAAAGAGCGATCTTCACTTTCATTCTTGCGATCATGATGATCCCTACGCAGGTCAGCGCGCTCGGATTTATCCGCCTGATGAGCAGAATGAAACTCACGGACACATATATCCCTCTGATCATCCCGGCTATTGCAGCTCCTGTAACCTTCTTCTACATGAAGCAGTATATGGAGTCCAACCTTCCCGGATCTCTGATCGAGGCGGCAAGAATCGACGGCGCAAGTGAGATCAAGATCTTTAATACCATCGTGCTTCCGCTGATGAAGCCCGCGATCGCGGTACAGGCGATCTTCACCTTCGTCGCGAGCTGGAATAACTACTTCACACCGAACCTGATCATCAGCAGCAAGATGAAGAAGACACTTCCCATCCTGCTCGCGGAACTTCGTAACTCCGACTGGAAGACCTTCGACATGGGTCAGGTTTACGCGATGATCGCATTCGCGATCTTCCCGGTGATCGTTGTTTACCTCCTGCTCTCCAAGTACATCGTCGGCGGTGTTACGGCAGGCGGCGTCAAGGAGTGATCCTGCAGAGTCTTAAAATGTAAAGGCTTTTGCAGAGCATTATAATCAGCATAAATAAAGAAAATCATGAGACGGCGCATCCGACTTTAAGGATGCGCCGTTTTGCATATTGAGAAACTGTGGTACAATACACAAATATAAATCTTAAATTTGAAGAGGATCGTTAATGAATAGAATTATCAAGAAGATTACTGTATCAGTACTGTCAGTGCTCCTTGCAGCCGCCTGTACAGGGTGTGCCGAGGTGACGAGTCTGCTGGAGGAGCACAATATAAAGATTCCGTATATTTCCGGCGACTGGCGGTCCGGTGATAACGCCGGGGCAGGAGAGACGGCTGCGGCAGGCGCCACGGGCGCAGCCGAGACGGCTCAGGAACAGGAGCCGGCTGTACAGCTCTCTCCCGAGGAACTTCGCAGAATGAGTGAAGGCAAGAACCTGAATATTTACTGCTGGGACGAATCACTGGAATCCCTGTTCATAATGTACTATCCGGGCTATGAGGACATCGGGGACAGGAAAGGAAGGATCGGGGATGTCACGGTGAACTGGATCCTGCCTCAGGAAGAAGATAAGTATATGGAGCTCTTATCTGAGAAGCTTCTCACTGCGGAGTATCTTGGAGCGGATGAGAGAGTGGACCTGTATCTCGCGCCGGAAGAGGATCTCGCAATCTATGTCAACAGCGATTATTCCCTGGATGTCAGGGAGAAAGTAGGTCTTACGGATGAGGAACTGGAGGATCAGTTCCCCTTCACGCAGCAGATGGCGTCGACTGATATGGGCATCCTCAAGGCCGTGACCTGGCAGGCGTCTCCCGGAGTCTGTGTATACCGCCGATCGATCGCCAGAGACGTTCTGGGCACAGATGATCCTAACGCAGTCCAAAAGGAACTGGCGGACTGGACGAAATTTCAGGCAACCGCCGCGGCAATGAAGAAGAAGGAATACTTCATGGTCTCAGGCTACTACGACACTTTTGCGCCTTATCGCTTTACTGCTGACAGACACTGGGAGAACGACGGAGAATTGGTGATCCCTGAGGCAATGGTGCAGTGGAGGGATATGATGGATTCCTTCACGAAGAATGCCTATCACAATAAGACTCAGATAGGCGAAAAGGAATGGCTGGCGGACCAGGGTCCTGCGGGAAAGGTTTTCTGCTTTTTCAGGGCGATAAATGATATTGATTCGAGAATGGCTGCATATTCTCTCGCAGATGCGAACCTGGCTCCGGAAGAAGGCAATGGCATTTATGGCGATTACGCGGTCTGCTGCGGACCCCAGTCGTATTGCACCGGTGGAGTCTGGATCCTGGCCGCGCCCAGTACAGATAATCTGCTCCTTGACAGAGAGATCATGGAAAATCTCACCTGCAACAGCACACTGATGTATAAGATCGCGCAGAATGAAGAGATTTTCACCAATACAGTCTCCGGCATGAGAAGACTGGCCGGCGAGAACAAGACCGACTCTTTCCTTGGAGGACAGAATCCTTTTCAAGTCTATTATGAGGCGGCATCCCGGCTTAACTGTCTGCCTGCCGGCAATTATGACAGGTGGATGGGAGACACATACAGGAACAATATAATAAAATCCCTGACCGGTGAGCTGACACGGGACGAAGCGATGGATCTGTTTTATACCAGAGTAAGGGAAAGGTATCCGGAACTGGATGTAGACGAATGATAAAAAATGACAAAACATACAGGAGGGAAGGCCCATGAAGAAGTTTATTGCTGCGCTGCTCACGGTAGTATTATTGATGAGCCTGACTGCAGGGTGCGGATCGACCGGATCCAAGGAGGAAGCTGCCGGAACTGCCGATACTAATACAGATGCCTCACAAAGTTCCTCAGCTGATACATCTTCCGGCTCGGAAGAAGCAGAGGCACCGGAAGTGCATGTGTTTAATATTTACAGCATCGGAGAAGATTTCAAAAACAGGGTTCAGGATTTCTACCCCGGTTATGAGTCAATGGGAGAGAACAGCGGACAGATCTCGGGCGTGCCTGTTATGTGGCATGTCTATACAGATGCGCAGGAATACAGGGATGTTCTTGATAAAAAGCTTGGATCACAGATTGAGGGCTCGGAAGAAGGAGCTGACCCGGATGACAGGATCGACCTGTTTGTCGTAGAAGAAGCTTTCCTGAGGGATTACGTAGAGTCTGCCGCTTCTATGGATGTCGTGGAAGAAGTAGGGCTGCTGCAGGAGAGCCTTTCCGATCAGTTCCTTTATACGCAGCAGATGGCGACAGATGCTGACGGGAAACTTAAGGCAGTATCCTGGCAGGCAACCCCCGGTGTTTTTGCTTTTCGCAGATCGATCGCCAGAGAGGTGCTGGGTACCGATAACCCCGAAAAGGTTCAGGAAGCGGTCTCGGATTGGGAGGCATTTGCCAATACGGCGGAGGCTGTAAAGGAAGCCGGGTATTATATGCTCTCCGGTTATGAAGATGCTTATCGTGTTTATGCCGATAATGTAACGAGTGCCTGGGTGGAGAACGGAGCGCTCAATATAGATCCTCATCTGGAAGAATGGGCAGTACAGACGAGGGAGTTCGCGGAAAACAGATATACGCATGGAACAGAGCAATGGAGCGATGAGTGGAGAGCGGATCACACGGGTGACGGAGAGGTCTTCGGCTTCTTCTACTCGAGCTGGGGAATCCATTACACACTTCAGTTCAAGGCGGAAGGCGAAGAGGATGATACGCAGAGCGCCTCAGGAGACTATGCGGTGTGCAGAGGTCCTGAGCCCAGTCATTACGGGGGACAGTGGATCATTGCGGCGAGAGGCTGCGGGAATACGGAGCTTGCCTGTTCGATCATGAAGACTCTCACCTGTGATCCGGAGGTCATGAAGAAGATAACGAAGGATATCCGTGAATTTACAAATACTGTAAGCGGTATGACTGAACTGGCACAGAGCGATTATAAGGCGGAGGTGCTGGGAGGACAGAATCCGATCCCTGTCTATGTGGAATCAGCCAAGCTCCTCAGCAAACTGCATACCACGACCTATGACGATGATCTGGATACAGGTTTTCAGGTAACCATGCAGGACTATTTTGCCGGCAGAGTTTCAGAGATCGATGCCCTTGAGACATTCAGAAAAGTTGCCCTGAGCAGATATGAAGAACTGCTTGATATCGCCGGAGATGAGGAAGAAGAACAGTAAAGAAAAAACGCGCGGGAGAGCGGCTCCCGCGCGTTTTTGCTTAATTTCACATAAGCAGCTGCAGTTTGTGGTCATAAATATCGATCGTGATCTCGCTTGACTTGCAGGTAACTTCTCCGTCTGTATGGACCCAGAGAGGAACAGCGCTTCGGATCGTGATGCACTTTCCTTTGTCAGAGAAGAGACCCTTAAAGCGAAGATGATTCCCTTTGTAAGCTGTCGGAAAGATCCTGAAAAAGTTCATACGGTTAAGGTCCCCTGTGCCGAATAGCCCGAGGACACCGTCATTATTTACCGCGTCGGGACAGAATTTAAAGCCTCCTCCCTCGTAGCAGGTGTTCATAACGACTGCAAACAGAGTGCGGGGCCTTTCGGTTTCCCGTCCGTCGCAGGTGATCTTCATTCCTGCCATGGGACTGGCAAAGATCATATGAATCGCCTCGGAAATATAGATCAACTTGCCCATACGTATGCTGTTGAGTATGGTCTTAAGACCGGAACTGTCAGCTCTCTGGCACACGGCGGCATCAAATCCTATTCCCGCACTGATATTAAAAAGTCTTACTTTGCCGGTCGAGGGGGAAAGAGCACTGTCCTGCGTGATCCCGGAAGCCTCCTTTAAAGGTTTGTGGGTAAAGGGGTCCAGGAGAGATGACTGATTGTGATAGGTGACCCTGCCTATATCACAGGTGCGGACAGTCTCCCCGCGGAGAATGGAATCCACAAGTTCAGTCCCTCTCATTTTGATCCCGAGGCCTTTGATCAGGTCATTGCCGGAACCGGTCTGTATGAAGCCTACCTTTGTGTGTTCAAAATCCTGAATACCGTTGACAACGGCGTTCATTGTACCGTCTCCGCCAAGTACGACCAGATTGCAGTCTTCCCCGCGGGAGGTGAGTTCAGCGCAAATCTTTTCTATGGAATTGCTGACGGATGAAAAATGGACTTTATAGGGAACGCCGCTCTGCCTGAAGCGCGCCTCCAGCTTATCCCATTTGCTCTTGCCGCGCCCTGAACTGCTCGATGGATTAACTATGATATGAAACATGAATTCCTCCGCTTCGCCTCAAAAGGCGGTGATAATTACAAATATATTAGCACATTCCCTCTCAACTTTGTCGTTTTTGACAGAACCTTTTGGGAGCAGATATGTTAATATGAATTTGTAGGCAGAGTAGGACTGTGCGCGTGAAGTGCCGGGTGGACAGGGAGTTGTCATCCGGACGAAAGGCTAGGGAGCATCTTCCCGGCTTGCGGTGCACGGCCCGCATCCCGCTGCTGCATAGTTGGTGATATTGGATCTCCTTATGTAGCATGGATCGTTTCAGCTGTGTAAGGAGGTTTTATTATGGCTGAGAATGAAAGATTCATGTCAGGTTCCCTTTGGCTGCGGTCTCTGGGAGAATTTAAAAGGCTCAATGTGGTTGTGTTCTGCGGCATGATGTGCGCACTGGCTATGGTGCTCAACATGGTGGCATCGATCAATGTGGGACCGTATATCAGGATCGGGTTTTCCGGTCTTCCGAATCAGGTGGTGGCATATCTGTTCGGCCCGGCTGTGGGCGGGATCTTCGGTGCCTCCCTCGATGTGATCAAATATCTCATCAAGCCGGACGGCGCTTTCTTTCCGGGATTTACAATAAGCGCTGCTCTCGGAGGGATCATATACGGCGCGTTTCTTTATAAAAAGAAAGTTACCGTATACCGCGTATTTGCTTCACAGCTGTTGGTGAAGATCGTTGTAAACATCCTGCTCAATACCCTTTGGCTCAATATGCTTTACGGAAAGGCTTTTCTGGCGATTCTGCCGGGCAGAGTTATTTCCAACGCGGTCATGCTGCCGATCGATACTGCGATCATGTTCTTTATGCTGCAGGCAGTGGACAGAACGATTAAGCGATACTTTGACGAGAAACAATGAGTAAAATGGGAGAACTGCCTTCGGGCAGTTCTTTTTCTATATATTCAGAATATTCAGCACCCTCAAGGCCCGAATGCAAAATATACCAAGATGCTATTTTTTGACAGAATTGGCAGATTATAAAGAACTAAGATATAAAAGCATGCAAATTCTGCTATTGCTGATATTTGTCCGTGAAAATTATAATGGCTTTGATAATAGCAAAAATATATCTCGCATTGCGAAAAGGAGAGACAATGGCGGTTACGGTATCGGAGAGCGGAAGACTTTTTACATTACATACTTCGAATACGACATATCAGATGAAAGCGGACAAATACGGGGTGCTGCTTCATCTTTACTATGGAAGAAGGAGCGAGGGCTCTATGGAGTACCTGCTTACATACGCGGACAGAGGATTTGCGTCTAATTTATATGAATGCGGTGCGGACCGCACCTATTCCCTGGATCTTCTTCCGCAGGAATTTCCTGTATCGGGAACGGGCGACATGAGGAGCCCGGCCTTTATTGTGGAGTACGGAAACGGGATCGAGGGGTGTGATCTGAGATTCTCCGGATACAGGATCCTCGATGGAAAATATAGCCTGAAAGGACTGCCCGCTGTCTACGCGGAGAAATACGAGGCGCAGACGCTGGAGATCCTGCTCAAAGACACAGCAGGTCTTGTGGAAGTGACTCTTCTGTACGGCGTCCTTCCGGAACTCGATATCATCACACGAAGCGCAGTGATCCGCAATACTTCCGGGGCTGAAGTACGGCTGGAAAAGGTTATGAGCGCGAACCTGGACTTTGTGAGCGGGGACTATGACCTGATCACTTTCTACGGACGTCACTGCCTGGAGAGAAATTTCCAGAGAACACCTGTGGCGCATATGGAACAGTGGATCGGAAGCAGGAGAGGAATGTCCTCCCATCATTATAATCCCATGATGATCCTGGCCGGCAGAGATACGACCGAAACCGCCGGCAGCTGCTATTCCATGCAGTTTGTCTACAGCGGCGGATTCAGCGGCTGTGCCGGAATGGATCAGGTTGGACAGACCAGAATGCAGCTCGGCCTGATGCAGGAGAAGTTCTCCTATCCCCTTGCGGCCGGAGAGTCTTTTACAGCTCCTGAAGTGATCATGAGTTATTCGGGAGAAGGCCTCGCCAAGCTTTCCAATAATCTGCAGGAGTGCATTCGCAGGCATATCTGCCGCGGAAAGTGGAGAGATCAGATCCGCCCTGTGCTTATCAACAGCTGGGAAGCCTTTTATATGGATTTCGACGGCGCGGATATTCTGGCGCTTGCAGAACAGGCGGAGAACCTGGGAATGGATATGGTGGTCCTGGACGACGGGTGGTTCGGAAAGCGCAACGATGACTTTGCAGGACTCGGAGACTGGTATGTCAATGAGGAAAAACTGGGCGGAGAGATGAAGGAACTCATTTACTGGGTTCACAGAAAAGGACTGAAATTCGGGCTCTGGGTGGAGCCTGAGATGATCAACGAAGACAGTGACCTCTACAGAGCGCATCCTGACTGGGCGATGACTATCCCCGGAAGGAAACCCGTCCTGGGCAGGAATCAGCTGGTCCTCGACTTCTCCCGCAAGGAAGTGGTGGACTATATATTCGAGAGCATCTGCAAGGTTCTGGATCAGGGTCCTGTAGACTATCTCAAGTGGGATTACAACAGGATAATTACAGAGGTATACTCCCACACGGCATCTGATCAGGGAAAAGTTCTTTACGACTACATCCTGGGACTCTATGAATTCCTGGAGAGACTGACTGAAAGATATCCTGATATGCTGATCGAGGGCTGCAGCGGAGGCGGCGGACGTTTTGACGCCGGCATGCTGTACTATACTCCTCAGATCTGGTGCAGCGACAACACAGATCCGATCGACAGGCTTCTGATCCAGTATGGTACTTCATTTGGTTATCCTGCCGGCTGCATGGGCGCCCATGTCTCAGTGAGCCCCAATGAGCAGAACGGAAGAGTGACTCCTCTGAACACAAGAGGGATCGTTGCTATGTCCGGCTCCTTCGGATACGAACTCAATCCCGAGAAACTGTCCGAAGAAGACAAAAAAGAGATCAGACGGCAGATCGCAAAGAGAAACGAACTGGCACATCTGATCTATAACGGAAAGTATTACAGACTGAGCAATCCCGGTGAAGGAGAGTCTGCCGCATGGGCCTTTGTCTCTGAGGATCAGAGCGAAGCCCTCATCAATTACGTGAATCTCCAGATCCATGGGAACAGACATGTCACATACATCCGCTTATGCGGACTTGAATCCGGTGCGGTTTACCGCGACAAGGAGACAGGAAGAGAGTACCCTGCAGATGCACTTATGGAGATGGGAATGCCGATGCCTGTCGCTTTCGGCGACTACGGCGCGGTGCAGATCTGCCTCGAAAGAGTATGAAATAAGAGGGGCAGGTCAGTCCTGAGTGTCGGAACTTTTTAAGATGGAATTATCCTTTCTCCAGTTTCTGGGAGAGACGCCGTATACGCTTTTAAAGGCGCGTGAGAAGTGGAGCTGATTGGGATATCCGACAGCGTTTCCAATCTCATTTATGGGATAGCTTGTAAGTTTCAGAAGTTCCGCTGCCTTGATCATGCGGTAACTGATCAGAAATTCCTGCGGGGATTTTCCGACGGAGTCTTTAAAGATCTTGCCGAAATAACTGCGGTTGAGCCCTGAGCTCTCCGCGATATCTTCTACAGTGATCTCCTTCATATAGTTATTCTCAATGAAGGCAAGAGCTTCCTTGATATAGAAATCTTTCACTCTGCCGGCGGCAGGCTTGTAGTCGCTGACAGATCTTGTGAGAGCGTCAATAAAGATATAGAGGTGTCCGATCAGATGGAACGGCGCCTCTTTTTTGTTGCGCACTATGTAGAGCATCTCGTCGCGCATCCTGGTCTCAAACTCGTGATGGACAGGATTGTAGACGGGGTGGTTGACCGAGAGGCCGGTGATCTCCAGAGTCTCCTTGGCTCTGAGACCGTCAAATTCCAGCCAGCAGTATTCCCAGGGAATGCGGTCATCGGCGACGTAAGTTGTGATCTGTCCGGGAGAGATGAGAAATCCCTGTCCCGCTTTGAGCACTACTCTGTTCTCACGCCGCTTTCCGTCCTGCCACATAAAAGTTCCCTTACCGCTCAGGATATAGTGGAACAGATAGTGATTGCGGATAGCAGGACCAAAAGAATGGGCAGGATCGCAGTCCTCCCTTCCAAACTGGTACAGACCAAGATCTACAAAATTCATACTCGGAAACATGGTGAAATCCTGTGCCATATCAGATCCTCTCTTCCCTTAATATACCTTTTTGCGATGCAATATATAATAATTCGGATAAAAACGGCAAAATGATATAAATGCAATGCTATAAGGCTATTATAAGTCGTAAATTGGTATATTACAATAGTTATACAGAGGGAAAAGAAGCATAAGTACTACAACTAAGGGGTTAAAAGATTGAAAGAGCAAAGGAAAGCCGAAATCGTAGAGAATTGCGGATTTTTCGCGGAAGATATCGGAAAACCGGGAATCGATACTTCCGTATCACTTGATTTTTTCGGATATGAGCATTGCCTTCCCAGACACAGTTACGGGCCTCGTGTCAGGCTCAATTATGTGATCCACGTGGTAATCGACGGCAAAGGAATGCTGGATTACGGCGGGAAAAGATGGATGATCCGGAAAGGACAGATGTTCATACTGTTTCCGGGCGAAGTGACAACTTATTATGCGGACAAAGAGGACCCGTGGTATTACTGCTGGTTTGGGTTTCAGGGAAGTTCGGCCCGCAAAATAGTGGAAAGCATCGGTTTTAGTGCCCAGACGCCGGTCCTTTCTTTTGAGGATGGAGAAGGGGTGGAAAAGAAGATCATGGACATGCTGGGATCTTTGTCACTTACCTTGGACGGGCAGCTGCACAGAAATGCGGAAATGATGGAAATCCTGTCGGAAATGATCCGGGCGAGAGCAAAACAGGCGGGAAGCGCCTGCGGAATGACGGATTTTTCTTATTCCGAGTATGCGGTACGATACATCAACAATCATTTTTCTGAAAAAATAAAGATCCAGGAACTTGCCAGACACATCGGCATTTCAAGGAGTTATCTGGTAAAGCTGGTTAGACAGGAGACGGGAATGTCCCCGCAGGAATACCTGATCACCATCAGGATGAGAAGGGCAGCAGATCTTTTGAGCAGATCCAATGACCCGATCCGCTCAATCTCCGCTGAATGCGGATATGATGACGCACTGGCATTTTCAAAAGTCTTCAAGTCCAGATTCGGGCAAAACCCGAGTGATTACAGGCTGCTTCACAATAAGAATTATAGTGAAGAGTGATTTACAAAAGTAACAAATATTAACAAAGAAACGGCGCCATCTCTGTGATATTTGTTATGTTTTGGCGGAAGCGAAGAAATAATAATCGGCAATTTGTTTATATTAATTGTATCTGCTTCGGCTAAAAACACATATTTCTATGAACATGCTACATTAGACCATGTTCTGTCCCTGCTGATACAGATAAACTCTAATCAATCATGAAATAGTCTGTTTGCAGGCTGATTACAAAAAGGAGGGTAACTTATGAAAATGAAAAAGGTAATGGCACTTGCTCTGGCGGGAGTTATGGCTCTTTCTATCGCAGCATGCGGCGGCGGTTCAAGTGCAAGCACCAGCTCCGGTTCCGGTTCTGCTGATGCAGGTTCCGCTGATGCCGGATCAGCTGCATCCGGAGCCCTGACCATCAACATCTGGGACGCAAACCAGCAGGCAGGTATTCAGGAAATCTGCAATGACTGGACAGCTCTGGGAAATCCCGAAGTAAAAGTCGAAGTCATTGACTGGGACAACTACTGGACACTGCTCGAAGCGGGCGCTTCCGGCGGACAGCTCGCGGACGTATTCTGGATGCATTCCGATTATGCTCAGATCTACATGGAGAATGATATCCTGCTGGATCTGACGGATTACATCGCAAAAGACGGCGTTGATATGAGCATCTATTATCCTGACATCGCAGCAATCTATACACGCAGCGATGGCAAGATCTTCGCTCTGCCCAAGGATCACGACACCATCGCGCTCCTTTACAACAAGGCGCTCTTTGACCAGGCGGGTGTTGCGTATCCGAC
>DJXS01000080.1:22923-36885 GCA_002448395.1 Lachnospiraceae bacterium UBA6998 | reverse complement strand
GCGCCCATGGCGCGCATACCTAAAATCAGGGCTGCCGCATGTAAATGCGGCAGCCCTGATATTCTTGAATTTCTTTTTACCTTACCGGAACGTTGTTCTCACGCAGAGCAAGCAGTACCTCTCTGATGAGCGCTCTCTCCACCTTGTGATAGTTGTCCTCATTGCACTCCGCTATGATCGATAGCACCGCAAAGCCCATCTCCACAGACAGGACGCCCTTGTAGAAGGGACCGCTGATGATCTCGGGATGCTTCGCGGCGATCTTGGGAAGGGTCTGATTGATGATCTCTTCCGCGTCTCGAAGCGCGTAGTTGACATCTACCTTGATCGTTATGGCGACCCAGGAATTCATCTTGGTGAGGTTAGTCACGCTCTTGATGTCCTTGTTGCCGATGACCTTGACGTTGCCGCCTCTGCCGACGAGTCTCGTGCTGCGCACGCCGACCTCCTGGACCATTCCTCTGTAGCCGTCAATGTTGACGATGTCACCGACCTGGTACTCGCCCTCGAAGATCATGGATACTCCGGCGAAGATGTCGGCTATGAGGTCCCTCGCGCCCATGGAGACGCCGATACCGATGACTCCGACGGAGGCGAGGATCGCGTTCGTATCCACGCCCAGATAGGACAGTGAGTAGTAAATAAATACCAGGATACCTATGTAGTTGATCAGGTTGGAAAACAGCCTGCAGATCGTCTTTCCTCTGGAATTGAGCATCTTCCCGAGCGTATTCGCGACGAATCGGACGAACAGCATTACGAGCACCAGTCCGCAGAAGAGCATTACGATACTGGTCAGCGAGAATATGTTCAGGCCCCTGTTCCACTTCCCTGTCAAAATATAGTTGAACACCAGATCCGTCTGCTCGCCTTTGGCCCGCAAACTGAGCAGCATACTGATAAGGGAAAGGCCAATCAAGGTCTCGAGTGCAACGATCGCTTTTCTCTCCGGCGTGGCGTTTTTGCTCAAATGCCTGATAATGGACATCAGCCGGCTGTGAGAAAGAATATTTTCTTTCTTATTGCCTTCGTCCTCCCTGGGTTTCTCTGACTGCTCGACTTTTTCGATCATCTTGGTGTTGTAACCGAAAATCAGATACAGGAACAGCACTGCGAAAACGAATATGAATCCTACCGAGCAGATGAAGCCATATCGGAATCCCCTTCTGAACACCTGGTCATTGGGCGTGCATATATAGATAATATCGCCATCCTCTGCTATCTTGGAGATGCACAGGTGTTTTTGTCCATCGATCCGCTCAAAATCGGCGACGCCGTCGCGGAGCATGTTGTCTCCAAACCCAATATCCTTCGCGTCGTAAACGATGTACGCGAATTCATCTGATGAGCTGTTGGTGATCTCACCTTTTTCGTGATCGATCACAAAACTGACCTTTCCGGTAGGCGTAAGGCTTCTGAGGGTCCTGTTGACCAACTCTCTCGCGTCTTGATTTTCCGCCGGCTTCACCGCCAGGAGCAGGACGCCGTATTGTCCCGAATTCGGATCGATCATGCGAACGCCGTACTGCTCCAGCGTTCTTCCCGTAACTTCATCTGTAAAAGCGCTGTGCGCTATGCCGGGAACGCCATTCAGGATCCGTCTGAAATCAGCGCTGGAAACCGGATGATCCGGATCTTCATGCGCCAGTTCCATATTGATATAGTCCGAACTTGTCCCTATCTCCTTGCCGTCCGAATCATAGAGCATGATGTATTCTGACCCGATGATCCTGTTGAGAGCACTCAGATCCTCCTTATTATTGAGCTGCGGGTTCTTCTCTATCAGTTCCGCCGCACGCCTTGCGTATTCCAAATAAAGCGCTTTTCTCGCGTCATTCCTCCTTTTCAGATGTCCTTCATTAGCATTAATCTTGCTGTTGATCACTGTCAGTGTACCCTGATCCCTCGTGATCTCAATATAAATCGAATTCAATGAGCGGAAGAAAAGGCTGGATCCGAACACAATGATCGCTCCTATGATTCCATAGGAGAGGGCAATCAGTCTGATCCTGCCCGGAGCGTACATTTCCTTTTTCTTGTCTGTGATGAGGCCCGTTGTCATTTCCCCATAGACAGAAGAAATCCAAATGATAAATGCAAAAGTCAGGATCATGATCACAAAGACTCCTGCGCCTGTCTCGTCGAGAGCCTGATCCAAGGCGTGCCAGTCATTCGTGATGACAACAAGAACGCAGTCAAGTTCCGGTACTTCCCTGACAAGGAAGCTTTGCGCTTCCTCCGGATTGCCCGTAGCTACCTGCCCGTTGAGAGACAGGAGTTCCTCGCGGGTGTTGGGAATCCCGTAATCCACTGCGGTTCCACCCTGTTCTTCATTGAAAGTCACCGGGAAATAATACACCAGATCAGTATCCAGGTTATAGAAGTACTTGCTGTTTTCTCTATCCGGACACACAAGCGCAAGTTCTACTTCATAGGCAGCCTCTATACTGAAGAGTTCATCTGCGTAGTCGACATATTTATCTACATAATCAAGTATCTCTCTGCCGTCAACGATCTCCACATAGTAATAGGGTCCCTTGATGCGGCTGTAGACCAGTGTATCTCTTCTGCTTCCGTTCATTGTCGGGGTAACATAATCAAACATCCCCCCGCTGTACGAGGCCATATCCGGATAATTTTTGATCCCCGCTCTCATCCCGTCGCCGAGTTTGACTTCGCCATTCTCTATTTTGACAATGCCGCCTCTGCCCAGTTTGCCGATCGCGGCGTCTCCCAGCTCAGAAACTCTGTCATAACATGCTCTTGCGGACAGGTCTGCCTTACGCTGGCACTGGTTGAAATACTCTGCATTTGCCTCATCGATATTATACGCGATCTCCTCGGCTGTCCTGAATATTCCTTCATACCGCATATCCGAGATCGTTTTATTCGTCGTGCCGATTTTGTTGGTCAAAAAAGCCACGTAATTGGCACCTTCCTGTGTCGACAAGATATTGATGACCAGCATTATCATCCACACAATAATGCTCAGGACCGCCGCAATTATCATACCTGTCACGCATTTCCGGACCGGATTTATAATTTTGATCTGCTTGCTCTCCGCTTTTGCCTTCATCTTTCTCTCCACGTCTTCACACGCTGTCGGATGTTCTCCACATATTCACGCGCCGTGCACTTTCCACATCTTCGCGCACTGCCGGATTCCCTCTACGCTGCACGAATCCGGAGTGACGGCTTTCTTCCCGGTCAGCCGCTCCAGCTCCGCCGCCGCGAGCGCGCCGATGCACAGGGGCTGCATGCTGCCCAGCTCGTTGTTCTCCAAATAGGCTCGCACGCCTCCCGCGCTGCCGAATATGATTAGGTCTGCGTCATGCGTTACCGGCCTGCCGGGGTCCGCCGCCTGTTTGTCAAAAGACAGCTCTCCTTTCTGCAGTTCAGGCCTGCCGGGCTGCTGCTCCGGCCTGCTGTAATGCGTCCTGTAGATCGCGCAGTCCTTATATAGAATTTTCTCATTTTCCAGTTTATTTGTCAGTAGCGGATTTCCCTCTGCCGCCCGCAAAATCAAAACTTTTTCGTTCTTTCGTACTTTTTGGGCAAGCGCATCGGCAAGCGCTTCCGTGGTATAGGTTTCCGGGATCAGGTCCGCGTACAGGCGGGCCTCTTCGAGCGTCGCTGCCGTACCCGGCCCGATACAGGCGATCTTGAGTTGTGCAAGGATCCGAATGTCCATCTTCCTGCGATCGATCTCCTCCAGAAAAACCCTGACTCCGTTGGCGCTGGTAAAGACCAGCCAATCACATTCCGTCAGTTCCTGCTCTCCGGGGATCTCCTCCCTCCGCGGGATCACTTCGATGCAGGGGAACTCCCTTGCGTCAATCCCATCCTCTCTGAGGGCAGCAGCCGCTTTCCGCGTGAATGAGCGGGTGCCGACAATAAGTGCTGTGGGCTGTGCGGGGGCTTCCTTGCCAACCGGGACTCCTGCGGGCATTTCCTTGCAGGCGCAGGCGCCCGCGCAATGTACCTCTGGGGTCGCTTTTACTTCTGTCGGCTCAAGGTGCATCGAAGCCGTCTTTCCGATCACGATCACGGCCGGCGCCTGCACTTTTTCCGCAATATCGCCGAGGTTTCCGAGCGTCCCGTCCACCCGCTTCTCATCCGCCATAAAGGCGCGCGAGAGCACGCTCGCCGGCGTTTCCGGGTCCATCCCGGCCTTTATCAGTCCTTCCGCGATCTCCCCGGCCTTACTGTGTCCCATTAAGAAGATGAGCGTCCCCCGAATCCCTGCCAAAGTATTGAAAGATTCCGCTGTTTTGCCTGCTCCATGTCCCGTCACCACGGTAAAAGAAGAAGCAACCCCTCTGTGAGTCACCGGGATCCCGAAGTGCTCGGGCGCCGAAATGCAGGTGCTGACGCCGGGAACCATTTCATAGGGAAGACCGGCCTCCTCAAGAGCCAGCGCCTCTTCACCGCCTCTGCCAAAGACGGTCGGATCACCACCCTTGAGCCGCACGACCCGAAACCCTTCGCGCGCCCTGTCGATCAGGAGCTTATGGATCTCTTCCTGCTCTTTTTTGTGAGAATTCTTGCGCTTTCCCACACAGATCAGCTCGCATCCGGCGGGTGCCTGCTCGAGCAGGGCGTGGTCCAGAAGATCGTCATATATGATGACCTGCGCCCTGCGCACGGCCTCCAGCCCCTTCACTGTGATCAGCCCGGCTTCGCTCCCCGCGCCGACGATCCACACTTTTCCGTTCATAATTATCATTCCTCGTACATGAGCAGCAGGTCCGCGCTGTTTGGACTGATCCGGGCGTGTATTCCCACAGCCGAGCGGCAGTCGCACCGGAACCGGCAGAAGATCCCTCTCTCGATCTCATAGCGCAGGTAATTCTCCGGCGGCGTGATCCGGTCCAAAAGCGCCCGCATCTCCGCGTCAGATTCCCTGCACTCGCATGCCAGCATTCCCTGGCCAACAGCCGGGATCATTTCCTCCGGTTCGAGAATCCTGACGTCAAATCCGCTCAGATCCGCTCCGATGCGGTCCAGACCGGCTTTGGCCAGCACTATTCCGTCGTACTCGCCCCGGCGCAGCTTTTCGAGCCTCGTTGTGATGTTGCCGCGGATGTCTTTGAACTCCGCCTTAAGGCCCAGCTTATCGCTCATGGCCCTTAACTGGCTGATCCGCCGCGGGCTTCCCGTACCGATGATCAGAGGTCTTCCCGTGCCGATAGTCAGCGGGTTATCCGTGCCGATGGGCAGATGGCTTCCCATGCCGATGGGCAGATGGCTTCCCGTGCCGATGGGCAGATGGCTTCCCGTGCCGATGGGCAGCGGGTTATCCGCGGCCTTTCCGGCTGTACCCTGGCGCAGGATCAGGCCGTCTCTGAGGATCAGGCAGTCTCTGGGGTCCGCAGCGTCCGGCATTCCCCCGATACAGAGCCCCGGCGCCATCTCGTAGGGCAGGTCCTTGACACAGTGGACCGCGATGTCAGCCTCTCCCGACAACAGCGCTTTCTCCACATCCCTCACGAAGGGCCCGTTTCCGCCCAGCTCCGTGACACTGCTCTTTCTGTCCCGGTCGCCCTTCGTGCTCACGGTCAAAATATTGACTTTATATCCTTCCTGTTCAAGCAGTTTCTTGACCCGCTCGTTTTGGGCCATAGCCAGCCGGCTTCCTCTGCCTGCAATGCATAGTTCTCTCATGTCTGTTCTTCTGTGTTTTGCCCGGTTGTTCGCAGTGCTTCTGTGTTTCGTCTTATTATCCGGCTAATTTCTTCGTCGCTCAGACGATTGTCGCTCGCGATCAGTTCTGCAAGAAGCTGCCTGTATGCGGCTGCCCGCGCTTTCTGGTCCGTGATCCGCGCGCTGACTTCGCCGCGGAGGCCGCCCATCCTGGTCAGGATCGAGCCAATCTGGTCGGGAAGGATCTGCTCGATCTCTTTGCGCAGCTGCATCGCATAGGCGGGGCTTGTGCCGGAGGTAGAAATTGCTATGGTGAGGCTGTCTCTTTTGACAATGCTCGGGAAAATGAAGTCGCAGAACGCCTGATCATCCACCACATTGACCGGGATCCCATGGTTGCGGCAGTCCGCGGCAACTTTGCGGTCAACTTCCCGGATTCCGGTCGCTGCCACCACAAAATCACCCAGTTCAAGATCCTCTTCGCGGTATTCTCTGCACAGGATCTGCACCTCGCCGGCTTTGCGGCGGGGCTGCGCGGTGCGGGTCCCCTCAATCTGCGTGTGGGGCGCGATTACAATTATGTCTTGTGTAAAACGGCGGAGCCGGCTCACCTTCTCCAGTGCGACCGGGCCTCCGCCGATGATCAGAAATGTCTTATTGGTTATATCTAAGTATAGTGGGAAATAGCTCATTCCTTGGACCTTCTCCATACAGCCGCGAAACTGTGCGGCAACTTGCTCTATCTATTCTACCATTAATACGGGACTGCGTCCATTGCGGGTGCAGGGGACCTCTGGGGGGTGCGGGCGACCTCTGGGGTAGTTTGCACTGGTGCAGGTGAGCTCTAGGGTAGTTTAAGTCTTGTCTGGAACAAATTTTCCATCCACTTCGTACTTGTCGTCAAATCCGATGGAGCTTGAAAAGCTTGTCTGGCACAAACTCCCCATCCTCCTAGAGCTTGCCGTCAAATCCGATGGGGCCTGAAAAGCTTGTCTGGCACAAACCCTCCATCCACCTCCGGTTTGCCGTCAAATCCGATGGGGCTTGAAAAGCTTGTCTGGCACAAACTCTCCATCCTCCTAGGGCTTGCCGTCAAATCCGATGGTATGTGAAGAGTTCCAGGCACAAAAATCGCTCCAGCCAATATGGCTTTTCCTTTTGTCCGATGGAGGTTCTATTCATGACCGCACAAATTGGTCCATCCATATCCCTGTCCAGACAAATCCGATGGTGCAACTCACGCGAAACGCTTGAACTGGCTCCATCCAATCCAAGGCTTCAGCCGAGTTCGATGGGCCGGAGGTCCCCGACACATGGTGTCTGCCAGCAAAAGCACCCAGAGGTCTCTCATACAGGTGCAAAGCCACCCCAGAGGTCTCTCATACAGGTGCAAACTACCCCAGAGGTCTCTTAGACAAGCTCTCCTTCAAGATCACAGGGCGCAGCCGCAGCGCCGCTCCGGCCGCCAGCACGCACAGGATGAAATCCGGAATGACTGTTGACAGAAACCACACAGACACCAGCTCGACAAAACCTATGCCAACGTCTTTGGATACCACGAAGTTGAACATGAAGTAATAGTAAACAAGCCCGCACAGATAGTAAGCCATCTCTCCCCAGAAGGAGGCGAAAAGAAGCTTAAAATAGCCGTTGCCGGGGATGGTCTCCGCTATTTTGCCTGCGACGTATGCTGCCGCGGCAAAGCCGATGAGAAAGCCGAAAGTAGGCTTCATCAGGTACATGAGTCCACCGCCGTGGGCAAATACAGGCACGCCTGCAAGGCCGATCAGCAAGTAAACGCCTACGGCGGCTAAGCCGCGCTTGGAGCCGAGCAGAAAGCCGCCCAGCAGCGCAAAGAAAAATTGCAGGGAGAAGGTCACTTCCCAGATGCCGATGGGAATCATGATCTTGATGAAAGCGCCAACGGCCATTAGGCTGGCGAACATACCGCAATGCACAATATCAGCAGCGCTGATTCTGCCGGCTCTGTTCTTTTTATCGTTCATAGGAAAACTCCTTATTGGTTTTTGTTGGTTCGATAGTCATTATATTACCATTTTTCGTTTTGCGCGTCTGTTGCGCAGGCAACCTGGAAAGACAGCCCCTTCGGCGGTAAAGCCGACAAAGAGACCTCTGGGGTAGTTTGTCCACACCTGTGGACAAACTACCCCAGAGGTCTCTTGCATACCCCAGAGGTCTCTTGCATATTCCCCCCGTTCAGTTAGAATAAAAATGACAAACTACCCCAGAGGTCTCTTAAAAATGAAAAAAGACTACTCCCGCTCCAGACTGGCGATTTTCGCCTCCTATATAGTGCCCCACAGGAAAGCCTTCGCCATTGATATGGCGCTGTCCGTCGGGATTGCTGTTGTGGACCTGATCTTTCCGTATGTGTCGAGATGGTCTATGCGCAACCTGCTGCCCGAAGGAATATTTCGGACATTTTTCATCGTGATGGCGATTATGTTCGCGGCGTATATACTGCGCGCGGTGTGCCAATATTTTGTCACGGTGATCGGACACCGGATGGGAACCCTGGTCGAGGCCGACATGCGGAGAGACGTGTTCACGCATATGCAGTCGCTGTCGTACAGTTTCTTCGACAGGAACAGGACCGGCGTACTGCTCGCCCGCGTCACCAACGACCTGTTCGAGATCGTCGAGCTCGCCCATCACGGTCCCGAGAACATCCTTACCTGCTCCATCACCATCATCGGTGCGCTCGTCATTTTGCTGACGATCAACCCGCTGTTGACCTTGGTCCTCATAATCATGCTGCCCGCCTGTGTCATTTTCGGCATGCGCCAGCGCCTGAACATGCAGGCCGCCAACCGTGAGGTCAAAAAGCGCACCGGCGAGATCAACGCCGCCATCGAGAGCGGCATTTCCGGTATCCGAACCTCTAAGGCTTTTGCCAACGAGGCGGCGGAGGACGCGAAGTTCGACGAGGCCAACGAGGCCTTCAAAGCAAGCAAAGTATCCTTCTACCGCGCCATGGGCCTCTTCAATGCGGGCGTCGAGGCCACAGTCGGCCTGATGCAGGTCGCCGTCATCTCCGCGGGCGGTTTTCTGATCATGCGCGAACGGATGAACTACATCGACCTCGTCACTTTCACCCTTTACGTCTCTACTTTTACAGCGCCCATCCGCAAACTTATGCAGTTCATGGAGATCTACACGCAGGGAATGTCGGGTTTTGAGCGCTTCGTGGAACTGATGCGAACCCAGCCCGAGATCCAGGACGCCCCGGATGCCAAAACATTGACCGATGTCAAGGGCGACATCTGCTTCGAAGATGTGTCATTCTCCTACAACGACGGGACAGAGGTCCTCGACCACATCAATCTGCACATATCAGCCGGGGAGACAGTCGCGCTGGTGGGCGAATCCGGCGGCGGTAAGACAACCATGTGCCACCTGATCCCGCGCTTCTACGACGTCACCGGCGGCCGTGTCACAGTGGACGGAAATGATGTCCGGGATCTCACCCAGGAGAGTCTTCGCAGGAACATCGGCATCATACAGCAGGACGTCTTTCTCTTTGCCGGCACTGTCATGGAGAATATCCGCTACGGAAGGCCCGACGCCTCCGACCGCGAAGTCGTGGAAGCAGCCGTCCGCGCGCGGATCCACGATGATATCATGCAGATGCCCGACGGATATGACACCTTTGTAGGCGAGCGCGGCGTGGTGCTCTCAGGCGGGCAGAAGCAGCGTGTTTCCATCGCGAGAGTCTTCCTCAAGAATCCTCCCATCCTGATCCTGGATGAGGCAACTTCCGCCCTCGACAGCGTCACCGAACGGCAGATCCAGGACAGCCTGGACGCCCTTAGCCAGGGCAAAACCTGCATCGTCATCGCCCACCGCCTCTCCACCGTCCGCGGCGCGGACCGCATCGCTGTCGTCGACGGCATGCACATCACCGAGCAGGGTTCACGCGACGAACTCATGGCTCTGAACGGCGCTTACGCAAGACTGGAAAGAGCACAAGAACTGACATAATCAAAAACAAGAGACCTCTGGGGTAGTTTGTCCCCAGTTGGGGACAAACTACCCCAGGGGTCAAACTACCCCAGAGGTCTCTTGCACACGAACAAACTACCCCAGAGGTCGATTACACATCAAAGGAGCCCACCATGGCAAATATCTACACTGACCCCGTAAAGATCATCGAACTCAAAGAATCCGTCCTCGAAGATAACCACAAGGACGCCCAGGATCTCCGCAGCGAACTGAAAGCCCAAAAGACCTGCCTCCTCAACCTGATGTCCGGGCCTGGAAGCGGCAAGACTACCACGCTCCTCGCCCTGGACAAGTACCTCAGAGGTCGCCTCAATTGGGGCGTCATGGAGGCCGACATCGACTCCGACGTGGACGCGAGGACAATCCTGGCCGCGGGCATTCCCGCGGTCCAACTGCACACGGGCGGAATGTGCCATCTGGACGCCGACATGACGAGGCAGGGCCTGAAAGCCCTCTTTGAGAGCACCGATGAGCATTTGGATCTTGTTGTCCTCGAGAACATCGGCAACCTTGTCTGCCCCGCCGAATTCGACACCGGCGCGGCCATCAAAATGACCATCCTCAGTGTCCCCGAGGGCGACGACAAGCCAGCCAAGTACCCTCTCATGTACGAGGAGTGCGACATCATGGCGGTCAATAAGATCGACGCGCTGCCTGTATTCGATTTTGACAAGGAGAAGGCAGAACGCTTTGCAAAACATAGAAACCCCGACATCAAAATATTCTACATCTCCGCCCGTACAGGCGAAGGCGTGGAAGCGCTGGCTGAAGAGATCATAAGCCGGGTTCAGGCCTGGAACGAATAAAGGAGACAATCATGGGAACTGTTCGAACTATCAAAATAGAGGAAAGCGTTTTTGCGGACAACACCTCCTCGGCTGAGGCCATCCGCCGCATGCTCACAGACAAGAAAACCACCATGCTCAACGTCATGTCCAGCCCGGGCAGCGGCAAAACAACGCTTCTGACCGCCCTGGTGAACAAGCTCAAAGATGAGCTGACGATCCGCGTCATGGACGTCGATATAGAGTCGACACTGGATGCCCAGCGCGTTGCGGACGCCACGGGCGTTGAAGCCCTGCAGATCCATAACGGCGGCCTGTGCCACATCGACGCTGACATGGTGACCCGCGCGCTGAGCGAGTTCGCCCCGGAAGGCTCGGGAGTGCTCGAAGAAACCGATCTTCTCATCCTCGAGAACATCGGCAACCTTGTCTGTCCCGCCGAATTTGACACCGGCGCCCATCGGAACGTCATGATCCTCAGCGTTCCCGAAGGTGACGACAAGCCCCTCAAATATCCTCTGATGTTCAGCGTCAGCGACCTGGTGCTGATCAACAAGATCGATACAATGGACTTTTTTGACTTCGACATAGATGCGGCAAAAAAGCGAATCCTCCGCCTCAATCCAAACGCGGAGATCCTGCCCGTCAGCGCCAAGACAGGCGAGGGAGTCGATGCTGTCTGCGATTGGGTGAGAAGTGTAGTGAAGATGAATGGAAGGAGACAGTAACGCGGCAAAATAAAGAGCTGTGAAGGCTAGGGGATTTAAATCATCCCCAAGCTTTCACAGCTCCTTTTATTGTCTTCAATTGTTTTGTCTGTGGCGCTTTTTTACCGCTCTCGCTGCTTAATGACAGTCTTTACAAGGTCTGGACTTACCACTTTCAGCAATCGTTCCGTGCTCGATAGTACTGGGGTCGGATCTGCCTAATGCAGGGCAGCGATCAGTTGAATGATAAACCGATCCTCCCTTGACCCAATACACAATACCAGAGGAACCACTGGAAGAACTCCCACTGGAGGAACTTCCGCTGCTAGAAGTACTTGTTCCATATCCCGGGATCCACTTTCCATCCGCGCCTACGTAGTAATTTCCGATCCAGGTATTTTTAGCCATGGCTCCGCTTCCGGTGAGATAGTAATTGCCAACCCACTTGTTGACAGCCATAGCACCGCTTTCCTCCATGTAATACCATGTGCCGTTAATATTCTTCCAGCCGGTTTGCATCGCTCCGCCTGCGCTGAAGTAATACCACTTGCCGCCAATACTCTGCCAGCCAGTCTGCATTGCTCCGCCTGCGCTGAAGTAATACCATGTGCCGTTAATCTTCTGCCAGCCAGTTTGCATTGCTCCGCCTGCGCCGAAGTAATACCACTTGCCGTCAATCTTCTGCCAGCCGGTCTGCATTGCTCCGCCTGCACTGAAGTAATACCATGTACCGTTAATCTTCTGCCAGCCGGTCTGCATCGCTCCGCCTGCGCTGAAGTAATACCAAGTGCCGTTAATATTCTGCCAATCAGTCTGCATCGCTCCGCTTGCACTGAAGTAATACCACTTGTCGTTTATCTTCTGCCAGTCTGTCAGCATCGCTCCGCCTGCGCTGAAGTAATACCACTCTCCGCTGATCTTCTGCCAGCCGGTAAGCATGTAACCGGATTCGTTGAAGTAATAAGTCTTGCCCTTAATGGTTTCGAATTCACCAGCCGGATAGGATCCATCACCGCGGTCATACCACCAGCCCTTGTTGTTCTTCTTCCATTTGCCCTGCAGCTTGGGAATTGTTCTTTCTTCTTTGTGACTCTCATCATTGAGGCAGATTCTGGTCTCAAGACCTTCCTTTTCCTCTGTCGCTTTCGTTACGACAGTCCACTCGGTCCAGTTGTGGCCTTTCGCGGCGACTGCTGTATCCGCTTCCGTGATCTCCTGTGTGCCTTCGCTGTCCTTGTACAGTTTATTGCACTTGCTGCAGGTCCAATATTCGATGTTGCCGGCTTCGGTACATGTCGCATCTACCGCTTCCGTCTTCTCAAGAGAATGGCCCTTTGCCGCTACTACTGTATCTGCTGCCGTAATCTCTGTTGTTCCTTGATCATCACCAAACAGCTTTTTGCATACGCTGCAGGTCCAGTACTCGGTGTTACCGGCCTCGGTGCAGGTTGCATCTTTCGCTTCGGTCTTCTCAAGAGAATGGCCCTTCGCGGCTACTACTGTCTCGGCTTCTATGATCTCGGTCGTTCCTTCGCCATCGCTGAACAGCTTTTTGCATACGTTGCAGGTCCAGTACTCGATGTTTCCAGCCTCGGTGCAGGTTGCAGCCTTCGCTTCGGTCTTCTCAAGAGAATGGCCTTTTGCTGCTACTACTGTGTCTGCTGCCGTGATCTCCTGCGTACCCGCACTGTCCTTGTACAGTTTATTGCACTTGCTGCAGGTCCAATAGTCAATATTGCCAGCCTCGGTGCACGACGCGTCCACTGCATCTGTCTTGACCAGATTATGTACGTGGTTCAGCTTAGGGATTGTTTTTTCTTCCGTGTGGCTTTCATCATTGCTGCAGGTCCTTCTCTCAAGGCCTTCCTCTTCCTCTGTTGCGGCCTTTACAACAGTCCACTCGCCCCAGTCGTGACCCGTCGCAGCTACTACTGTATCTGCTGCTGTGATCTCTCTTGTTCCCTGATCATCACCGAACAGTTTTTTGCACTCACTGCAGGTCCAGTACTCGGTATTGCCAGCTTCGGTGCAGGTTGCATCCTTCGCTTCGGTCTTCTCAAGAGAATGGCCCTTCGCTGCTACTACTGTATCTGCTTCCGTTATCTCCTGTGTGCCCTCACTGTCCTTGTACAGTTTTTTGCACTTGCTGCAGGTCCAATATTCGATGTTGCCGGCTTCGGTGCACGTCGCAGCCACTGCATCTGTCTTGACCAGTTCATGTACATGGTTCAGCTTAGGGATTGTTTTTTCTTCCGTGTGGCTCTCATCATTGCTGCAGGTCCTTCTCTCAAGGCCTTCCTCTTCCTCTGTTGCGGCCTTTACAACAGTCCACTCGCCCCAGTTGTGGCCCGTCGCAGCTACTACTGTATCCGCTGCCGTGATCTCGGTTGTTCCTAGATCATCACCGAACAGCTTTTTGCACTCACTGCAGGTCCAGTACTCGGTATTACCGGCCTCAGTGCAGGTTGCATCCTTCGCGTCGGTCTTCTCGAGAGAATGGCCCTTTGCAGCTACTACTGTATCCGCTGCCGTGATCTCGGTTGTTCCCTGATCATCACCGAACAGTTTTTTGCACTCACTGCAGGTCCAGTATTCGGTATTACCGGCTTCGGTGCATGTTGCGTCCTTCGCTTCGGTCTTCTCAAGAGAGTGGCCCTTTGCAGCTACTACTGTATCTGCTGCCGTAATCTCTGTTGTTCCTTGATCATCACCAAACAGCTTTTTGCATACGCTGCAGGTCCAGTACTCGGTGTTACCGGCCTCGGTGCAGGTTGCATCTTTCGCTTCGGTCTTCTCAAGAGAAT